>NZ_CEEDCJ010000004.1:0-494360 GCF_979253005.1 Sphingomonas sp. AC435
GAGGTTGAGACACGGGTCACTTCTCGGTGGAAATTTATGCCTTCGCCGGGTCAGCTCTCAGTGGAAATCAACACCCCGTCCTCGTAGTTCTCCACGAGCCAGGCGTAGGCATCGACCACGTTCCTATCGAGGCCGTATCCCAGCATGCCGCCGCGGAGCCGCTCCAGCATCGCCGTTCCGACCCCGGAATCGTAATATAGTCGCTGCTCGACAGCGCCATCGAATGCCGCCACCCGGTCGTGTAGCAGGCTGACGTTCGTTCGACTCTCGACCGTGTTCCAGGTCCCGTCGAGGAATAGCGCGAGTCGCTTCATGATCAGCCCCCCCGCACGATCATGTCAGGGATGCGAAGGTCCGCCAAGCCTGAGGCTAAGATGTGCAGCGCTAGCAGTTTGAGACGATTAAACGCCTTGAGCATGATAGCTGATCGCGCTTTTCCGCGGCCGTGAGGACGCTTCGCCGGGGTGACCGGACGGGGAAGTCATCACCCGAAGGCCGCGGATACCAAGGTCGAGAACCATCTTGCAGGAGGCTTGGATGCCGCGCGTGGTCATGGCAAAGGGGACGCTCCCCACGGCATAAGGCGCGCCTTCGGAGCGCAGAATACACAGGAATTCGACGATCAGCAGTTAGATCACATTGAATTTCCAAGTCTTTCCGAGCTACCTGCAGTTGCGAAGGGGATGGAATTGAGCGTTGGCGCGACAGACTATGCGGCATGGATCTATCGCCTCAGCGATACCGACCTCGAGCGGCTGACGGATGACTGGGTGGCGTCGATGAGGAGACGATACCCCGACAGCGACCGCTTCTCCGGTGCCGGGGACATGGGACGCGACGTTGTAGGCTATCGCTCGACTTCCCGCTTTGATGGTCTCTGGGATAACTATCAGTGTAAGCAGCTGCTCGAGCGGCTGGGCGAACCGGAATTCATTCGGGAGATCGGCAAGATCTTTCATCACAGCTCGGCGGGCCACTTCAACCTTCCGGCCCACTTCTACTTCATCGCGCCCCGGGGGGCGGTGCGCAACGTCAGGGCCCTCATCGGTAAACCTAGCAGTATCGGCCCGCGACTGATCGAGAAGTGGGACGACTGGTGCGCCGGTAGCTTGGTCGAGAAGCAGACGATTGCGTTATCGAGCGATGTCCGGGCGAGCATCGAGGGGTACGACTTCCGCAACGTCTCGCTGCTGGAAGCCGGGAAGCTCGTGCGGGACGACGCGATGAAGGCCGTTCTCGTCAAATGGTTTGATGCTGATCCGGGCGCCGCGCCGGTCGGCAGCGTACCCGCCGCCGTGCAGCCGGAGGAGGCCCGGTATGTTTCCCAGCTGTTCAAGGCATACGGCGAACGGGGCGCGCCGTCGTTCGCGTCCAGCGACGAGGCACTCGTCGACCCCGTATTCGGCGACCACTTCCGCGTACAGCGTCAGCGGTACTTCGATGCCGCGTCGTTCAAACGCTATTATCGAGACAGCACGGAGCCGGCGGTGCTGAAGGCGTTCGATGATGACATGTACCACGGGGTCTTCGATACGCATGGCATGACCCATGACGACACGATGGCGAAGATCGCCGCCGTGATGAATGAGGCGAAGAGCGTCGCCGTCTCAGGCGTTCTCGGCAAATACGCCAGAGTCCCGGTCAAGCAGGGCACCATACACCATTTCGCGAATGACGATGTGTTGCCATGGGTGAAGTGAGCCCGCAGAAGCAGGACGATGTCCTCCTCTTCAACAGTCCCCTTGAAACGTCGCTGAGGACGCTCGTCGTGCTGGATGCCCTGCACCCGCGGGCGTGCACGCTAATTGAACTGACGTGGTTCGATCACCTGGTCGTTCACACGTCGGACGTCGGCGGCCCCGATAGCCTCCATCCGGACCTGCCGTCTCGCGGAGGCGAACTCCTGGTGCGCAGGCGGTTGGTGGACGAGGGCGTGCGGCTGCTCGTCCATGCCGATCTTGTAACGATCGTGGAGGATGAGGAGGGTATCCGATATGTTGCCGGCGACGAGGCGCCTTCCTTTATCGACCTCATGGGCACGCCCTACGGTCAGCGGCTGAGGGAACGAGCCGCTTGGTTGTCCCAGGAGTTCGGCCCCATACCGGAGGAGCAAATGCGCACCATCGTGCACGAGCGTCTTGGGAGGTGGACCATAGAGTTTCAGAGCGACGGCACGCTCCACGAGCCCTCCGCATGACCGATCGCCTGATATTCCGGCACCTCGCCTTCGTCGGCGCAAGATCGAGCGATAGCGTCCTCAATTTCGAGGACGGTACCAACGTCATCTTCGGCGCCTCGAACACCGGTAAGTCGTTCACGCTTGCTGCCCTGCAGTTCATGCTGGGCAAGTCGACGCCGCTCCCGGCAATCGAGCAGCTTGACGGCATCGACGCGGTACTTTTGGGTCTCGAAGTCCCCACTTTGGGCGTGGTCACCCTCTACCGCGGTATCCAGGGCGGAGGTCTGAGGCTCTACGACGGATTGCATTTCGAGCTTGCGCCGGGTTTGGCCGGAAGAACGCTCGCCGCGGAACAGGACGGGAGCACCGACAACATCTCGACCGTCATCCTTGATGCCCTTGGACTCGGCGGTAAACTTGTCGCGAAGAACGAGAACGGCGAGAAGGTGAGCTTTACGCTCCGAACACTCGATCCCTACGTGTTCGTCGATGAAAGCGCGATCATTGACGGGCGCAGCCCTATCCTTTCGGGCCAGTACATAACCGGGACGGCCGAGAGGAACGCCTTCCGCCTCCTTCTGACGGGTCGGGACGACTCCGCGATCGTCGCCGTCGTACCGGCCAAGATCCGAAGGGCGCGGCAGGAGGGGCAGCGCGAACTGCTTGAAGAGTGGTTATCCGATATCGACGCTCAGATCGAGGCTGCAGGGAGTACACGGGAGGAGCTGACAGCGCAGGAGAAGCGGATCGAGGCCTCGCTCGCCACATTGCATGGCGACCTGGCCCTCCGGCAACGACGGATCGACGAGGTCACCCGGGAGCGTCGGCGGGTGGTCGACGAGGGGGATCGCGTCAACGCGGCGGCACGCGAGGTTGAGCTCACACTCGCCCGGTTCGCTAGGTTGATGGAGGTGTACGAGTCCGACGTTGAGCGTCTCGAGGCGCTCGATCAGGGCGGCCAGCTCCTCCTTGCAAGGCTCGACCGGCCATGTCCGCTCTGCGGCGCCGAGGCAGAGCATCAGCATAACCACGGATCAAGGGATGTGGCACGCGCGAGCGCGGCCGCGTTCGCCGAGATCGTGCGCATTGATCGCGAGAGAAGGGATCTCGTGGCGACGATGTCCCACCTGGAACGGGACGGCGCGCTACATCACCACGGTCTGATGCATCTTCGGCGCCGGATCGTCGCGGCGGATCGCCTCCTGGCGGCCGTACGGCCGGATGAGTCGAGGCTGCGGGAGGACTACGAGCAGCGTAGCGCCGCGCGGGACCTCGTTCGCGACAAGCTCAGGCTGTTCGAGGAACGCGATCGCATCGCGGTACTGCTCTCCCAGATTACCGCGACGCGTCCCACGAACCGTGTGAAGCTCGTGGCGGGGATCGACGGCCCGACTGGACACGCGTTCGCAAGCAAGGTGTCTGAAGTGCTGCGTGAGTGGAGGTTTCCCGGCGACCCCGTCGTGTCATTCTACGATCAGACGCAGGACATCCGTCTCGATGGCAAGGATCGCAGCGCGAATGGCAAGGGCGTTCGGGCGATCCTACATTCGGCGTTCAAGGTCGCTGTGCTCCTCTACTGCCAGGAGAACCACCTGCCTCATCCCGGGGTGCTGGCCCTCGATACCCCGTTGCTCACCTACCGCGAGCCGTTCAGCATTCCACGTCACGGCGAACTCGCGGCGGACGAACGTAATCTTGCCGCGACGACGCTCCAGGAGAATTTTTACCGTCATCTGGCGAGCCTGCAGGGAACTGCCCAGTTCATCATCCTGGAGAACAGCGACCCACCTGCGGACGTCGTCGCCGAACTCTACGTCCAGACCTTCACCGGCGACCCTGGGGTTGGACGGAACGGCCTTCTTCCCACATTGAACTAGACGATCGCCGGCGAGGTCATGACGGCATCGACTTTCATTCTCGTCCTTTACCCGGCCGGCAGGTTGTTCCAAATGAGCGATGCCCTTGAAGAACCAGCCCGGTCGTCGTATCTCCATGTCGGAAACGTCGTATTTTGGCTAACGCTGTGTCGAACCTGACCGATCAGATTCTTGCTCGCTTTCCGGAAGGGGAAGTTATCGACCGTGCGACGCTCGCGGTCGATGCCAACTATGATTCTGTCGGTCGCGCGCTGCGGCAACTGGTTGAGGGTCGCAAGCTCGTGCGTGTCGGCCGCGGCTGCTATCGGAAGGTCGCCGGCAGAAAAGCCGCATCCGCCGCGACGATCACCGATCTGATCGAGCGCAGGATCAGTCGGTCGAAGCGCAATGTGTTCCTGCGCGGGGATTTCGCGAAGCTTGGCAGCTATGATGCCGTCGGGCGGGCGCTTCGCCAGATGACGGATCGCGGGCAATTGGTGCAGATCGGCTACGGCCTGTATGCCAAGGCAGAGCGCTCCCCATTCACCGGCAAGCCTGCGCCGCTGGTCGGCATCAAGCGGCTAGCGACCGAAGCGCTCGGCCGGCTTGGCAAGGCAGTGGTAACGTCGGACTTCGAGACTGCCTACAACAGTGGCCGCTCGACCCAGGTGCCGACGGGTCGGACGGTGGCGGTCAAGGACCGCGTTCGCCGCCGGATCGGCTATGATGGTAATTATGTCGTTCTCGAGCGCGCCTGACGCCGAAACACTTGGCCGTGTCGCGGGTGCGTTGGCGGTCGACGAAGCGTTCGTCGAAAAGGACTGGTTCGTCGTGCAGGCGGTCCAGCTTCTGCTTGGCGTTGGCACGAGTGACATTGCGCCGGCCTTCTCAGGCGGCACGGCGTTGCTGAAGGCGCACCAGCTTATCAAGCGCTTCTCGGAGGATATCGATTTCAAGCTGGCACTCTCGGAGGCATTTCTCGCCAAGTCGCAAGGCCAGCGCAAGAATGCCCTTAGCGGCTTCAAGAAGGACTTGGCGGCGACTTGGGAGGCCGCGGGCTTCACCAACTTGCAGATCGAAGCAGGCAGCGGGAATGCCTTCATCAGGATCGAGATGGACTACCCAACGGTTCTCCAGGGCCATGCCGCATTACGGCCGCACATCCTCGCGGAGCTGTCGGCAAAGCCGCCGCGGCTTGTGCCGCATCATTGTCCCGTGGGATCTTTTGTCGCGCAGTTCCGCGGCGTTCCGCCTGAGGTCGCCTCCATTGCCTGTGTCGATCCGGTGGAAACAGCCGCCGACAAGCTCAGCGCCTTCGCCTGGCGTGCGCTGGTTCGCGAGCGCGGAACGGAAAAGGACGATCCGACTATTATCCGCCATGTACATGACCTTGCCGCGCTGGAGGCGACGATTTCGGGTGATGGGCGGTTCGGAGCACTGCTGATCGACACGCTGATCGCGGACAGCCATCGCGGTGGCGGTGCAGTCGCCGATCTCCCGCCGCGGGAGCGGCTTGTCGCGATGTGCACGAAGCTCGAAACCGATACCCTCTATGCCGACGAATATCGCCGCTTCGTCGAAGGCATGGCTTTTGCTGGAGCGAGTGAAATTCCAACCTTCGAGGCCGCGGCTCTGGCGCTACGTCGCTTGTCGGCCCTGTTGCCAGAGTAATGTCCAAAAACGATTTCGACCAACTCTGCTCGCACGATTTCGAGCTAACGTAGGCCGACCTACTGTACGAGGAGCAGATCGCGCTTGAGCGTTTCAAGGCGGGAAGGGCGGTGAGATCGACTTTCGTTATCGTGAGTCGCTTGGCTATGTAACGTGGACGAGGCCCATTACTCTTTACTAGGCAACGAAATCCGCAAGAGGCCCTCTGCGTTCATCTGCCCTGCGGGATTATCGTCGGCTGCGATACTGTATATTTAAAGTTTCTCCGTTCTGTCGGCTAGCCGTCCAACATGTCTGGTAACCGGTAGGCTCGATACTGTCCGGCGCGCTTTGACGGTCCGATGACGTGAGGATCAACAGGACAGGAAGGAAGTACGATGAACGAAGGATTGGGTAAAAGCGAAGCCGTCGGCGCTGGTCGAACCGAGAACCCGGCAACCATGCCGAAAGGGCAACGGAATGTAGCTGTTACTGATCGACATGCGATGACAAAGGTTGACGACCTTGACCATCTTCTTGGGCAATTGACGCCGGAAGCCTTTCCCGAGCCAGTCGACTATGGTCGACCAGAAGGACAGGAGGTCTGGTAAATTTATGATGCTGGTGCGTGAGCTTTGAAAGCCGGCTGCATATGATCGCGAAATGACGCTAGATATTATCGGCGTTAGATCAATATCTTAACCTCAAATGTGTGCGGTGATTGATTGTCGGTCTCGGTTTAATCGCGTCCCCGCAACCAAAACACACCACACAGACCCAAACCAGCCCGCAACAGCACACCGCTGCCGCGGGCCTTTTCGCGTTCAGGTCACCGAAGGCGGCTTCAACGCGCATCTCCAGAACGCCTGCCCACTCGTCATGTGGGATTTCTCAAATCTACAATGGCTTTGAGAAGATGTTCATCTGCGAAAGCTACGATTTACAAAACGTCGGATGCTGGTACGCTGCAAGCTATATCACTGTGGAGATCGGGCATGATCAACCTACTCGTTGCAGCCAGCGTGGCGTTCGCTGCGGCACCAATGGCCCAAGCACCCACGTCGAATGAAATCGATCTTGGTCCTACCCAGCGGTGGGCGTTGATATCTGGATTGGAAAATCAGCTCGGCGGCAAATTCATAATTATCGGCCTTAAAGGAGCAAAAGCCGACTGTGATGTGCAGAAGGTCTGCGCCTCCGGCGATACCATTCTCCGTGATAAAAAGGCAAAATACTTGCGCCCCGAAGATTTAAGCGTAAGCAGAAAGCCCGTCGCGGCCATCGTTTCTGTGATGACGGCCAGCAATACACCGGAAGGGTTTGACGTCGTCCTGTCAGTTTATGATGTCAAATCAGGTGCCGTAACACAGCGCCGCGCTGAGATGGAATATCGCGGCGGTGAAGTTTCGACACAGCAGCTGCGGCGACTCGTAATCGTCGAAAGCTGAACTACGGGATATGGCGCTCGTCGGAGTTGATACGATGCGTATCGCAAGGCTACGGGTCTTGAAGAATGGCAGCTCGGTCATAGCAGGTCCGAAGCCTAGCTCAGGCGTGTTACGGGTTCGGTGGCATTCAGCGATCAAGACTGGCCCTCCTGCCGTGGGCTTCGCAGGGTAGTTCGTTGGCCTTCTGGCTCGGGCTTATGAGATAAGCTGTGCGTTGCTCCATGAGCGATAGAGATCACCGCGCCGTGCATATGGCCGAAGGCTGCAGATCGAGGTGGTTCTTTTCGACGACGCGCAACAAAGGCGAGGCATGCGTCTGGCGCCATGCGCTGACGGCGCTGGGCAGTATGCTGATGGCAATACTGGGCAGGGTGCCCAGCGAGATCACGTCTTCTCTAGGCTATTAGTTCGTCAGCCGCTGTTCGGCGCGACCCAGTTCCTCGCGGATCGGTCGCGCATGAGCGTACATCAATGCTCCCAGCGGCGTCGGCGTGACACCGGCCAGGCCGCGTTCTAGGGTTCAGACTCAATCAGAGCCAGAACGCGATAGCGGTGGCGAGGGCGACGCTTGAGAGGAAGTTGGCGGCGAGTTTGTCGTAGCGGGTGGCGACGCGGCTGAAGTCCTTGAGGCGACAGAAGGCGTTCTCGATGAGGTAGCGGCCACGGTAGCGGTCCTTGTCGTAGCGAATGGCGCGCTTGCGGTTGCGCCGGCCCGGGATGACGGGGACAGCGCCTACGTCGCGCAGCGAGCGCCGCAGTCGGTCGGCATCATAGCCTTTGTCGCCGAGTAGGTAACGCATGCGCCCGGCGCGTTCGAGAAGAGCCGGTGCCGCCTTCACATCGCTGACGTTGCCGGCCGTCAGCATCAGCGCGTACGGGCGTCCGATGACGTCGGTGAGCGCGTGGACCTTGGTGGTCCAGCCACCGCGCGAGGGACCGATCGCCTGCGTCGAGCGCCCCCTTTTGCGCCGAACGCTGCGCGCTGTGCCTTGACGTAGGTGCTGTCGATCGAGGTGCTTTTCGTCACCGCGCCGGTGTCCACCAGGGCATCGAGCAGTGTCACCCAGAAGCCTCGGTGCGACCAACGGTTGAAGCGGTTGTAGACCGTCGTCGACGGACCATAGTCGGCGGGGCAGTCGCACCAGCGGCAACCAACCTTAAGCACGTGCAGGATGCCCGAGATCACCCGCCGGTCATCAACCCGCCGTGCGCCGGGCTGGTTCTTCGGCAGATGCGGCTCGATCGCCGCCCATGCCTCATCAGACAACCAGAACAGCGCCATCACGCACCTCCCTTGATCCACACCACCGGTGAATCAGGAAAGTCTCACTCCTTCAAACCGCTGATTGAGTTTAGACCCTAGCACCTTTTCGCCCAGACTGGGTCAAACCGGTCCATTGATGTCGACAGGGCCTGCTGTGAGATGACGAGCAGCTTGGCAGCTTTGTTGAAGCTGCCTTGCTCGACGATCGTGGCGAAATACAGGAGTTTGCGGGGGTCCATCATCGAGCCGATAGATGACGAAGAGCACCGATGCACGACATCGTACCGACATTATGCTGTCTGTGAGATCCGCCCGCGCTCATGTCAAAGCCTTCTCGCTGAGGTTTAATCTGCCGTTGCGAGTCGTTCGCTCCGCTTTCGTCGAACAGCACTGCTTCTCCGAGACATGGAGGAAAGTCGGAATGCCCGTATTTCGCGCTGCCATTCCATAATGTCGAGTTAGCGAGCAGTGATTGCTTTGACGGAGATGTATACCCTCGGGCAGCGGGAGTGAACCTGTGCCAGGCAGACGCATTCCGAACGATGTATCGGTTGCCGGCTTCGACGACAGCGATGGCGCCCGACAGGTCTGGCCGCCGATGACGACCGTTCATCAGCCGATCGAGGCGATCGGAGCTGCCGCGGTCGACATCCTGACGCGCCCGGCAGTCAGCGCGGGAGAGGCGGCCAGCGCCTTTCCGGGTTCGCTGACGGTGCGTGGCTCTACGGGGCTTGCTCCGTCGCTCCGATGACGCTGCCCGAGCGTCGAATGCTGGGCCGGCTCGCCGGTCCTATGGGTCAGCTACGCGCCAGCTTCATGTCCCGCAGCACGCGGTCGAGATGCGCCAGCGCCTCCTTCGACGGGCCCGGATAGGGGCCCTGCGTCGGCTGATCGCCGATATAGCCCATGTCCGCCTTCCCTTCCGGCAAGCTGTAGAAGCCGAGCACGAACAGCTTGCGCAGCGTGTCCATGAACGCGACCGGCGCAGCCATGCCGCCGACGGGTGCGGCGGTGTTAAGGCCATTGAGCAGTGCGGCACGCTGCGCCCCCGTCGCCGCGGCGAACGGCTGCCCGTTCAACACCCGGCTCTGTGCGTCTAGCCAGCCCAGTCCGCCGATCACCCGCTCGCGATCGGCCTGCTGGACCGGATAGGGAGCGCTGATCCATTCGTCGACGAATGCGCCGACGCCGAGCTTGCCCGCGCCGGGCGAGACGTCGTCGGGCGGCAGGATCATGTCGCCGAGCAGGTCGATCGTGGCGCGTTGCTGGCGGTCCAGCGTCAGCGGCCACACGATTTTGGGCTCCATCAGGTTCGGGTCGCGGCCATAGCCGGTCGCCGGCTTCGCAGCGGGCACGGCTGGCCACGGCGCGACGGTGTCGAATGGTATGGCGCCGCCGATGCCGGCGGCTTCAGCCGGCGACCAGCGCGCGAGCGGCAGCAGCGCCGCCGTCATCATCCATTGCATCGTGGTACGGCGTGACGGCGTCATGCGAACGCTCCCGTCTTCATGCGCGCGGCCAGTCGCTCCGACGCCCGCAACGCCAGCGCCAGGATCGTCAGCGTCGGATTCTTGTGTGCGCCCGAGGCGAAGATCGCGCCGTCCATCAACACGAGATTGTCGACGTCCCACGTCTTGCCATAGCTGTCGACGACCGAGTTGCGCGCGTTCGATCCCATCCGTGCGGTGCCGAGTTCGTGGATGATCTCGCCGCCGGCGGTCATGATCTTTTCAGGCGGCAGGTCGGGATCGAGGATCGTCCCGTTCATGCGCTGAAAGACCGCGTGCGCGGTGCGGCGACCGTGCGCGACCTGGTTGATCTCGTTCTGCGACCAGCGGAAGGAGAAGCGCAGCACCGGGATGCCGAAACGGTCCTTCACCGCCGGATCGATCTCGCAGAACGTGTCCTTGTTGGGGATCATCTCGCCGCGCAGCGTCAGGCCGATCGTCGCGCCCGACGTGCTGCGTACCGCCTGCTTCAGCTTCGCGCCCCAGACCTTCGGCAACGCCTCGGCAGGTGGCACGCCGAACCGGCCGCCGATTTCGAAGTGATAGCCGCGCGCGAAGTCGAGCTCGCCGCGTTTCTGTTCCTTGTAGAGCCAGAAGGGGATGTAGATGTGCTGCCCGCCGATCCCGTCCTCGTTGTAGCGCGGACGATCAGCGAGCGCGGGGATGTAGGCGCGGAACGATGCGCCGGTGGAATCGGTCAGGTTGCGGCCGAGTTCACCCGACATGTTGGCGAGGCCGCGACCGTCCTCGCCCGAATTGAGCAGCAGCCGGGTCGTTTCCCCCGTGCCCGCCGCCAGCACCACGGCGCGTGCCGTCACCCGGTGGCGCAGGCCTGTCTTGCGATCGACATATTCGACGCCCGCTGCCTTGCCCGGCGCCGCCATCGTGACGCGCGACACCATCGCGTCGGTGACCGTCCTCAGCCGCCCGGTCGCCTTCGCCATCGGCAGGAGCGAGGTCGTCGTCTGGAACATCGCGCCGATCGTGCAGCCGCGGGTACACGGCGTGGCGTTGAAGCAAGCGCTGCGCGGCGCAACGGGATCGGGCATGTCGCGCGTCAACACGGCGGTGTGCGCGGCGCGGACGGGAATGCCCAGGCTTTCAGCGGTGGCCCTGATGAGCATTTCCGGCACGCGCGGACGCGGCGGCGGCATCAAACAGTCGGCGGGCGAGTCCGGGTGGTTCTCCAACTCTATACGGCCGCCGTTGACGCCGATCATGCGTTCGACCCGATCGTAGAAGGGCGCGACATCGTCGTATCCGATCGGCCAGTCCACCCCCAGCCCATCACGTGAGAACGGCTTGAAGTCGTACGGCCCCAGCCGGGGTACATGCCGCCCCCAATGGTTGGTGCGCCCGCCCAGCATGCGCGGCCGATACCAGCGGAAGTCGGACCCGGCGCGCATCGTGTAGGGCTCGCCGTCGATCTGCCAGCCACCGCCCACCGTCGCATCGAAATAGCCGAACGGTTTGTCCGGGGTGGAAGCGCCGCGCAGCGGCGCGTCGCTTTCCGGTGCAAACATGTTCACCTCGGCCTGCGGATCGTAATCGCGGCCGGCCTCCAGCATCAGGCAGCGCAGGCCGGACTTCGTGAGGCTGAACGCGGCCATGCCGCCGGCTGCGCCCGAGCCGACGATGATGACGTCGACCGGTGCATCCGCAGCCGGATTCGCGGCACCCGTCATCAGCGGATCGCCGTTGCGCTTGGCCCGATGGGGCGCAGCTTGATGTTGCGGAACGCGACCGGTTCGCCGTGATCCTGCAAGGCGATGACGCCGCTGTCGAACGTGCCGAAATACGGCATTTTTGCGAATTTCGACCCGGCGACCCGCTTGCGCCATGCATCATCGCCATAAGACACGTCGGCGGTCATCGTGCCGTTCAGCCACTGGCGGATGCGGCCCTTCTCGACCAGCAGTCGGGCGTGATTCCATTGACCGGCGGGATGCGACACGCCGGGTTTGGGCACGGTGATGTCGTACAGCGCGCCGGCGTGGTGCGACGGGATCTTGCCGTCCGGATGACCGGCATCGTCGAGCACCTGCATCTCCAGCCCGGTTTCGTACACCTGCTTCGTCTGCGGCAGGTTGCGCGCGAGGTACAGCACGCCGCTGTTGCCGCCCGGTGCGACCTTCCAGTCGAGCGTCAGTTCGAACGCGCCATAGCGTTCTGCGGTGACGAGGTCGCCGCCGCTCATCGTGCCGCTGGTCGCGGTGAGTTCCAGCGCGCCGTCCCGGATCGCCCAGGTCGGAGAGGGCGCGCCGCCGTTATACGAGGTCCAGCCCTCCAGATCGCGGCCATCGAACAGCAGCTTCCATCCGGCGGCGCGCTCCTTGGCGGTGAGGGTGTTGTTTGCCGCTTCCTGCGCGACCGCCGTCGTCGGCATCGACGAGAGGGTCAGGAGGCAAAGGGCTATCGTCGACGATCCACGCATCAGGTCTCTCCACGAGCCACCCGTCCGGCGCGAGCGGTCTCCCATCGGGGTTACCCGATCATGTTCGACCAGAAATACCTGCGCGGAAAGCGAAAAGCGCCGAGCGGACGGGCCGGATGGAGGTGCAATCGATCGTCGCTGTCGAGGACCGGGCGAACGCGGCCCCCGTCGGCACCATCCGGGTGGGATCAGGCGCCGCCGATCCCCTCGACGATCCGGCCCGTGCCGCCGCAGAAGGTGCATTCCGCGCCATCGATCGTGCCGCTGCCGCCGCATTTCGGGCAACTGTTCTCACCCGTGCCGGGGGTGCCCGGTGCGGCCTGATCGCCGGGGTTGGTCGGTGTGTCGCTCATGGTCCGCTCCTTGTTTCTCAACGACGTGGGTCGTTGTTGGGATCGTCAACGGTCGTTTGCGATGATCGTTCAGCGCGTTCCTCCGGGCTCACCCTGGCTGTGGCGAAAACGCTGCACTTGCGACATTTGAGCCGTCGCAGGCTGCTCGGCGCATCGACTAAGCCCAGACCGGGCATTAAGCATTTTCACAAGAGCCGATCAGCCGAGAGCTGGCCAACGACCATCGAGGGGAACGAACATGCCGTCCAGAACCAACGCCTGTCTGCTGATCGGTGCCGCCGCGGGCGCATTGCTCGCAGGTACTCCCGCCCTCGCGCAGGTCGCCGCGGATGCCACGCAGACGGCGGACGCCGCCCAGCGCGCGGAGCCGGAGCAGGGTCTGGTCGACACCAGCCAGCCGGACGGCGAGGACATCATCGTGGTCGGCACGGCCGGCGGCGGCACGCGCCGACAGGACGCGGCGTTCGCGGTCACGGCGCTGAGCAACGACGCGATCGAGCGTGCCGCGCCGAACAGCACGGCCGACATCCTGCGCGCGGTGCCCGGCGTGATGGCGGAAAGCTCGGGCGGGCAGAACGGCGCGAACATCTTCGTGCGCGGCTATCCCTCGGGCGGCGACGCGCAGTTCGTCACGTTTCAATATGCCGGCACGCCGATCTTCGCGCCGCCGACCTTGTCGTTCCTCGAGAACTCCCAGCTCATCCGCCTCGACGAGACGGTGCAGCGGATCGAGGCGGTCCGCGGCGGTACCGGCTCGCTGTTCTCGAACGGACAGCCCGGCCTGACGGTCAACGTCGTGCCCCGGATCGGCGGCAGCGAGCTGCACGGGTTGGCCAAGCTGTCCTACACCGACTTCGACGAAGTGCGTGGCGATGCCTGGATCTCCGGGCCGCTCGGCGGCGATACCGGCTTCATGATCGGTGGCTATTACGCGCAGGGCAACGGCCTGCGCGATCCGGGCTTCCGCGCCGAAAAGGGCGGCCAGATCACCGCCAACATCCATCACGATTTCGCCGGCAAGGGTTCGGTCGAGGTCTATGCCCGATACCTGAACGATCGCGGTGCGTGGCTGCTGCCGATCCCGATCGTGACGAACGGCAGCGGCGACATCAGCGCCTATCCGGGTTTCGACGCGGGTACCGGCACGCTGATGGGCCGCGATACGCGGATCACCACCAACGTGGTGGGGCGCACCATCGATCTGGCGGACGGTCGCGGTGCGAACATCATCAACACCGGCATCACCTTCGAATACGAGGTCGCCGACGGGCTGCGTTTGCGCGAGCGGACCAGCTATCTGGGGGGCGACGCCAACACGATCGGCCTCGTGCCGGTCGAGGGGCCGGTATCGGCGGCGGCGATGGCCGTGACGCTGGGCGGTGCCGGGTCGACGGTCGGCGCGCTGACCTATGCGACGGGCGGCGGCGCGGTCGCGGGTGGCGCGGACGCGGCGGTGCTGCGCGCGGGTATTTGGGAGGTGCGCAAGAAGATATCGTCCTTCGTCTCCGACAGCGCGTTCGAATGGACGGCGGGGTCGAACAAGCTGACCGGCGGCGTCTTCTACACGAACTATACGTCGCGCGATTCGTGGGTGCTGGGCAATCAGGTGCTGCTCGCCGCGGAGCCGAACGCGCGCCGCCTGAACCTGACGCTGAACGGCGGGCGCACCGCGACGCTGAACGGCTTCACCAGCGGTCCGGCGTTCCAGGTGCAGGCGAACTATCAGGGCGAGGATTACGCCTTCTACGGCGTCGACGAATTGCAGATCACGCCCGAACTGCGCATCGACGGCGGTGTCCGGTGGCAGCGTCATCTGGTCGACGCGACGCTCAGCACGCCGCTGGCGGGCGGCAACGTCAACCTCGATGCCAATCCGCTGACGCTGTACGACAATGCGGTGACAGTGCTGGGGCCGGTGCGGTCGATCCGTTACCGCGACGATGCGTGGTCGTGGACCGGCGGCGTCAATTACGACTTCAGCCGCTCGGTCGGCGTGTTCGCCCGCTACAGCCGCGGCAACAGCTTTCCGCAGTTCGACAATCTGCGCGAGGCGAGCGCCGACAACATCGCCAACGGCACCGGCCTCGCCGCCACGGCGGAGGTCGACACGTACGAGGGCGGCGTCAAGATCTCGACCGGGATAGCCAACCTCTACGCCACCGTCTTCCACAATAAGTTCGACGGGCTCGCGACGACGTCGCTCATCAACAACGTGCCGGTCAGCTCCAACGGCGGCGCCAAGGCGACGGGCGTCGAGCTGGAGGGCGCGCTGCGGCCGACCAAGTGGTTCAGCATCACCGCCGCCGGCACCTATCTCGATGCGACGTACCGCGATTTCTTCACGGGCAACGGCGCGATCGACAACACCGGCAACCGGGTGCAGCGCCAGCCGAAATGGATGTGGCGCGTGACTCCGGCGATCGACGTCGATGTCGGCCGCTTCCGCCCATCGCTGTTCGCGACGCTGCAATATACCGGCGATCGCTTCTCCGATCCGGAGAATTTGCAGGTGCTGCCGCACTTCTACCAGCTGGACGCCGGCGTGTCGGTGGAGGTCGCGCAGCGCGTGCGGTTGCAGGTCACGGGCAACAACCTGACCGACGAGATCGGCCTGACCGAAGGTAACCCGCGGATCATCGGCGGGCAGGGGACGGGTGCGATCCTGGCGCGACCGATCCTCGGCCGCTCGTTCCGGTTCAGCGCAGCGGTCGAGTTCTGATCGTCCGGTGGACCGCCGCAGTCTGTTGAAGGGGCTTGCCGGGGCGGCGGCGCAACATGCTGCTGGGTTTAAGACGATCAGCGTTCGACCATGATCGCCACGGTGTCATCGTCAAGACGCCGTGGCCGGACCAAAAGGCGAAAGGTGCCGCGCTGTTCCGCCCGGCGTATGCGGACCGGTCGTTCCTTCTATGCGGACAGCGCTTAGGTCAGTTCGGGTAGGCGGGTGAGGTATTTGTCGAGGGTGATCGGATAATCGCGTACGCGGACGCCGGTGGCATTGTAGACGGCGTTGGCGATCGCGGGCGCAACTCCGGTCAATCCCAATTCGCCGACACCCTTCGCCTTCAAGGGAGACATGGTGGGATCAACCTCATCGATGAAGGCGACGTCCAGATGCGGGACGTCGGCATGAACCGGGACCTCGTATCCGGCAAGATCATGGTTCACGAACAGGCCGAAGCGCGTGTCGACCGCCATTTCTTCCATCAGCGCCGCACCGATGCCCATCGTCATGCCGCCGATGACCTGACTGCGCGCGGTGACGGGATTGAGGATGCGCCCCGCTGCGCAGACGGCGAGCAGCCGTCGGACACGCACGACGCCGGTGTAGCGGTCCACGCCCACCTCGGCGAAATGCGCGCCGAAGGTCTGCTGCGCGAAACGCTGGGACAGGTCGCCATATTCCATGCTGTCCTCCGCGACCAGTTCACCCAGGCGGGCGGCGGAGGCGAGCGATACCGTTCGCCCGGCCGAGCGAACTTCGCCATCGGCGAACACGACATCGTCGCGTTCGAAGCCCAGCCGTTGCGCGACGATGTCGCGGAGTTTCGCGCATGCCGCGTAAACGCCGGCGGTGACGGAGGCTGCACCCATCTGGCCGCCGGATCCCGGTGTTTCGGGAAAGGACGAGTCGCCCAGTCGCGCCTCCACCCGGTCCGATGGAACGCCCATCATCTCCGCCGCGGTCTGCGCGACGATCGTGTAGCTGCCGGTGCCGAGATCGGTCATGTCGGTTTCCACGATCACCCGGCCGGATCGTTCGAGACGGACGCGGGCCCCCGCCTTCGCGATGGGGGCGCCCCGGATCGCGCTCGCCATACCAAACCCGATCAACCAATCGCCGTCGCGTCGGCTGGCAGGCGAGCCAGGCCGCTCGCTCCAGCCGAACCGGTCCGCGCCGGTCCGCAGGCACTCGACAAAGGCGCGCGTGGAAAAGGGGCGGCCGGGCTTCTCGGGATCGACCGCCGTATCGTTCGCGATACGCAAGTCGACAGGATCCATGCCCAGCCGTTCGGCAAGCTCGTCCATCGCCATTTCCAGCGCCATCATTCCAGGTGCCTCGCCGGGTGCCCGCATGGCGTTGCCCTCCGCCAGATCGAGCGTGGTGAGATAGCGGCGCAACAGCCGGTTCTCGCCACGATAGAGGAGGCGGGTCGGAATGGTGCTGGGCTCCGTCCGGCCTCCTGCGAGATTGCCCGACCAGCTATCGTGCCCGATCGCCGTCAGGCGTCCGTCGCGGCCTGCGCCCAGACGGACGCGCTGGATCGTCTTGGGGCGGTGGATGGTGTTGTTGAACATCAGCGTCCGCTGCAACACCAGTTTCACGGGGCGTCCGGCGGCGCGCGCGGCGAGCGCGGCCAGCACGAGGTCGCTCTGTACCGTACCCTTGCCGCCGAAGCCGCCGCCGATATACGGAGAGCGAAGCCTGATATTCGCCTTCGGGATGCCAAGGATCCGGGCCAGGTCGCGGACACCCCAGTTCATTTGCTGGATCGATGTCCAGCACGTCAGCAGGTCGCCGTCCCAGCGCGCGATGGTGGCGTGCGGCTCCATCATCGCATGCGCCTGATCGGGCACGGTGTAGGTTTCGTCGAGCGTGACCGGTGCGGCGGCAAAAGCCCGATCGAAGTCGCCGACCACGATCTGACTGGGGCCACCGAACGGCTCCTTGGGTGCGATCGGTGCGTCGGCCTTCTGCGCGGAGAGGTCGAACGATCCGGTGGTGCGGGCGTAATCGACACGGATCAGCGCGCTCGCCGCACGAGCCTGCTCGAAGGTGTCGGCCACGACCACGGCGACGGCCTGATGATAGTGATCGACTGCCGGTCCGGCGAGCATTCGCTGGACATAGAACTCGCCGACGCCGAGCGGCCCGGCGGTTCGGTAGGTGACGACCGCGCGAACACCGGGTGCGGCGTCGGCCGCCGACGTGTCGATGGCGGCGATCCGACCCTTGCCGATCGCGGCACCCAGTATGTAGCCATAGGCGATATCGCCGCCCAGATCGTGATGTTCGGCGGCGTAGGTGGCGGTGCCCGTCGTCTTCAGCGGCCCTTCGACGCGGGGATGGGGCCGACCGATCACGGTCTGACGATCGATCGGGGTGGTCCCGGCTGGCGTGTCGAACTTCATATCGCGGCCCCTTCGTCATGCTCCGCCAGGAACGCGGTGGCTGTCATCGGTCGCGAGAACATCGGAAAGGTGCCGTTCACCGCCGCCTCTTGAGCCTCGATGCTCAGCGTTGCGGTGCAATCTGTCAGCGTGACCACGTCGTAGCCACGTTCGTAGGCCGAGCGCATCGTCGATTCGACGCAACAATTGGTGAGGAAGCCGGCAAGGGCAACGCGGGTAATGCCGCGCTGGCGCAGGATGAAGTCCAGGTTGGTGGTAGCGAAGCAGTCGAGCCCTCGCTTTCCTTCGATCACGATCTCGCCGGCGGTCGGTGCCATGGTCGCGTCGATCTCCGCTCCCCAACTATCCTTGCGGAATGCCTTCGACTGAACGATCCCGGCGAGGATGCCATAGGGCTCGGACGGCAGCTCGGGATAACCCGCTGCGAACGTGATCGGTGCATGCAGGACGGTCATGCCACGGGCGCGGGCGCCGTCGAGCAGCACGCGGCTGTGCCGCATCATATCGGTGTGCGCCATCACCGCGCGGACCGCATCGTGCTGCACGCCACCGGGGGCGGTGAAGTCGTTCTGATCGAGGGCCGATGTCGTCCCGTTCGCCAATGCCGCCGTGTCCATCATGATCGTCTCCACATCGTCGCCGACAGCGACGGGTCCGATGAAAATCCCGCGCCCGTCGGCGACGTTGCGTCCCGTCATGCGACCGCGGGCAGCCGCTCGAAATGCTTGTCGAGCGTCAGCGGGTAGTCGCGCAGGCGCACGCCCGTGGCATTGTACATCGCGTTCGCCACCGCCGCGCCGACACCGCATAGGCCCAGTTCGCCCACGCCCTTGGCCTTCATCGGGTTCGCCTTGTCGTCAGCCTCTTCGAGGAAGATGACCTCCTGATGCGGGATGTCGGCGTGAACCGGCACTTCGTAGCTGGCGAGGTCGTGATTGATAAACAGGCCGAAGCGCTTGTCGACCGCCAGTTCCTCCATCAACGCGCTGCCAACGCCCATCGTCATCGCGCCGATCACCTGGCTACGCGCCGATGTCGGATTGATGATCCGGCCGGCGGCGCAGACCGCGAGCATCCGGCGCAGGCGCGTCGCGCCGGTGTAGACGTCCACCCCGACCTCGACGAAATGCGCGCCGAAGGTCGACAGCTGCCACGTCTTGTCGAGGTCGCCGAATTCGATCTTGTCTTCGGCGGACAGGTCCCCCGCCGCCGTGGCCTGTTTCAGGCTGGTCGACCGGCCGCCGCTGGTGATCTTGCCATCGGCCAGCGCGAGATCGGCGGGATCGTAGCCCAGCCGCGTTGCGAGCGCCTGCCGCAGCTTGACGCAGGCGGCATAGACGCCTGCGGTAGCGTTGGCCGCGCCGAACTGACCGCCGGAACCGGCGGACACGGGGAAGGCGGAGCTGCCGAGTTTCACCACGACGCTGTCGACCGGCACGCCCATCATCTCCGCCGCAGTCTGCGCGATGATCGTGTAGCTGCCGGTGCCGATGTCGGTCATGTCGGTTTCGACGGTGACCACACCGTCGCGGCCGAGGCGGACGCGAGCGCCCGAGGTCATGTTCATGTGATTGCGGAACGCGGACGCCACGCCCATGCCGACGAGCCAGCGCCCGTCGCGCACCTGTGCCGGTGTCGCATTGCGACGCGACCAGCCGAAGCGCTGCGCACCCTCTTCGAGGCAGCGGACGAGCTGGCGCTGCGAAAAGCGACGGGTCGGCGTCTTGGGATCGACCTGCGTATCGTTCTTCACGCGGAAGGCGATCGGGTCCATCTTCAGCGTTTCCGCCATCTCGTCCATCGCGACTTCCAGCGCCATCAGCCCCGGCGCCTCGCCCGGGGCGCGCATCGCATTGCCTTCGGGCAGGTCGAGCACCGCGAGGCGCATCGCGGTCAGGCGGTTCGCGCCGGCGTAGAGCAATTGCGTTTGCAACACCGCGGCCTCGGGACCGCCGTTCGGCAGGTCGCCCGAGCTGCTTTCGTGGGCGATGGCGGTGATCGTGCCGTCGGGGGTCGCGCCGATCCGGATACGCTGGCGGGTCGCGGGACGGTGCGTTGTGTTGTTCGCCATCAGCGGACGCTGCAACGCGACCTTCACCGCGCGCTTCGCCGCCCGCGCGCCCAGGACGGCGAGCACCGCATCGCTGCGCAGGAACAGCTTGCCGCCGAATCCCCCGCCGACATAGGGCGACAGCAGCGTGATCTTGTCCTTGGGGATGCCGAGCGTCGTCGCAAGGTCGGTGCGGGTCCAGTCGACCATCTGGTTCGACGTCCAGAGCGTCAGCGCATCGCCGTTCCACGCCGCGATCGAGGCGAACGGCTCCATCATCGCGTGGGTATGGTCCGGCGTCGTGTAACGCTGGTCCAGCTTCACCGGTGCGGCGGCGAACGCCTGTTCGAAATCGCCGACCCGATATTCGGGGGGCTTGCCCGGCTCGCCAGCCTTCAGCGGGGCCGTATCCGCCACGGCGGCAAGATCGAATTGCCCCTTACTGCGGGTGTAGTCGACGCGGATCAGGCCGGCGGCGGCGCGCGCCTGTTCGAACGTCTCGGCGACCACCAGCGCAATCGCCTGATGGTAATGGTCGATATCAGGGCCACCGATCAGCTTGGCGGTATTGAACTTGCCCTTGCCCATCTTGCCGGCGTCGGCGGCGGTGACGATGGTGATCACGCCCGGCGCGGCCTTCGCTTCGTCGAGGTTCATCGAGCGGATGCGCCCCTTTGCGATCCCTGCGCCGACTACATAGCCATAGGCCGGATCGGCGACCTCGGCCGGATGTTCGTAGGCGTAGGCAGCAGTGCCGGTGGTCTTCAGCGGACCGTCGATCCGGCTGTGGGCGCGGCCGACCACCGTCATGCGATCGATCGGATTGGTCGTTGCGGGGGTGTCGAACTTCATGCCGTTATGCCTTGGCTTGCGCGATCACCGACGCCAGGGCGCGGGTGGCGAGGGGCAGCTTGAAACCATTGTCTTCGGTCGGCGTCGCACCGCGGAAGGCGCGCGCGGTCACCGCGGCGGCTCCCTGCGGCAGCAGCGCATCGGCCGCCTCGACGCGCCAGGGTCGCGGGGCGACGCCGCCGAAGGCGACGCGACCGGTGCCGTCCGGCTGGATGACGGCGGCAACCGACACCAACGCATAGGCATAGGATGCACGGTCGCGGACCTTTTCATAGAAGTGCTTGCCGCCGATCGGGCGCGGCAAGGTGACCGCGGTGATCAGCTCACCCGGCTTCAGCACGGTGTCCAGATCGGGACGATCGCCCCACAGGCGGTGGAAGTCTGCGATCGGGATCGCACGGCGCGCGCCGGTGGCATCGACCGTCTCGATGACGGCATCGAGCACGCGCATCGCCACCGCCATGTCGCCGGGGAAGGTGGCGATGCACGAGGTGCTGACGCCGATCACGCCGAGCTGGCGCGAATAGCCGCCGATCGCGGCGCAACCCGACCCAGGCTTGCGCTTGTTGCAGGCCATGTTGGTGTCGTAGAAATATGGACACCGGGTGCGCTGGAGCAGATTGCCGGCGGTCGACGCCTTGTTGCGCAACTGGCCGGAGGCGCCGGCGACGATCGCGCGGGTCAGGACGCCATAGTCGCGGCGCACGCGCGCGTCGGCGGCAAGGTTGGTGTTGGTCACCAGCGCGCCGATGCGCAGCCCGCCGTCCGCGGTCTTCTCGATCGCGTCGAAGCCGAGGTCCTGAACGTCGACGAGATGCGTCGGCGTCTCGACCTCGATCTTCATCAGGTCGAGCAGGTTGGTGCCGCCGGCGATGAACTTCGCGCCCGGTCGACCGGCGACCGCACGTGCCGCTGCGCCGGCATCCTTGGCGCGCTCGTAAGTGAAGGCCTTCATGCATTCTCTCCGGCGACGTCCGCCATGGCATCGGCAATGTTGGAATAGGCGCCGCAGCGGCAGATGTTGCCGCTCATCCGCTCGCGCATCTCGACGTTGGTGGCGCGGGGCTTGGCGGTGAGGTCGTCCTGGACATGGCTGGGGACGCCGCGCTTGATCTCATCGAGCACCGCCACCGCCGAACAGATCTGGCCGGGGGTGCAATAGCCGCACTGATAGCCGTCGTGCTTGATGAAGGCGGCCTGCATCGGATGCAGCTTGTCGGGGGTGCCGAGCCCTTCGATCGTGGTGATCTTATCGCCCTGGTGCATCACGGCGAGGGTCAGGCAGGAGTTGATCCGGACGCCGTCGACCATCACGGTGCAGGCGCCGCACTGGCCGTGATCGCAGCCCTTCTTGGTGCCGGTGAGCTGGAGGTGCTCGCGCAACGCGTCGAGCAGCGTGGTGCGCGGGTCGAGGCTCAGTTCGCGGCGCTTCCCGTTGACCTCGAACGATACCGGCAGCGACGCGGGCGCGGGGGCTTGCGGCAGGGGGGCGGCGTCGGATGCCGGAGCAGCCACGACGATCGCCGTGGCCGCGCTACCGGCGAGCAGCCCCCGCCGGGAGAGTTCGACTTCAGAAACGGCGGTCATGAGCGTCTTCCTTTTTGCGAAACCGCGCGTCCGCGGCCGGAACCTGATCCAGATCAACGATGCTGCTTGTTGGTAACGCGACGGTTTCCCGATCGGAGCATGCGGATCGCTCAATGCGGTCATGAACCCGTCTCATGCGTGACTGGTCGCCAGCGTCCTTCGGGAACGTACGATCGCCAATGCGGCCAGCGTGGCGAGCGCGAGCAGGGCGGCGCTGGCGAGGAACTCGGCCAGGGGCCCTGCGCGGTCGAACACGATCCCGCCGACGGTCGCACCCAGCGTGATCGCCAGCTGCACGATCGCCACCATCAGACCGCCACCGGCCTCCGCTTCATCGGGCAGCGTTCGCGCAAGCCATGTCCACCACGCCACCGGGGCCGACGTCCCCGCCAATCCCCAGATCGCCAACAGGACCGCCGTAGCTGCGGTGGATTCACCGAAAACAGCCAGGGCGACGGCTGTCGCCGCCATGATCGCGGGCAGGACGATCAGGGTGCGGTACAGCCTGTCTTCCAACACGCGCCCGATCAGGATCGTTCCGACGAATCCGGACACGCCGAGGATCAGCAGCATCGTCGACAACATGGCGGGTCCGACGCCGGTCACCTGCTCGAGGAAGGGGCGCAGATAGGTGAACAGGGCGAACTGCCCGACGAACAGCAACGCGACCGCGCCCAGCCCGAGCAGTACCGGCGCGCGACGAAGCAGCATCATCATCCCGGTCGCGGTCTGCCGATGCTGCGCGGGCAAGCGCGGCAGTGACAGTGCCTGCCACACCACCGCCCCGACAGCGACGGGCACAACGCAGAAGAACGCGCCGCGCCAGCCGATCAGGCTGCCGAGGAGACTGCCCAGCGGTGCCGCAACGACGGTCGCGAGGGCGTTGCCGCCATTGATGATGGCGAGCGCCTTCGGCACGGACGCGCTTGGCACCAGACGCATCGCGATAGCCGCGGACATCGACCAGAACCCACCGATCGCAAGCCCGAGAAGCGCCCGGCCAATGATGAAGATCGCGTAGCTGGGCGCCAGCGCGACGATCGTACCGGACACGACGAGCAGTGCGGTCAGCATCAGCAGCACGATCCGCCGATCGAGCGTGCCGAGCACCGCCGTCAGCGACAGGCTGGCGGCGACGGCGAAGATGCCGGACACGGCGATCGCCTGACCGGCCTGACCTTCGGTCAACCGAAGCGTCTGCGCGATGGGGCTCAACAGGCTGACCGGCATGAACTCCGACGCCACCAAGACGAAGCTGCACAAGGCGAGAGCATAGACGGCGCTCCACCGGGGAGCGACATCGTGGATGCCTGAACTGTCACCGCCCGCCGGGGCGGTAGAAAGGCTGGCCATGCCGGCGCTCCTGATCTTGAATGGTGTGCCCGGACGGACTCGTGGGGGAACACGGTCCATCCGGGCGGGAGCCCGCTGCGGCAGGTTCGAGGGGCCGAGCAGCGGGCTGCGACCGATGCCAAACTAGGGCCCTGTGATAACGGCGACAATTCCGGGTTAGGTTGATGCTCCCATGAACTCTGCTCATCATCGGTCCGCGACGCGCCGATTTACTCGCCGAACTCGCCGTTCGACGACGCTGAAATCGGCTCATCGCGGCATCAATCCGCGCGTGGATTATCGCCCGCCGGAGGATCGACTAGCGCATCCGACGACATCGGTCGGTAGCGAGGACGTTTCATGAGCAGGGTTTGGTTTATCACCGGTGCCGGAAGCGGACTGGGCGCTGGCACCGCGCGAGCGGCGTTGAAGGCCGGCGACAAGGTCGTCGCGCTGGGGCGGGACATCGGCAAGATCGAACGGGCGTTGCAGGGGGTTCCGGCGGATGCGCTGCTGATCGTCGCAGCAGACGTGACCGTCCCCGATCAGGTGCACGACGCCGTGGCCGCGGCCATCGGACGATTTGGCCGCATTGACACACTGTTGAACAACGCCGGCGGAGGCGTGTTCGGCAATTTCGAGGAACTGGCCTGGTCCGACATCGAATGGCAGTACCAGGTGAACGTCTTTGGTGTCATGCATGTGCTGCGAGCCGTTCTGCCGGTGATGCGGTGGCAACGTTCGGGCCTGATCCTCAACATCAGCTCCGGCGGCGGCGTTCAGGGGTTTGCCCAGAGCACGGCATACGGCGGGACCAAGTTCGCCGTCGAGGGGTTGACGCTGGCGCTGGCGCAGGAGGTCGCGCCGTTCGGCATCCGTGTCGTCCTCGTCGAACCGGGGATGTTCCGTACCGACCTGTTGAACGACGCGTCGGTGCGATACGCAGATCCGTCGATCGACGATTACGCGCATCTGACCCCCGCCCGCGACGCCTGGGCACCCATCGACGGCACGCAAGTCGGCGACCCTGAGAAGTTCGGCGATGTCATGGTGCAGGTCGCCGGCCTCTCCGAACCGCCCCGCATTCTGGCGGTTGGCCGGGACGTGCTCGACATCATCGACTCTGTGACAACGGAACGGCGTGAACAAGCGGCTCTGTACGCGGCCCTCTCGACCTCGACCGATTTCGCCGATGCGCCTGAATAACGGAGGCAAGGAGCAGGATTCTGCATCTATGTTCAAACACCAATGGAAAGTTCGCTTGACGTAAAGCGTGCTTTCCATGACAAGCTACCTTCACATCAAATCGAAGGAGCTCGAACATGCGTTTCTCGCCGGCTCAACGCCGCTACAATCGTCGCGTCATCCTGCTGGCGCTGATCTACGTCACGTTGCTGTTTCCGGCGGTCTACCTGCTCGACCGGCATCTCGTCAGCGGTCCGCTGGCCTACATCGTCGGCATCTTGCCGGCGTTCCCGGTAATCGGTTTCTTCGTGGCCATCGGCGCCTGTCTCGTCGAGGAAACGGACGAGTATCAGCGCATGCTGCTCGTCCGGCAGTCGTTGATCGCCACGGGGGTCGCGATGACCGGCGCGACAATGTGGGGATTTCTCGAAGGGTTCGAGCTGTTGCCGCATCTGGTCGGCTATGCGTGGCCGATCCTGTGGTTCGCCGGGCTGGGCGTCGGTGGCTGCGTCAACAAGCTGATCGAGCGGCGGGAAGCATGAACAACCACCTCCGCGCGCTCCGCGCCGACCGCGGGTGGAGCCAGCAGCATCTGGGCGACCTGCTCGAGGTCAGTCGACAGAGCGTCAACGCGATCGAGACGGGCCGCTACGACCCGTCGCTGCCCCTCGCTTTCAAGATCGCCGAACTGTTCGATCTCGCGATCGAAGACGTGTTCACCAGTCGGTCCAAGGAGCAATGACATCATGATTGCGCATCTGTCCCTCCGCATCGTCGCGAGCATCTTCACGCTGGCCACCGTGCTCGCCCCCACACATCCTCAGGCGCGGCCGGCCGCGGCGGCTTCCGCCGCGATCCAGATGCGGCACATCTCCATCGTCACAATGGGCAGCGGCAAACCGGTCGTCCTCATTCCAGGCTTGTCCAGCCCGCGCGCGGTATGGGACGATGTCGCACCGACCCTGGCGCAGACCCACCGCGTCATTCTGGTCCAGATCAACGGGTTTGCTGGAGACGACCCGCGCGGCAATCTCGCCGCCGGCGTCCTCGACGGGGTGATCGCCGACCTGCACGATTATCTGACTCGGGAGAAGTTGACGGGTGCGGCCATCGTGGGACACTCGCTGGGTGGACTGATCGCGATGAAGCTGGCCATCGTGCACCCCGCGGATGCCGGGCGGCTGATGATCGTGGACTCGTTGCCGTTCTACGGGCGGTTGTTCGGCCCGACGATGACGCCGGAAATGCTGGAGCCGCGGGCCGCGGCGATGCGGGACGCGATCAAGGGCCGCTACGGTCAAGCTGCGGACGTGGCGGGTGCCGAGGCGATCGCCGACCAGATGGCACTCAAGCCGGCGTCCCGTGCGAAGGTGAAGGCCTATGCCGTCGCCAGCGATCCGCGCGTGACGGCGCAAGCGATGTACGAGGATTTGACGGTGGACCTCACGCCGCAACTGTCGCGGATCGGCGTGCCGGTGACGGTGGTCGTCCCCTATCACGATGCCTTGCCGCAGGCCCAAGTCGATGCCCTGTACCGCAGCGCCTACACGGGTACGCCCGATCTGAGCATGGTCGAGATCGGCGATGCCGCGCATTTCGTCATGCTGGATCAGCCGCAACGGTTCGCAGCGGCGATGACCGTTTTTCTCGCCAATTGACGACGACGCCGCGGTCGAGCCGATCGCCGGAGGCCCGGAACGGATCGCCTGCGCGGCTCGCCCGTTGCCGCAGGGCGAGGTCGATACAGGAGATGACATGCTGCGGTCGGTACTGATGGGTCTGGTGGCGGGACAACGGGCGATGACGCCATTGGCCGCGCTGGCCGGTGCGGCGCAGCGGGACACGTTGCCGTACGACAATCCGGAGGCGCGGTTGATGAAGCAACGCGTGCCGACGGCCGGGGCGGTCGTGATGGCGGCGGCGGAAATGGCGGGTGACAAGATGAAGACGGCACCTGACCGGACCGTTGCGCTGGGCCTGCTCGCCCGGACGATCAGCAGCGGTTTCGCCGGCGCCGCGCTGGCCCACCCGGACCGGCGCTGGACGGGGGCGGCGTTGGGTGTCGGTGCGGCGATCGCGTCGTCGTACGGCGGTTTGGCCGTTCGAAAATGGGCCATGCGACGTTGGGGTCAGACGGCGACGGGCTTCGCAGAGGACGCGATCGTTTTTACCGCCGCCAACCTCATCGCCAACGCCAGACCGGTACGCGCCTGACGTCCCCCCAGTGGGGCTAGCGGTTAGGCGTCACTCTCCACACGGTATTGGAAAGATCGTCGGCGATGACGAGGGCACCGCGTGGGTCCAGCGTCACGCCGACCGGCCTACCGCGCGTCTTGCCATCCTTGCCCATGAACCCGACCGCGAAATCGACCGGCTGACCCGCCGGGTGACCGTCGCGAAAGGGAATGAAGACGACCTTGTAACCGGACGGCGCGTCGCGGTTCCAACTGCCATGCTCGCCGACGAATACACCGTCCGCGAAGCGCCCGCCCATGACCGAACTGGAGAAGGCGACACCGAGCGCCGCAACGTGCGCCCCGAGTGCATAGTCGGGGCGGATCGCAGTGGCGACGAGGGCGGGGTTCTGGGGCCGGACGCGGGGGTCGATCGTCTTGCCCCAATAGCTGTACGGCCAGCCATAAAAGCCTCCATCGCGAACCGACGTCAGATAGTCCGGGACCAAGTCCGGGCCCAGTTCGTCACGCTCGTTCGCCACCGCCCACAGGGTTTCCGTACCCGGCTGGATCGCGAGCGCAGTCGGGTTGCGGACGCCGGTCGCAAACGGGCGGTGGGCACCCGTTGCGGCATCGACCTGCCAGATCATCGCCCGATCGACTTCCGCCGCCATGCCACGTTCGGTGATGTTGCTGTTCGATCCGATCCCCACATACAGAAACCGTCCGTCGGGGCTGATTGCCAGCGACTTCGTCCAGTGGTGATTGATCGCGGCGGGCAGGGTGGTCACCGTCGTCGGCGCGCCGTCCGCCCGGGTCTGGCCGTCGCGATAGTCGAAGCGGACCAGCGAAGCTTGATTGGCGACGTAAAGGGAGCCGTCGTGCAACGCGAGACCATAGGGTGCATTGAGCCCCTCGGCGAACACGGCGCGCCCTTCGTACACGCCGTCGCCATCGGCGTCGCGCAGCAAGGTCAGGCGGTCGCCCCCCTTCACGGACGTCGTGCCCTTGGCCTTGATGATGCCCGCGATGATGTCCTTGGGCCGCAATTTGGGGGCGTCGCCGCCGCCCTTGCCCTCTGCCACCAGAATATCGCCGTTGGGCAGCACGAGCGTCTGCCGAGGGACTTTCAGGCCGGTCGCGATCGCCGTGATCGCATAGCCGAGAGGTACGGTCGGCCGCATGTCGCCCCAGCCGACGGGGTCTGCGATCTTCATGCTGGGCAGCAGGCCACGCTGCTGCTCCGGCAGTCCGGGATTGGCGCCGTAGCGGGTCGTGTTCGGCTCCCCGCCGCAGCCCCCGAGAAGTATCGACAGGCCGACGGCGGTCAGGAGGGAAAAGCGCATCATGCCGCCACCGCCGTGCGAGTGCCGGCGAACCCAAGCCAGGTCGCCGCCAGGACGAAGATTGCAACGAGGGCGCTGAGGATCAGCCCCTCCGGCATCGTTGCCCAGGCGTCCTTGGCATGCACCAGCGCGTTCACAAAACCGACGACGAATGTCACCAACAGCATCAGCGCGTACCCGAGCCGACGTCGGCCACGACGATCACGGCGAAGCACCTCCACAACCGCCCACAGCAACGCAAAGCCGCAGAAGACAAGCGCACCGGCGATCAGCCATGACGCGAAGTTCAGCCACTGGACCTCGTACGATCGCGCATAGGCGATATCGCTGAGCAAAGCGCCCAGGAACAGGGGGACGCATCCTCCCAGCAGCACCGCATGCACCGGGTGGAGCGGATGTGTCGGCGTTCGCCCGACGGAGATCGACACGATACCCTGCTACTCCCAATCCATGAGCGATTGACCCGGCTCGGGCCGGCTCGGCGCATGGTTCAAAAATGCCACATCCCCCCGGATGTTCCACGCGTCATCGCAGGCAGTTAGCCGGCGCGGCCAAGGTCCTGCTGTCAGCGCGGGGTGAGTTCGACAAGCGCCGCGCCACTACCGTCGCGCAAGATCCAAAGCGATCCCGCGGGACCTTCCTCTACCTCGCGAACCCGCGCCCCTAGGCCGATGCGCGCGACTTCGGTCGCCGTGTTGCCAGTGACCCTCACGCGGACGAGGCCCTGTTGCGCCAGACCCGCCAGGATGAAATCGCCCGTCCAACCGGCGAATGCGGCGCCGCGATACTGGATCATGCCGCCCGGTGCGATCACCGGAGTCCAGCTGACGAGAGGCGCAGTATAGATCGGGTTCGTGGCGTGGCGGGGGATCGTCGACCCGTCGTAATTGTCGCCCTCGGATACGCGCGGCCAACCGTAATTCCGGCCGCTCTCGATCAGGTTGAATTCGTCGCCACCCGCCGGGCCCATCTCGGATTCGAACAGTCTGCCATCACTGGCGAAGACCAGACCATAGGGGTTGCGGTGGCCCAGCGACCAGATCTCCGCCCGCGCACCCGCCGTTGCGGTGAAGGGGTTACCGGCCGCGGGCGTACCGTCGAGATTGATCCGGACGATCTTGCCCAGCGTTCCGGACAGTTCCTGTGCCGGCGTGCCCTGCTGCCGCTCTCCGCTGCTGATGAACAGTGTCCGTCCGTCGGGAGCGAACGCCAATCGTGCGCCGAGTTGCCCACCGGTCGTCGCGGGTGTCGCCCGCCATATCACGGTGACGTCGTCCAGGCGCGGTGTGCCGCCCGCGCTCAGCGTCGCCCGCGCCACCGCCAGTTGTTGGCCGCCGGTCGCCGGTTCGGCGTAGCTCAGCCAGATGCGGGAGTTCGCGACGAAGCCGGGATCGAGGACCACATCCTGCAAACCGAGCTGACCCGAAAACGCCACCCGCGGAACGCCTGCGACCGGGGCCTTGGCACCTGCCTGAGTAACAAGCTGGAGCTGCCCCGGCTTCTCGGTGACCAGCATGCGACCATCCGGCAGGAACACCATGGCCCAAGGGTTGTCGAACGTCGCGACGACCCGTTGATTGACGGCGGTCACCGTGGGGGAGGGGGCGGGGGTAGGCGAAGGGGTCGTCGTGGCCGAAGGCAGCGGCGTGGGTGTCGCCGGTGCGGAAGCGTCTTCGTCGCTGCCGCCACAACCGGCCAGTGCGACGGCGAGAACGACCGTCATCAATCCCGTTCGGGTCATCGCCTTCACTCCTCGCGGCAGTCGGGGCCGCCATCCATGTCAACGTATGTCGCGTACGGAAGGATGCGGGCGTGTTCGCAAAGGCGATGAACGGTTGCCCGTAAAAGTCAGGTGCCGTTTTCTACAGCAACAGGCGGAGCGGTCGACTCCCGCAACGTCAGTTGCGCCGCCACGGTGACAGGCGCCCCGTCATGGGGTGATTGTCCGAGGTCCGCGATGATGAGGCTGACCGCGCGGGCGGAAACTTCGGCGATGGGTTGCACCACCGCAGTGACAGGCGGGCGCGCCAGGCGGATGATGGGTGTGTCGTCGAAGCTGATGACGGAAAGATCGCGGGGGACGTTCATCCCCCGCTCGCGCGCGACGTCCAGAGTGGCCAGCGTCATCTGGTCGTTGCCGCCGATGATCGCCGTCGGCGGACGCGTGAGGGCGAGCAGTGCCTGCGCCGCCGCCCGGCCCGAGGCGTAGCTGAAATCCCCGTCGCCCAGCAGATCGACCGCCTCCAGGTCGGCCGCCGCCATCGCTTCACGCCAGCCATCGACGCGCCACGCGCTGAGTTCATAGTCATCCGGGCCTGCGATGAAGCCGATTCTGCGATGGCCCTGTTCGATCAGGTGTTCCGTCGCGATCCGTGCGGCACGCGTGTCATCCATGATGAGGCGGATGCCGGGTCCCTCGGTCAGCGAACCGATCCGGGCGAAGCTGATGCCCTGCGCGGCCAGCAGGTTGATGATGAGCGGATTGCCGGAATGCGGCGGCGTCAGGATGACGCCGTCGGGCTGGAGGGCGGCGATCGCACCCATCAGTTCGCGTTCGATATGGTCGCTGTGCGTGTCGACCAGCTCCACGATCATGCGATAGCCGTGCTCGGCGCAGGTCAGCATCCCGCCCAGCAGCATCTGGTCGAGCCAGTCGGTACCCTGACGTGCGCGCCAGTCGGCGATCGTTCGCTCGCGATCGTTGAGTGCGAGGATCAGGTAGGATCGCGATCCCGCCATGCGCTGCGCGGCGATAGAGGGCACGTAGCCGAGCTTGTCGATCGACGCCTGTACCCGGCTGGCCATTTCCGGGCGGACACCGGGTTCCTTGTTGACGACGCGGCTGACGGTTTGCAGCGACACGCCCGCGTCGCTCGCCACGTGTTTGATCGTGACCGCCTGCCGCCGCTTCGCCATCTAACGCGCCGGGCCGCAGTAATTGGCGACGTAGGCGGCATGATCGGGCAGGCTGTCGACCGTGGCGTTGGTATGATCGCGCAGACCGGTCAGCAGGCGGGCCAGCTCGTCGTCGCGCAGCTTGGTGGCGATCGGGTGATAGCTTTCGGGGACGATGCCCTGACCGAGCATCACCTGCACCCAGCTGTTTTCCGCGAACAGTTCCTCATTCTTGCGGAACACGCGCCCGGTTTCGCGGAACAGTTCGATCTTCTGTTCCAGCGTGTCGGGGATCGGCATCGCGGCGCATTGCCGCCAGAACGTGCTGTCCCGCCGCTCCGTCGCCTTGTAGTGCAGGATCAGGAAATCGCGGATCTGGAGCATGTCGGTATGCTGCTGATCGTTGAACTCCGCCACGTCGCGCGGGCTGATGCCGGTCGACGGGAACAGCCGCAACAGGCGCAGGATCGCGCGCTGGATCAGGTGGATGCTGGTCGACTCCAGCGGCTCCATGAACCCGCCCGCCAGCCCGATCGCGATACAGTTGCGATGCCATTGCCGGCGCCGTGCGCCCGTTACGAAGCGGAGCATGTTCGGCTCCGTCAGCATCCGCCCCTCGACGTTGCCGAGCAGCCGTTCCAGCGCGTCGTCGCGGTTCAGATAGCGGCTGCAATAGACGATACCGTTGCCGGTCCGGTGCTGGAGCGGGATGCGCCATTGCCAGCCGGCGTCGTGGGCCATCGCGCGGGTATAGGGCAGGGCGGGGCGGACGCTTTCCGTCTGGACGGCGATGGCGGAATCGCACGGCAGGTAATGCGACCAGTCGTCGTAGCCGGCATGCAGCGCCCCCTCGATCAGGAGCGCGCGAAAGCCCGTGCAGTCGAGGAACAGGTCGCCCTCGATCCGCTGGCCCGAGTCGAGCAGCAGCGCGGCGATGTCGCCGCTTTCCCCGTCCAGATCGACCCGCGCGATCCTGCCCTCGATACGGATCGTGCCGTCCTGTTCGGCCATGCGGCGCAGGAAGCGCGCATACAGCGTCGAGTCGAGCTGGTACGCGTAGTTCATGCGGTCGTCGGGCAGGTGCGCGAACTTGCCCTGCAACGCGGCCCGCAGTTCCAGGCAGTAATCGTCGTATGGCTGGAGGTGACCGCGGCTGAGCCCGTGCATCCAGAAATGCTGGAACCCCGCCGACCAGTGATCCTTGCCGGTGATGCCGAAGGAGTGGAAATAGCGTTCGCCACGCTGCTTCCAGTCGTCGAACAGGATGCCGAGTTTGAACGTCGCCTGCGTCTCGCGCATGAACTCGGCTTCGTTGATGCCGAGCAGCCGGTTGTAGGTGACGAGCGGGGGAATGGTGGACTCGCCGACGCCGACCGTGCCGATCGCATCGGATTCGACGAGCGTGAGGTCTACCGTCCGTCCCATCGTCCGCGCGATCGCGGCGGCCGCCATCCAGCCCGCGGTGCCGCCCCCGGCGATGACGACGCGGCGGATACCCGGCTGCGTCATCGACTGAGCGCCCTTAACAGGAACGCGCGCAGCTTCCCGGCGGTGTCAGGGGTCAGGGGCGCGAGCACGCCGCGCGCCGGTTCCGGAATATGCGCGGTGACCTCCGCTCCGCTGTCGAAGACATAGTGATCGAACATCTCGCGCCAATGGACCTTTTCGTCGTCGGGGAGGTCGCGGATCGCGAGCATCGCGTGGTTAAGCGCATCCTGGGCCTGCCCCAGCCAGCGCGGTGCGTCGCGCCACCAATAGTTCACGAGGACGTTGAACGGCGCCAGCGCCTCGACATGATGCCACCACATCGCCGGGATGTAGAGCGCGTCGCCGGCGTCCAGCTCGGCGACCTGCGCATGGTCCAGCGCCTCGCGGAAGCGGGGATAGGCGGCGAAGTCGGGATCGTGGAAGTCGACCATGCTGACCGCCCGACCGGCGGGGGTGCTGTCGACGGGGCCGAGGTACAGGTTCCGGAACTGGTCGCGCGGAAACAGCGTGAACCGGCGCTGTCCCACGGCAACGCAGGCGAGATTGTGCGGCACGTCGTTATGCGCCGCGATCCGCGTCGGCGTGCCCATCCAGATGCTGGCAAGCGGCGTCCGGTCGCCGAGATCGACATGGTTCGCCTCGTACAGCCCGGCAAAGAACTGGAGCATGTCGATCGAGGCGAGATAGATCGACGGGGCGCCGTCGACGCCTTCGTTGGCGTCGATGCGGGCGAAGATGTCCGGGAGCTTCGCCGACAGCGTCTGGAAGTTCATGCCGCGCGCGTCGTCGTAGAACAGCCGGCCGCCGCTGTGCGGCTGGCCGACCGATACCGCGAACGGCACCGGCCGTGCGAACCCGGCGATGTGATCGCGGGCCTCGCGCGAGGATCGCTGCCCGGCCTGTACCAGCGGCCAGTCAGCGATCAAGCCACGGACGACAAACGGCGTCGTCGCCTCGCGCAGCAGTGCGTCCAGTGCCGCAGGGGTGCCCGCGACGACGTCGCGGACCGGCGGCAGGCTGGCGAAGATGCCGGGGCTGCGGTCAGCCATTCCGCCGGTTCTTGCGTGCGATCAGGTCGCCGATATTGCCCAGCGACGCGAGGGCCATGAACATCGGCATCAGATAGCCGGCCGCGTGCAGCTCGCCGATGATCGCGGGGTCGAGCCTCTCCAGCTTCTCTTCGTCGATGATGTGATAGCCGACCAGCCGGTGCTGCGCGCCGTCGTCGAGCGTGACGTCCAGCGTCAGCGGTTCGAGGAGGTCGTAGCGGCGGAGCGCCGCGAAGAAGTCGGAGGAAGCGACATAATCCTCGTCCAGCGCGCGCAGCTGGTCGGCGATGCCCTCCAGATACGGGGTCGGGCGGCCGGTATCGTCGAAGACCCGCATGCCCTCTCCGCCACCGATGCGCGGGCTCGCCATGTCGATATGAACCTGACGAACCGTCGAATCCCCGGCGCCGCGGCCGACGAGGAAGGGCTGGCTGTCGATCGCGAGCGGGCGATACCGTGCGTCCCAGCGGCCGTTATCGAGGAACAGGTTCTCCCCAACCTCGAACCCGAACATCGCCAGCGCGGTGAAGCTGTCGGTCGCGTGATCGCGCTGGAACAGGATGGGGTAATGCGCCTGCACGCGGCGGAATTCGCTCGGCACGGTGATGCAGGCCATGACGGCGTCGCCCAGTTCCGCCGCGCGTTCGGTACGGATGCGCAGATCGCGGTGGTCGTCGGGGGTGAGGATCGCGTGGGACATCAGCAGATCGGTTCCGGGATAGGCCGTGCGCTTGCGAGCAGGGCGTCGAGATAGGCACGGTTGGTCGGCAGGCCGGCCGCGAGTGCCCGCTTGCGCCGCTCGACCTGCGCCATCGCAGCATCGACGCGCGCGCGGCTCCCCGTCGCGATCGGCCCGCGCGGCGGCGGCGGAAAGCCCATGCCGTACAGTACATATTGGTAGCTGGCGGCGGGAAAAACCTCGTCGGTCATCGGGAAGTCGGCACCGGAGGGCGGCTGGTGACGCCACAGCGCCAGGAGCTCGCCGAGCCGTCCGGGGATCGACGCCGGGTCGCGGTGGTCGCGCCAGTAGGGCTCGTCGCGCTCGCTCAAGACGTAATGCAGCTTCAGGAACTCGACGATCCGGTCCCAGCGATAGCGGAACCGCGCGTTGAAGCGAACGGCGTGGATCTCCATCGCCCCGCGCGTGGCGGGGAAATTGTCGAGCAGCGCGTCGAGCGACAGTTCGATCAGCACGATCGCGGACGCTTCCAGCGGCTCCAGGAAACCGGCCGACAGGCCGATGGCGATGCAATTGCGTTCCCAGAACCGCTCGCGATGCTGCGACTGGAATCGAAGTTGCCGGAACGACGCCGCGCCCGCGCCGGGCAGCGTCGCGCGCAGATAGCGCGTCAGCGTATCCGCCGCCGCATCGTCGCTCATATGCGCGGACGAGTAGACGCAACCGATGCCGCGGCGTGTCGGCAGGCCGATGTCCCAGATCCATCCCGCTCCGTGTGCGGTCGCGTTGGTCTGCGACGCGATCGGGGTATCGAGCGCGACGGGCATCTGCACCGCCAGCGCGCGGTCGTTGAACAGCTCGCGACCGCGATCGATCGTCGCGATGCGGAAGTGATCGCCGATCAGCATCGCCGCCTGACCGGTGCAGTCGAGGAAAAGGTCGCCGTGGATCGTGCCCGACGCGCGCGTCCGCACGCCGGCGATGTCGCCGTCGTCGGCGGCATCGATCCCGACGACGTGGTCGCGGACATGCCGTACCTTCAGGCGTTCCGTCGCATGGCGCATCAGCGTCGCGGCGAGCTTCCCGGCGTCGAGGTGATAGGCGTAGTTCAGCGTCCCCGCATAATCGTCCATCGCGCGCTGACGCGGAGCGAGGTCGCGGACGGCGATGTTTCCTTGCACGCCGACCGCATCGGCGAACGCGCCGCCGGCGTCCGCCCATGCCGCGACGATGTCGCGCGGGTCGCCGTCGACCGGCGGGGTGAAGGGGTGGAGGTAGCTGTCGTCCTTGGCACCGGTTCGCCAGCCGTCGAAGCGGGAGCCCTGTTTGAACGACGCATCGCAGGCGGTCAGGAATTCGGCCTCGCCGATGCCGATCCGCTCCAGCGTGCGGCGCATCGTCGGCCACGTGCCCTCGCCGACCCCGATCGTCGCGACCTCCGGCGATTCGATCAGGGTGACGTGCAAAGGATGCACCGCCGTCCGGTCCGCACGCGCCGCGATCAGGCACGCGGCGAGCCAGCCGGCCGTACCGCCGCCCACGATCACGATGTTGGCGATCGACCGGTCCATCGTCTGCCTGTCTGCTTCCTCCACCCGATCAGCTTATGCGGGACGGACGCGCGCCGGAACAGCCGTCCTGTGGACGATCCGTTCCGGCGCGCGGTCCTTCAGCGGATCAGAAGCTGAAGCGGACGCCCGCGGCATAGCGTGCGAAGCCCGGCTGCGCGAAGGTGACGAAATTGTCCGATCGCCGATGCCCGCGCCGGCCCTGTCCGGTGAGGTTGATGGCCTCGCCGAAGACGGCCAGCCCCTCGGTCACCTGCACGCTCGCGCTGGCGTCGATCTGGCCATAATCCTCGACATAGGTGGGGTCGGGATTGCCGCCGGCGTAGAATTCGGCACGCCAATTGTATGCGATACGCGCCTGGATGCCGTTCTTGTCGTAGAACGCCACCGCGTTGGCGCTGTCGCTCAGCCCGGCGAGCGCGAACTGGCCGATCGACGGGTTGGCGGCATTGTTGAACCGCGCATTGCCGTTGACGATCGTGTAGTTGAGGATAACGCCGAGGCCGGTGTTCCAGAAGTTATGCTGGATGGCGAACTCGAAGCCGTCGATCGTCGCCTTCTGATCCGAATTGAACGGCGTCGCGATCTGGAAATTGACCAGTCCGTCTTCGGGCAGACCGAAGATGTTGCCGTTCAGATACTCGACGCCGCCGATCGTGGAGCTGCCGGTGACCTGGGTCGATCCCGGAAAGTTGCGCAGGATGTAGTCGCGGATGCGGATGACGTCCGTAGTTCCGCCCAGTGCCGCCTGCGCTGCACGGAAGCGGGGACCGTCCGCCGGGTTGCGCAGGTCGAAGGCGGGCTGGTCGATCTGTTGCGAGTTGATGAAGTTCGACACGCGTTTGCGGAAATAGCCCGCCGACATGTAGCTTTCGGGGCCGTAATACCATTCCGCGGAGACATCGATGTTCTTCGACAGGAACGGCACCAGGTTCGGGTTACCCTGATTGCCGCCGCCGCCGACGATGCCGAATTGACGGTTGAGCGTCAGACCGCCCTGAAGGCTGGTATAGTCCGCACGGGTGATCGTGTGGCTGTACGAGGCGCGCAGCTTCACGTCGCGCAGCGGCGACACGTCGACGTCGATCGCGGGCAACCAGTTGTTGTAATTGCCCTTCACCTTCGTGAAGTCGGCGTTCTGCGAATAGATGATGCCGAACTCACCGGCCGCCACCCACTGCGTTCCGATCGGGATCGGGATCAGCGCGGACGAACTGACGGTCGTCTCGTCATAACGAACGCCGGCGATGACGTGCGCGTCGCGGGAGAACAGGTCGAACGTGTTGTTGAACTGCACGAACGGCGAGATCGTTTTCTCGGTGATCCGCCGGTCGGTATCGTACGGGGCGAGGCAGTTGCCGTCGCCTCCGCAGATGTTGAACTTCTGGTCGAGCAGCGTCGCAAGACGTTCGAAGTTGAAGCTGTAGAAGGCCGGGATGATCCCGTCCTTCGCGCCCGAGACGCCCTTGAACTTGTCGGGCAGGGTGACGAGCTGGAAGATATCGTCGGGCAGGTCGGCGGGCGTTCCGACGCCGCCCCAGGTGTCGTTCTGGACGAACCCGTAGGCCGATCGAACCTTGTTGTTCACGTACGATACGCCGAAGTCGATGGAGTCGAGGAACGCGCCCTCGTGGTCGTAGTGTCCCTTCAGCTGAACCTGATTGATCCGGTCCTTGAAATACGCGTTGCGGAACGAGTTGCCGGTGGCGTTGATGTTGCCGGCGTTCAGCGGGTCGATGCCGGGATACATGGTGTACGAGATGATCGGCAGATCCTTCTCGAAGTTCACGGTCTGGTCGGCGACGCCGAAGATCGCATTGCCGATCGACGTGCTGGTGCCGAACTGGTTGGTCGGGCGTGACTCTGCGGTGGAGTGATGCGCATCGAGCGACACGGTGACGCCGCCCGGCGCCTCCCACGTCAGATTGCCGCCGAGCGACTTGTTCTCGGACAGGTTGGCGGTCAGCGATCCGCTGTACGACAGGTCCTTACCCGGCCCGAACCGCTCCGTGTAGAAGATCGGGCCGGCGGCGGGACCGTCGGTCCACGCGCTGGACGTGTCGGCGAAGTTGAACCAGATGCCGACGCTGTTGTCGCGGGCGACGACCTTGTTGCGAGAATAGGTGAAGTCGACGGTCGCGGTCAGCGAGTCGAAGGGCTTCGCCTGCAACACGACCTGGCCGTTGATCCGCTCGCGGTCGATGTCGGTCAGGTTGTAGGCGGCGCTCTGCGGCACCTCGTAGACGTCGTTCTGGCCGGGGCGGTTGGTGACGTTCTGCGACCCGGGCTGACCCGCCTGCGGCAAGGTGCCCCAGTCGTTCTCGGATCCGAGGAACGCATTGCCGAACCCGACGCTGCCCGTGTTCGTGCTCGCCTTGCGCTTCTGGTAGACGCCGGTCAGCAGGATGCCGATGCGATCGTCGGCAAAGGTGCTGCTGATGATGCCCGATACTTCGGGCGTGATCGGGTCCTTGCCGTTGCGCGAGCTGTCGAGCACGCCCTTGGCGGCGATGCTGCCGCGCAGGCCGGGCTTGTCGAGCGGCCGCGGCGTGCGGATGTTGATCGTCGAGCCGATACCGCCGGACGGCACGGCGGCGCGGCCGGTCTTGTACACCTCGACCGCAGCAATCCCTTCCGACGCGAGATTGGCGAAGTCGAACGAGCGCGACGCGGGCGGGCTGGCACCGTCGCCCAGCGTCGATGTCGGCAACTGGCGGCCGTTGAGCGTGACGAGATTGTATTCGGGGCCGAAACCGCGGACCGTTACGGTCGATCCTTCGCCGTTCGATCGGTCGATCGACACGCCGGTGATGCGTTGCAGCGATTCGGCGAGGTTGGTGTCGGGGAACTTGCCGATATCCTCGGCCGAGATCGCGTCGACCACGCCCTGACCGTTGCGCTTGATGTCGATCGCCTCGCGCAGCGACGCGCGGATACCGGTGACGACGATGTCGTCGGTGACCTCGTTGGGATCGGCGGGGGTCGCCTGCGGCTCGGTGTCGGCAGGGCCGGGGTTGCCGACCGTGGCGGCGGCGTCCTGCGCCAGCGCCGTGCCGGGCACTGCAGCCAGAGCCAGGACCGACGTTCCGATGACGAAGTGCGAAAGCGAGCGAGCGGCGAAGCTGCGCATGAGTAATCCCCTCCCCAGTGTTCGACGCTATGGATGCGCCTCTCTGTGAACGTTCACTTTTCCGGATCGGCTGGGCTTGTCAAGCATGACAACGCAGTCATGGGAACGTTCATGTGATTTTGTTCAGCTGTGGCTGCGGCACCACAGTATCGAGGTGACGCAGGTGGTTAGGAGGGAGAGGGTAGGAAACTACCGGTTGGATGGACGCCAGTAGCGGACATAGTCGACCGCCATGCGCTGCGGGAGGGCGGCATCGTCGATGCCCTGCTTGCCGCCCCAGTCGCCGCCGACCGCGAGGTTGAGGATCAGTTCATACGGCCGATCGAACGGCCACGCCGCCTCGCCGCCGGGCTGGTCGTTCCTGACGCGCATCACCGCGCGGCCGTCGACTCCGATCGTGATCGCATCCGGTCGCCATTCGAGCTGGTAGCGGTGATAGTCCGTACAGGCCGTGGCGATGCGCGTCTGCGCGCCGCGTTGCGTTCCCTTGGCGTGGTTGAACGCTCCGCTGTGCAGCGTGGCATGGACGACGTTCGGGTCCCAGCCGACCATCTCCATGATATCGATCTCTCCCTTGTCGGGCCATTTGCCGGTTTTCGGCAGCATCCAGATCGCCGGCCAGGCGCCGCGCCCGCACGGCAGCTTCGCGCGGACCTCGTAGAAGCCGAAGCCATAGGATTGCCGCGTCACGAGCTTGGCGGAGCTGTAGTGCTGACCGCCCCAGTCCGGAAAGCGGGCCTTGGACAGCGTCTCCCGCCGCGCCTCGATGATCAGCGACCCGCCCTCGATGCGGGCGTTCTCCGAGCGGTCTTTGGCGTAATATTGCTTCTCGTTGTTGTACCAGCCCTCGGCGTTGCGCGACGTGTCGTACCGCCAACGCGCGGCGTCGATCGTCGCCCCGTCGAACTCGTCGGCAAAGGCAGGTTTTCCCTTGGGCGCATTCATCGGTGCATCGACGCCGTAGTTGGTGGCGCCCAGCGAGACGACCTGGGTGAGGAGCAGGAAAAGGGACATCGTCAGAGCGCTTCCGGATTGCGATCGGGATCGGGGTCTAGGGCTCTGGTATCGTTGCCCAAATCGTCGCGCCCGCCAAGTGGGATCGTCCTTCCAGCGGGTTCAGGCGCGCCCCTGAACGTCCAGCCGAGTGCGGATGCCACTGCACGCCGATGAGCCGTATTCATCGCCGCATCAACCGTCGGGCAGTTGCCGTTCAACCCCCTGAATGGGAGAAGATCGACTGCGGTCCTGTCCTCGCCCGCCTGTGTCGAGGGCGCGGACGGGACTTCCTCGGTGGCACAACGAACTCTGCAAGCGCTGACGGCTCTGGTCGTCGTGGCCGGGATCGCGCTCGCCGCAGCGCAGGCGCGACGGACGTCCGGCTTGCCTGCCGCAACGGAGCCGAAGATCATGCAACGAATCACGATTACTGCCGGTGATCGGCCTATGACGGCGACGCTCTACGACAATCCGACGGCGCGGGCTTTCGCCGCGACGCTGCCGTTCGCCGTGACCATGCATGACCACCGCGATCAGGAGAAAGCCGGGCCGTTGCCTCGCCCCCTGTCGACCGGCGGTCCAGCGCAGCGCGACTTCACCGCCGGGGAGATCGGCTACTGGTCGCCGACGGCCGACATCGCCGTCTATTATCGCAGTGGCGACGGCTTGCCGTCCCCCGGCATCATCATGATCGGCAAGGTCGATGGCGACTTGATGCCGATGAAAGCGAAGGGGAACCTGCGCGTGCGGTTCGCACGCGCAGAGTGAGGGAGCGGCTTCGCTGATCGCCCGGACTACATCCGGTCGAAGCGCCCGCCGTCGACGTGGATCGTGTGCCCCGTCACGTAGCTGCAATCGTCCGACGCGAAGAACAGGATCGGCGCGACCAGTTCGTCGAGGCTGCCGATGCGGTTGAGCACGACCGTCTTCTTGCGATGGTCGAGATGCTCCTGCACCTGTTCGGGCGTGCGCGTGGTGGCGGACATCGGCGTCAGGAAGGTGCCGGGCGCGACGCAGTTCACCGTCACGTTGGCCGGGCCGACCTCGCGGGCGAGCGTCTTGGTCAGCATGATGACCGCGGCCTTGGCGGCGGCATAGGCGGAGCTGCCGCCGGGCGAACCGGCGGTGCCGTGCGGCGTCGCGCCGGTGCCGAGCGCCGAGGAGATGTTGATCATCCGGCCGTAGCCCCGCTCGACCATATAGGGTGCCGCCGCCTGCGCGCAGAAGAATACGCCCTTCAGGTCGACCGCCAGGACGATGTCCCAATCCTCCGAGCTCATCGTCGCGAACGGGCGGTAGCGCGAAATCCCGGCATTGTTGACGAGGATGTCGATCCGGCCGTGCCGCTCGACGATCTGGCGGGTGGCGTCGTGGACCGCGTCGCGGTCGGACACGTCGAAGCATTGCCCGGTGGCGGTGCCGCCCGCGGCGCGAATCTCCTCGACGGTGCGCGCGATCCCCTCGGCGTTGAAGTCGGCGACGACGATCGTCGCGCCCTCCGCCACGAAGCGGTCGGCGATGGCGCGACCAATGCCGGATGCGGAGCCGGTGACCACCGCCACCTTGTCGTTCAGTCTCATGCGTCATGTCCCAGTTGAGCGGTCGTATCGCCGTCGCGCAGGGCGACGAGTGCGGCGTAGATGCTGTCGTCCACCTCGATCGTACCGGCGGCGAGCGCGGCGCGACGCTTGGCGGCGCTGGAGCGGCCCGGCACGCGGACCCGCTCCACGCCCGGCGCGGGGCGCGACGCCTCGATCTGGGCGGCCAGCGCGGTGACCTGCGCCTTGAACGCATCGGCCGGGCCGAGCAGCGCAGGGTCGAGGACGAGGAAGAAGAAGCCGCAGGCGGACACTTCGTCGACGACGATGCGACTGCCGCACATCACGCCGAGCAACTGCACGACCAGCGACAGGCCATAGCCGCGGTGTCCGCCCCAGGGCAGGAACGCGCCGGCGAGGGCGGCGGAGGGATCGGTGGTGGGTTGCCCGTCGGCATCGACCGCGACGCCGCTGTCGAGCGGCTGGCCGAGCTTCTCGCGCAACAGCACGTCGCCCCAGGTGGTCATCCCGGTGCCGAAGTCGATCACCAGCGGATCGGGATCGGCGGGGAAGGCGAAGGCGAGGGGGTTGGTGCCGAACAGGCGATCGACGCCGCCCGCCGGAGCGACGCGGGCCATCGTGTTGGCGGTGTGGAACGCGACCATGCCGGCACGGGCGGCGCGCTCGACATAATAAGCGAGACGCCCGCTGAACCAGGTGTCGTTGATCCCGACGATGCCGACGCCGTTTTCGCGCGCCAGATCGATCGCGGTGTCGATGCCGATCAGCGACGTGACGTAGCCGTTGGTGCCGCCGCCGTCGATCACCGCGGCGTTGGGGCTGCGCCGGTCGATCGTGATCGGGCGGGCGGGCTCGCGCTGGCGCAGATGCTCGACCAGCGCGAGTACGCGCGGCAGCCCCGCGAACGGATGTCCCGCCGCCGCCGCATCGACCAGATGGTCGCCGACGATGCCCGCATGATCGGTGCTGACGTGAAACCGGGTGAGCACGTCGATCACGAGCTGGCGCGCCTGTGCCAAGGGAAGCTGCATCACCGGATCGTCCGCTCCAAATCCATTATCGTTATGCAGCGCAGACTACACGGCAAGCCGCGCAGGTCTTAGCCTGCGTGATGCGGAACAGCTTTCCGTTTGGCGGGACAATAACGACGCCGCGATCTTTGCGCTGGCCGTGAAGATGTTGAGCGCGGCCGACGATAGGTGCCGTCCGTCCGGCGCGATACCGACGCAGCAGGAGAGCGACGGAATCTCGGCGTTCGAACCCGTGTCCACGGCCCAGCGAGGCATCATCGACCATGCTAGCACGCAGCACCAAGCCCGCCCCGTTCAACTGGGCCGACCCCTTCCTGCTCGACGATCAGCTGAGCGAGGAGGAACGCCAGATCGTCGACGCCGCGCGCGCCTTTGCCGAGGCCGAGCTGCGACCGCTGGTCAACGACGCCTATCTCGACGAGGTGACGCCGCCCGAGCTGTTCCGCAAGATGGGTCAGGCCGGCCTGCTCGGCGTGACGATCCCGGAGGACTATGGCTGCGCCGGTGCGAACTACGTATCCTACGGCCTCGTCGCGCGAGAGGTGGAGCGCGTCGATTCCGGCTATCGCTCGATGATGAGCGTGCAGTCGAGCCTCGTGATGTACCCGATCTACGCTTATGGATCGGAGGAGCAGCGGCGGAAGTATCTGCCCGGCCTGGGTGCAGGCGAGCTGATCGGATGTTTCGGGCTGACCGAGCCGGATGCCGGGTCCGACCCCGGCGGCATGAAGACCCGCGCGACGAAGATCGACGGCGGCTATCGGCTGAACGGCGCGAAGATGTGGATCAGCAACTCGCCGATCGCCGACGTGTTCGTGGTGTGGGCGAAGTCCGACGCGCACGACGGCGCGATCCGCGGGTTCGTGCTGGAGAAGAACATGAAGGGCCTGTCCGCGCCCAAGATCGGCGGCAAGCTGTCGCTGCGCACCTCGATCACGGGCGAGATCGTGATGGAGGATGTCGAGGTCGGCGAGGATGCGCTGTTGCCCGGCGTCTCCGGCCTCAGCGGGCCGTTCGGCTGCCTCAACCGCGCGCGCTACGGCATTTCGTGGGGCGTGATGGGGGCGGCGGAGGATTGCTGGATGCGGGCGCGGCAATATGGCCTCGACCGCAAGCAGTTCGACAAGCCGCTGGCGCAGACGCAGCTGTTCCAGAAGAAGCTGGCCGACATGCAGACCGAGATCACATTGGGCCTGCAAGGTTCGCTGCGCGTCGGGCGGCTGTTCGACGAGGGCCGGATGGCGCCCGAAATGGTGTCGCTGATGAAGCGCAACAATTGCGGCAAGGCGCTGGAGATCGCCCGTCATTCCCGCGACATGCACGGGGGCAACGGCATCCAGATCGAATATCAGGTCATGCGCCATCTGGTGAACCTGGAGACGGTCAACACCTATGAAGGCACGCACGACGTGCATGCGCTCATTCTGGGCCGGGCGCAGACCGGCTTGCAGGCGTTCTTCTGACCCACGATCGGACACAGACGATGAAGCATTACGGCCAGATCTATATCGACGGCGCGTGGGTTCAGCCGATCGGGACCGAGCGGCGCGAGTTGATCGATCCTGCGACCGAGCAGGTGTTCGCGACGATCACGCTGGGCGATGCGGGCGATGTCGATCGCGCGGTGGCAGCGGCGCGACGTGCCTTTCCGGCGTTTTCGGCGACGAGCAGTGCAGAGCGCATCGCGCTGCTGGAGCGGATCATCGCCGGCATGGAGGCGCGGCTGCCCGAGCTGATGGCGGCGTTGACGCAGGAGATGGGCGCACCCGCCAGCCTGATCGCGCAAGTCAATGCCGGCATAGCGTCGCTGCGGCAGGCAGTCGTGACGTTGGGCGAGTACCAGTTCGAGCGGCGCGAGGGTGCCTACATCCTCCGGCATGAGTCGATCGGGGTCGCCGGGCTGATCACGCCCTGGAACTGGCCGATCCAGATGATCTGCAACAAGCTGTCCTCTGCGTTCGCGGCAGGGTGTCCGGTGGTGGTGAAGCCCAGCGAGACGACCTCGGTCAGCGCGCTGGTGCTGGCGCAGATCATCCACGATGCGCAGGTGCCGGCGGGTGTCTTCAACCTCGTCATCGGCAATGGCCGCGGCGTCGGCACGCCGATCGCGGCGCATGAGGACGTGGATGTCGTCAGCTTCACCGGATCGACCCGCGCGGGCGGGCTGGTCGCGGCGGCGGCGGCGCCGTCGATCAAGCGGGTGACGCAGGAACTGGGGGGCAAGTCCGCCAACATCGTGCTGCCCGATGCCGACCACCGCGTCGCGGCGGAATACAACGTCACGCGCGGCTTTTCGAACAGCGGGCAGTCGTGCCATTCTCCCACCCGACTGCTGGTCGAGCGAAGCCGGCTGGAGGAGACGCTCGGCTATATGACAGCGGCGGTCGCCAGGATGTGCGTCGGCGATCCGAACGATCCGGCGACGACCCACGGCCCGGTGGTCAACCGCGCGCAATATGACAGCATTCAGGGCTATATCCAGAGCGCGATCGACGAGGGCGCGCGGCTGGTCTGCGGCGGTCTGGGCCGACCAGAGGGGTTCGATCACGGCTATTTCGTGCAGCCGACCATCTTTGCGGACGTGACGCCGGACATGACGATCGCGCGCGAGGAGATCTTCGGCATGGTCACAGCCGTGATGACCTATCGCACGGTCGATGAAGCGCTCGCGATCGCGAATGACTCGCCGTACGGGCTCGGGGCCTATGTGTTCGGGAGCGACGGAGATGCCGTGCTGGATGTCGCGCGGCGGATGCGGGCAGGGCGCGTGTTCCTGAACGGCGCGCCGGCGGACACCGCCGCGCCGATGGGCGGCTATCGCAAATCGGGCAATGGGCGCGAGATGGGTGTCTACGGTCTGGAGGAATATCTGGAGGTGAAGGCGATGCTCGGCACGCCCTGATCGGCATCATCCATTTTGGTGGTGAAGACGCACCCCGCCGCGATCGGTCGCGGCGGGGTTTTTCGTTGGCTTTCCTAACCCCATAGATTGTCCCGTAAAACGCGAAGATGCTTGCCGTGGCCGGGCGTAGGCGTGTCGCTCGCTTTTGCGCCAAACCCTGGACGACCCGGCGCGTGATGGCGCGGGCGTTGAGGGAGTGGAGCGAATGGACCCTGCGCGTAGGCCGCAGCTATCGTCAGCGTATGCCGATCATGCGGAGCCGGACTTGGGCGCGTTGGTCGATCGCTGGCTGGCATCGTTCGAACAGGCGTTGGTCGCCCGCGATTCCGCCGCTTTGCGCGCGGTACTGGGCGAGGAATGCCATTGGCGCGACCTGCTGGCGTTCACCTGGAGCATCACGCCGCACGACGATACCGACACCGTCATCACCGGGTTGATCGAGGCGCAGGCGCGCGTGCGGGCATCCGGCTTCACGCTGGCGCGGGATCGCACTCCGCCGCGCATCGTGACGCGCCACGGCCGTGAATCGATCGAGGCGATCTTCACGTTCGAGACGGGTAATGGCCGCGGCGACGGGCTGGTGCGGTTGCTCGCGGACGATCCGACGCGGGCCTGGGTGCTCGCGACATCGCTCAACGAGTTGAAGGGGCATGAAGAGCCGGTCGGAACGCGCCGTCCGGTCGATCCGGCATCCTCGCGCACCTTCGGCGGGGCGAACTGGAGCGACCTGCGTGCCGAGGAACAGGCGTTCGAGGATCGCGAACCAGCGGTGGTCATCATCGGCGCGGGGCAGGCCGGACTGGCGATCGCAGCGCGGCTGGGTCTGCTCGGCGTCGATACGCTGGTGATCGACCGCAACGCGCGTGTCGGCGATACCTGGCGCAACCGCTACCATTCGCTGGCGCTGCACAATCAGGTCAACCTGAACCAGATGCCGTACCTGCCGTGGCCACCCAACTGGCCCAAGTACCTGCAAAAGGACATGATCGGCGGCTGGCTGGAAAACTACGCCTGGGCGATGGAGTGCAACGTCTGGACCGGTACGTCCTTTCTGGGCGGCGATCACGACGCGGCGAGCGGCACGTGGAACGCACGCGTGCGCCGCGCCGACGGCAGTGAGCGCACGTTGCATCCGCGCCACCTGATCTTCGCCAACGGCGTCGCGGGCAAGCCGACGACACCGCACATCCCCGGCCTCGACGATTTCGCCGGGACGGTCATGCACACCAGCGACTTCACCAGCGGCGCCGAATGGGCGGGAAAGCGCGCGCTGGTGCTCGGGGCCGGAACCAGCGGCCACGACGTCGCGCAGGACCTGCACGGCCACGGTGTCGACGTGACGCTGATCCAGCGCGGACCGTCGACGATCACCAGCGTCAAGGCGGCCGGCCTCGTCCATTCGCTCTATTACGACGAGGAACTCCCCACCGACGACGCCGACATCATTGCGGCGGCGGGCAGCTATCCATTGCTCGTGCGCGGCTATCAGGCAGCGGTGAAGCGGATCAAGCAGGTCGATGCCGACCTGCTCGCCGGGCTCGCGGCGCGCGGTTTCAAGCTCGATTTTGGCAAGGACGAAACCGGCCACCAGATGAAGTTCCGGCGGCGGCACGGCGGCTATTATCTCGATTGCGGCTGCGCGCAGCTCATCATCGACGGCGATGTCGGCCTGATGCAATATGAGGACATCGAGCGCTTTGTCCCCGAAGGCGCGCTGATGAAGGATGGCCGGGTCGATCCCGCCGATCTGGTCGTCACCGCGACCGGCTTCCAGAGCCAGCAGCAACTGGTCCGCGACCTGCTCGGCGATGCGATCGCCGACAAGCTCGGGCCGATCTGGGGCGTCGCGCCGGATGGCGAACTCAACAACATGTTCCGCCCGACCGCGCAGGACGGATTGTGGTTCATCGGCGGCGGCTTCGCCCATGCCCGCATCTATTCCAAGTACATCGCGCTCAACATCGCGGCGCGCGAGTTCGGGCTGGTCGCGTGATGTCGGCCGCGCCCTTCGACCTTTCCGGCCGGGTCGCGCTGGTCACCGGCGCGGGTTCGGTCGGCGACGGCTGGGGCAATGGCAAGGCGACCGCGGTGCTGCTCGCCCGGTACGGAGCGGCGGTGTTCGGGCTCGACTTGAACGAGGAGGCGCTGGCGGACACCGGCCCGGTGCTCGCCGATGAAGGGATCGCCGATCGCTGGGCGGCGCGGCGTTGCGACATGACCAACGGCGCGGATGTCGCTGCGGCAGTGGCCGCGTGCGTGGCGCGGTTCGGGCGCATCGACATCCTGGTCAACAACGTCGGCGGCAGCGCCCCCGGCGATCCGGTGACGATGGACGAGACGCTGTGGCAGGCGCAGATCGACCTCAACCTCACCACCGCGTTCCTCGCGTGCAAGCATGTGCTGCCGGTGATGACGGCGCAATTCGACGCGGCTGGACGCGGCGGCGCGATCGTTAACATCGGCAGCATCGGCGGCATGACCTATCAGGTCGGCGGCCGGGTGAGCGCGGGTTATGCCGCGGCGAAGGCGGGGCTGGTCGCGTTCGGGCGATCGACCGCCATCGCCTATGTCCGGCAGGGTATTCGCGTGAATACGGTGGTGCCGGGCGTGATGTACACGCCGCTCGTCGAGCATCGGCTGGTTCGGCAACTCGGCGCGGACGATGCCGCCCGGCTGATCGCCGATCGCCACGCGAGCGTGCCGATGGGACGGATGGGCGATGCCTGGGACGTGGCGCATGCCGCCCTGTTCCTGGCTAGCGACGCCGCCGGATACGTCACCGCAACCGAGTTGGTGGTGGACGGTGGCATGACCGCCGCGCGTCCCGGCTGAGGTCATCACAACGATAAACAACCGGCCCTCGAGAGCCGGCGCAGGAGAGCATTCGTGAGCAGACCCGTCATCATCAGCTGTGCGCTTACCGGATCGGGCGACACCCCCCGGCTGAGCCCGCACGTGCCGATCACGCCCGAACAGATCGCGTCGGAGGCGCTGGCGGCGCATGAGGCCGGCGCGGCGATCGCGCACATCCACGTTCGCAATCCCGCCGACGGATCGCCCAGCCGCGACATCGCGCTGTACCGCGACGTGGTGCAGCGGATCCGGGCGGCGGGCACCGATCTCGTCATCAACCTCACCACCGGCGTCGGCGCGCGCTACATGCCGGATGTCGGCGACCCCAATCGCAACGCCAACGACGGCGGCATCGCCGCGCCGGCCGATCGCATGGATCACGTGCTGGAATTGTTGCCGGATATCTGCAGCCTCGACGTGGCGACGATGAACTTCGGGCGGCACGCGTTCGTCAACGTCCCCGACCATATCGAGGCGATCGCGACCGCCGTTCGCGCCGTCGGCGTGAAGCCCGAACTGGAAGTCTTCGACCTCGGCCATGTCGCCCTGGCGTTGCACATGTACCGCAACGGACTGTTCGCGGACCCGCCGTTCTTCCAGCTGTGCCTCGGCATCCCCTGGGGCGCGCCGGCAACGTCGGAGGGCATGATCGCGATGCGCAACATGCTGCCCGGCAACGCGCATTGGAGCGCGTTCGGCATCTCGGCGCAGCAATTCCCGATGGCGGCGCAGGCGGCGGTGCTCGGCGGGCATGTGCGCGTCGGGCTGGAGGACAATCTGTTCATGGCGAAGGGCGAACTCGCGACGGGCAACGCGCCTCTCGTTGCGCGTGCGGCGCGGATCGTGCGCGAACTGGGCTACGAAGTGGCGACGCCGGCGCAGGCGCGCGACATCCTGAAGCTCGGCTGATGGCACGGCTCGCCATGCCCGATGTGCTGACCGACGAGCAGCGTTGCGTGTGCGACGAGGCGGCGGCGGGCAAGCGCGGCAAAGTGCCGGCGCCAATGATCGCGTGGCTGCGCAACCCGGAACTCGCACGGCGCGGCCAGCGCGTCGGGGAGCTGCTGCGCTACGACACGGCATTGCCGGCGCGACTGACCGAACTGGCGATCCTGATCTGCGCGCGCCACTGGACGTCGCATCACGAATGGACCGCGCACAGCCGCCTCGCGCTCGATGCCGGACTGGAGCCGGAGGTGATCGCGGCCGTCGCGCGCCGCGACCCGCCGCCCTTCGCGGACCCCGAGACGGAGCTGGTGTACCATGTGTCGCAGGAGATGCTGGCAAGCGGCCGTCTGTCCGCAGCGCGCTACGGCGAGGCGATCGACCTGCTCGGCGAACGCGCCTTGGTCGAGCTGGTCGCGACGCTCGGCTATTACTGCATGGTGTCGTTGACGCTCAACGCGTTCGAACTTGGCCTGCCCGAGAATGTTGCTCCCGCGTTGCGCGATTTGGAAATGGCGCGATGATGGCGGAGGCGATCGTCGAACCCGATCGGCCGATCGTCGATGCGCATCATCACCTCTACGATCGGGCGAATGCGCGCTATCTGCTCGATGAGTTCACCGCCGATCTCGACAGCGGGCATGCCGTTGTCGCGACGGTGCTGGTGCAGGCACGGCATGGCTATGACGCGGCGGCCGGCGAGGCGCTGGCGCCGGTCGGTGAGACGCGGTTCGCGCGGCGGGTGGCGGAGGCGGCGGGACGACGCAACGTCGCCGCGGCGATCGTGCCGTTTGCGGACCTGACCCTCGGCGATGCGGTGCGGCCGGTGCTCGATGCGCATCTGACGGCGGGCGAGGGGCGGGTGCGCGGCATCCGGCATATCCTGGCGTGGGACCGCAATCCGGCGCGGCTCAACCCCGCCTATCCGACCAGCGAAGCGATGATGGACGACATCGCGTTTCGTGCGGGGTTTCGGCATCTGGCGCCGCTCGGGCTCAGCTTCGATGCTTGGGTGCTGTACCCGCAACTGCCACGGCTCGCGCGTCTCGCCGGCGACTTTCCCGACACGGCGATCGTGGTCGATCATTGCGGCGGGCCGATCATGGGCGACACCGACGTTTTCGCGACGTGGCGCACGGGGATGCGTGCGCTGGCCGAGCGACCGAACGTCTCCGTCAAGCTGTCCGGGCTCGGCATGCCCTCCGCCGGCTTTCCGAAGGCGCAGCGCGCACGCGATCTGGCGGCGGCGTGGCGGCCGTGGATGGAAACGTGCATCGAGCTGTTCGGGGCGGGACGGGCGATGTTCGCGAGCAATTTCCCGGCCGACCGGCCGGGGCATGGCTATGCGACGGGTTGGAATGCGATGAAGCTGGTCGCGGCGGGCGCAAGCGAGGCGGAGAAGGACCGGCTGTTCCGGGGTACCGCCACGCGCTTCTACCGGCTCGCGACCGATCAGCGGAAGGATCATTGATGCGGCTCTATTATCAAAGCTTCGGCGTATCGCGCGGCTCGACCGACGGCCATTACGGGCGGCAGTTGAAGGCGATCGTCGAACAGGCGGCGGCGCCGGGGACCGAGATCACGATCGCCGGGCTCAGCCCGCATCGCGCGGTGGCGGACCAGTATCGCTACCTCGAACTGCTCGACACGATCGAGGTGACCGAGCGCGGCATGCAGGCGGAGCGCGACGGCTACGACGCGTTTCTGGTCGGCAACATCTTCGAACCCGGCCTGCACGAATTGCGCGAACTGCTGAACATCCCGGTGCTCGGCCTGCGGGAATCGTCGGTGCAGATGGCGTGCCTGATGGGCGCGAGTTTCTCGCTCATCAACGTCAACCCGAAGTTCGTGCCACGCATCGTCGAGGGCGTGCAGTCGCAGGGCCTGTCCTCGCGCATGGTGTCGGTCGAGCATATGACCGTCGAACGGCCCGGCGTGTTCGACCTCGCCTTGCGTGACGAGACCGCGCGGGCGGAGGTGGTGCGTCAGTTCGTCGAGGTGGCGCAGGTCGCGCTCGCCAAGGGGGCGGAGGTACTGATCCCCGCGGGCGGCAGCCTGATGACGGTGCTGACGCAGGCGGGCATCCACCAGATCGACGGCACGCCGGTGCTGAACGGCGTCACCGCATTGGTGAAGACGGCCGAGATGGCGGTGGGGATGCGCGCGGTGACCGGCGTCTTCACCAGCAAGCGTATGAAATACGCCGCGCCGACCGGCAAGCTGCTCGCCGACGTGCGCGCGGCCTATGGCGACCACGTCTATCCGGGGGCGGAATAATGCGGAAGCTGTATTCCGACGCCGCCGCCGCCCTCGATGGACTCCTGCACGACGGCATGACGATCTGCGCCGGCGGGTTCGGCCTGTGCGGTATCCCCGAACGGCTGATCGACGCGATCCAGGCGTCGGGCGTCAAGGACCTGACGATCGCCAGCAACAATGCCGGCATCGACGGCGAGGGGCTCGGCAAGCTCCTGCGGACGCGTCAGGTCAGGAAGATGATCTCCAGCTATGTCGGCGAGAACAAGGAATTCGAGCGCCAGTATCTCTCCGGCGAACTGGAGGTGGAATTCTGCCCGCAAGGCACGCTCGCCGAACGCTGCCGGGCAGGGGGCGCGGGCATCCCCGGCTTCTACACCAGGACCGGCGTCGGCACCTTGGTCGCCGAGGGCAAGGAGGTGAAAACCTTCGACGGCGAGGAGTACATCCTCGAACGCGGCATCCGATCGGACATCAGCATCATCAAGGGGTGGAAGGCGGACGAGAGCGGCAACCTCATCTTCCGCAAGACCGCGCGCAACTTCAACCAGCCGATGGCGACCGCGGGCCGCATCTGCGTCGCCGAAGTCGAGGAAGTCGTGCCGGTCGGCAGCCTCGATCCCGATGCGATCCACCTGCCCGGCATCTACGTGAAGCGGATGATCGTCGGCAGCCCGTACGACAAGAAGATCGAATTCCGCTTCACCCGCGAAAGGGAGGTCGCCTGATGCCCTGGGATCGCAACCAGATGGCGGCGCGCGCCGCACAGGAATTGCAGGACGGGTTCTACGTCAACCTCGGCATCGGCATCCCGACGCTGGTCGCCAACAACATTCCCGCGGGCATGACGGTGACGCTCCAGTCCGAAAACGGCATGCTCGGCATCGGTCCTTTTCCATATGAGGACGAGGTCGATCCCGACCTGATCAACGCCGGTAAGCAGACGATCAGCGAGCTGCCGCAGAGCGCGTATTTCGGCAGCGAGCAGAGCTTCGCGATGATCCGCGGCGGCCATATCGACCTTACCGTGCTCGGGGCGATGGAGGTCAGCGAGGGCGGCGACATCGCCAATTGGATGATCCCGGGCAAGATGATCAAGGGCATGGGCGGGGCGATGGACCTCGTCGCCGGGGTCAAGCAGATCATCGTCGTGATGGATCACAATGCCAAGGACGGCAGCCCCAAGTTCATCCCGTCCTGCACGTTGCCGCTGACCGGCAAGAACGTCGTCGACATGATTGTCACCGACTTGGCGGTGTTTCGGCGGCCGGATCAAACATCATTGTTTAAGCTGGTCGAATGCGCTCCAGGTGTTAACATGGATCAGATTCGCGCGAACACGACCGCGGCGTTCGCCGTCGCATGAACGCCGCCGGCCATCGCGCGACCGACCATGACAGGGAGGGTTGCGATGGCGAGCGCACTGGATGAATTGAAGCTGGATCGCGCCTTCGTGCAGATCGTGAAGAGCGGCAGCATGTCCGCCGCGGCACGGCAGCTCGACACGTCGGTGACCTCGATCGCCCGGCAGTTGAGCCGGCTGGAAGCCTCGCTCGGCGTACGGCTGCTCAACCGCACGACGCGATCGCAGTCGCTGTCGGAGGCGGGCACGATCTATTACCAGCGGCTGATCGAAGTGCTCGACCAGATCGATGCGATGAAGCGCGACGTAGCATCGTATCAACAGGGGACGAAGGGACGGCTGCGCGTCCATCTGCGCACGTCGATCGGGTTGCAGGTCGTGGTGCCGGCGCTGCCCAACTTCTTCCGCCGCAATCCCGACGTGACGCTCGACCTGACGCTGACCGACGAGCGCGCCGATCTGGTCGCCGAGGCGATCGATGTCGCGATGTGGCTGGGCAATCTGCAGGATTCCAGCCTTGTCGCACGACGGCTCAGCCCCAGCCGCCGGGTGATGTGCGCCAGTCCCGATTACCTCAAGCGGAACGGCGAACCGCGCCTGCCGAGCGACCTCGACGCGCACAATTGCCTGCTGTTCCTGGCGCGCAACTACCTCAATCGCTGGCGACTGACCAAGGACGACGAGACGATCGAGGTGCCGGTCACCGGCAACCTCCAGACCGACAACGGCGCGGTGTTGCGGACGAGCGCGATCAACGGGCTGGGCATCGTCATGCTGCAACGATCGATGGTGCAGGAGGATCTCGACAGCGGGCAACTGGTGCAGGTGATGACCGATTACGAGGTCAGCCCGACCGAATTCGATACCGCGCTGTACGTCGTCTATCCGTCGAGCCGCCGGCTATCGCCCAAGACGCGCGTGTTCGTCGACTTTCTCGTCGACCTGTTCCGCCGCCATCAGGCGCCGCTGACATGAGCGCCGTTCATGGCCGCATTGAGCCGGGCGCGGGGATCGGCCTGCCGTGCGCGATGCTATCCCAACCCGACATACGACGGGCGACGCAGCCCGCGATCCTTCAGGAGAGATGATCATGGCAGCCCCGGACGGAACAGGAGCGCGGCTGGTTCGCCGCGCGGTAGCGATCATCGTGGCGGTCGTCGGCCTTGCGCTGACGGTCGGCGGCATGGCGCTCGTACTCGACGGGGGTTCGCTCTATTATCTCGTGACCGGCATCGCGGTGCTGGCCAGTGGCGTGCTGATCTGGCGCGGCGATGCGCGCGGGCTGACGCTGTACGCGGCGATGCTCGTGTGGACGCTGGCGTGGAGCCTGTGGGAGGTCGGCTTCGACGGCTGGCAATTGGCACCGCGGATCATCGCGCCGTTCGTGCTCGGCCTGGCCCTGCTGTTGCCGCCCGTCTGGCGACTGCGCGCCGGCAAGACACCCGCGGCGCGTCGCGGGCTCCCAGCATTTGCAGCCGCATTGGCGGTTGCGCTCGTCGTCGGCACCGGGCTGCATGCGATCGGCCCTGCCGATCCGGAGAAGCCGGTCTACCGCACGGGCATGCAAGGTGCCGCGCCGTCGCGCCTGCCGCAACCGCTCGCGGCGATCACCGCCACCGACTGGCAGGCCTATGGCAACGATCAGGGCGGAACGCGCTTCAGCCCGCTGACCGACATCAACGCCGGCAACGTCGCCGGGTTGAAGCAGGTGTGGGAGGCGGATTTCGGCCCGGCGGGGCGGGGCAAGCCCAATGGGCTGGAGGTGACGCCAATCATGATCGGCGACGCGCTCTACGCGTGCGACGGCTATAGCCGCGCGGTATCGTTCGATGCGGAAACCGGTGCTGTGCGCTGGCGCGTCGACACCTCCGGCGGCGCGACCGAAACCGGCAAACCCTGCCGCGGCGTCGCCTATTACAAGGTTCCCGGCGCGACCGGCCTGTGCGCCGAACGCATCTTCATGGCGAACCAGACGCCGAACCTCGTCGCGCTCGATGCGCGCACCGGCCGCTTCTGTCCCGGCTTCGCCGCGGGCGGTCGCGTCAACCTGAAGGACGGTATCGGCCGCTACCCCTACGGGCAATATTACGTCAGCTCCGCGTCGCAAATCGTGCGCGGTAAAGTTGTCGTCGGCGGCGGCATTCCCGACGGACAGCAATGGGGCGGGCCGTCGGGCGTGATGCGCGCCTATGACGCGGTCACCGGCCAACTCGCCTGGGCGTTCGACGCGGGTCACCCGGAGCGGATCGGCGCGCCGCCGGCCGGCGAGACCTATACCCGCTCGTCGCCCAACAGCTGGGCGCCGATCAGCGCGGACGAGACGCTGGGGCTGGTCTATTTCCCGATCGGCGGCGCGACGCCGGACAATTTCGGCGGTCAGCGCCGGCCGTTCGACGATGCGCTGGGGTCGTCGGTGATCGCGCTGGATGCGGAGACGGGCCGGCTGCGCTGGCGCTTCCAGACGGTGCATCACGACATCTGGGATTACGACGTGCCGTCGCAGCCGACGCTGGTCGACCTGCCGACGCCGAACGGCATCCGCCGCGCGCTGATCCAGCCGACCAAGCGCGGCGAGGTGTTCGTGCTCGATCGCCAGACCGGCCGCCCGATCCTGCCGGTCACCGAACAGCGCACGCCGCAGGGCGGGATCGTTCCCGGCGAGCGGCTGTCGCCGACGCAGCCCGCGTCGCTGTCGCTGCCCGCCTTCCGCGGCCCGGTTCTGCGCGAAAAGGATATGTGGGGCGTCACGCCGATCGACCAGATGATCTGTCGCATCCTGTTCAAACGCTCGCGGTATGAGGGGCAGTTCACGCCGCTGACGCTCAACAAGCCGGTGTTGCAGGCGCCGGGGTCTATCGGCGGGGTCAATTGGGGCAGCGCGTCGATCGACGTCGATCGCGGCATCATGATCGTCAACTGGATGCAGCTGCCGGACCGTGTCGAGCTGATGACGCGCGAGCGGGCGATCAAGGAGAAGCTCAAGCTGTCGGACGGCCTTGATGCAGGCGGATCAAAGGATCGGCCGATGGAGAATACGCCGTATGGCGCGATCGGCACCAACTTCCTGTCGCCGCTCGGATCGCCGTGCACCGCGCCCCCTTGGGGATCGATCTCCGCAATCGACCTGCGCACCGGCAAGCTGTTGTGGTCCAAGCCGCTCGGCACCGCGCGCGATCTCGGTCCGCTCGGGATCCCGTCGATGCTGCCGATCACGATCGGCGCGCCGAACGCTGGCGGCGCGGTGACCACGCGCGGCGGGGTCGTGTTCATCGGCGCCGCGGCGGAAAAGGCGTTTCGCGCCTTCGACACCGCGACCGGCAAGGAGTTGTGGCACGTCCGCATCCCGTTCAGCGCCAGCGTCACGCCGCTGACCTATCGCGCGCCGCGGAGCGGGCGACAGATGGTGGTGGTCGCGGCTGGTGGTCGTCCCGCCTTCTCGATGCCGGCGGGGACGAAGCTCGTCGCCTTCGCGCTACCGACCCGCTGAAAGGACCCTCGCTCATGATCGCCGTTCGTATGCTGGTCACCGGCGTGATCGCCGGAGCCGCCATCATGCCCGCTGCCGCCCCGGCGCAGCAGGCGCTAACCTATGACGCGCAGACACGCACGCCGGTGCCGATCCCGCCCGGCGAGCGCGGCGTGCAGACGGTCACGGCGGTGCCGTGGCTGGAACTGCCCGGCGTGCGCGATCTGGAGGGGCCGGCGTTGGAGCGCGACGGCAATCTGTTGTTCTCCGATGTCGCCGGGCGGCGCGTGTTGCGGGTGACGCCGGACAAGCGCGTGTCGACCGTCGTGACGTTGCAGGGACTGGGGCCGGGCGGCCTCGCGATCCACCGCGACGGCCGCATCTTCATCGCCGCGATCGATATCCCGGGCGAGAAGGGCGCGATCCTGAGCATACGGCCGGACGGCAGCGGGTTGACGACGATCATCCCGGCATCGGCGGGGTTCATGCCGAACGACGTGGTGTTCGACGCGGAGGGCGGGCTGTATTTCTCCGACTTCCGCGGCACGGCGACGGAGCCGAAGGGCGGCATCTATTATGTCGCGCCCAACGCAAAGACCGCTACCGTCGTGCTGCCGAACATCGCGATGGCGAACGGCGTGGCTTTGAGTCCCGACGGCAAGACGTTGTGGGCGACCGAGTTCGGCCGCAACGCGCTGTACCGCGTACTGCTGGCGGATGCGACGCATCCGGCGCCGCTCGGCACCGCGCTCGCCTATCGCTTCACCGGGCCGGCACCGGACTCGCTGCGCACCGATCGCGACGGCAACCTGTATGTGGCGCTGTACGGGCAGGGCAGGGTGCTGGCATTCGGCCGCAACGGCGTGCCGATCGGTCAGGTGCTGCTGCCGGACCGCGATGCCGGCCACAACCTCGGATCGACCAACAGCGCGATCCGGCCGGGCAGCACCGACCTGTATATCGTCACCAGCGACGGCACCGGTCAGCCGGCGCGCATCCTGCGTTCGCGCACCTTCGCACCGGCAGCGATGCCCTATTCCCACAGCGGCGGGTAATCGACGTCGATCTTGGCGTCTGCGCGCAAGCACCTTCCCACGTAGGCGCCTTGGTCGGTTTCGTTTCGCAGCCATACCTTTCCCTCAACACCTCGCTGCGCCGGGGGCCGACCTAGTCTCCAAAAGACTTGCCGGACCCTCGAACGACAAGCGGGTGAATAAACATCCGGATGTCGGATGGTAGAGGAGGGGATTGCAGTGAAAGCATTATACGCGTCCGTCGGTGCCGCCGCGCTGATGGCATCGGGAGCCGCCGCAGGTCAGGACGTCCCAGCGGCTGTTGCAGCCGCGACGGCACAGGATAGCACGACACCTGCCTCGGCCGCCGGGAGCCAGGTTGCGGACACGACCTCTTCGACCCAGCTGGAAGATATCGTCGTGACGGCGCAGCGCCGTTCGGAACGCCTCCGCGAGGTGCCGATCGCGGTAACCTCGATCTCGCCGGAAATCGCCAACCAGCTCAACATCCGCGACGTGCAGACGGTGCAGATCGTCACGCCCGGCCTGTCGATCACCACCGGCATTGGTTACGCCATGACCTACATCCGCGGCGTCGGCGCGGCCTTCTCCAGCCCCGGTGTCGAAAACCCGATCTCGGTCTATGTCGATGGCGGCTATGTCGAGCGCGGCAAGGGCGGCAACCTCGACGTGATGGACCTCGCCTCGTTGCAGGTGCTGAAGGGACCGCAGGGAACGCTCTGGGGTCGCAACTCGACCGGCGGCGCGATCCTGATCAACACCGCCGATCCGGAGTTCGAGAAAAGCGCACGGGTGACGGGCGAGATCGGCAACCAGGATCACCGCCTGATCGAGGGCGTGCTGAACGTGCCGCTCAGCGATACGCTCGCGCTGCGCGTGTCGGGCCGCTATCGCACGGACGGCGGCTACATCCGCAACCTCCCCGATAACTACATGTTCGGCTGGGCGGACAATTCCTCGATCCGCGGCAAGCTGCTGTGGAAGCCGACCGCCGATTTCACCGCGATCGCGATGATCCAGCACGACAGCCGCAAGAACTCGCTGCCCGCCAATTCGCAGATCCTGCCGAACAATCTGTGCAGCCTGTGCTCGCTGACGCCGTACACGTACCCGCTCGCGGATCCGTTCACGACGACGATCAACCTGCTGAACGGCGGCGTCGGCACGGTGGCGAAGAACGACCTCTACAACCTGCGGCTGAAATATGACGCGGGCAAGGTGACGATCAGCACGGTGACGGCGTACGAGAAGAACCGCACCGACGATTTCGTCGATGCCGACCTGACCAACATCAACGGCACGCCGGGGGCCGGGGGGCTCAACTTCGTGATCCCGTCGACCAATCGCACGTTCAACCAGAACGTCACGGCCGCCTCCAATTTCGGCGGCATGATCGAGGCGCTGGTCGGCGTGGATTACCTGAACGACAAATCCACCTACGCGCTGCATGTCGTGCCGAACCTGCTGCCGCCCTTCTCGCCTGCGAACCTCGCCTATATCGACACGACCAGCTTCTCGCCGTTCGGCGAAGTGAACGTGAAGCCGACGGACCGGCTGACGATCACTGCGGGTGGCCGGTATACCTGGGATCGACGCGAGGGTCGCCGCACCGGCGAACCGAACCAGCGCGTGACCTTCAAGAGCTTCTCGCCGCGCCTGGTCGTCGCCTACGACACCGGCCCGGTGAACCTCTACGCATCGTACAACCGCGGCAACAAGGCGGGCGGATTCAGCACGCCGGCGGTGCCGCTCCAGGCGTTCCTGCCGGAGACGCTGGACGGGTATGAGGTCGGCGCGAAGTTCGAATCGTCGGATCGCCAGTTCCGCTTCAACATCGCGGCCTACCATTACGACTATAAGCAGTTGCAGACGCAGGCGATCGACCAGGGCGGACCCAGTGTCGCGCTGTTCCAGAACCCCGACGCCAAGATCAACGGCATCGACGCCGATGCCAGCTGGAAGCCGACGGCGTGGCTTCAATTCCTCGGCGGCGCTACGCTGATGAAGTCGCGCTACGTCAATTTCGACAATGCCGGCGTGCAGGTCGTGCGGCGTGATGCTGCCGGTCGGATCATCGGCACGACACCGGGAACCGAGAACCTGACCGGCTTTGCGCTCCCGCACGCGCCGACCTTTACAGCGTTCGTCGGTGCTACGTTGTCGGGCGAGATCGGCGGCGGCTGGATCGGCAACCTGACGGGTCTGGTCAACCACTCGAGCTCGTTCACCTTCTTCCCCGGTGGCGGTGGCCCGCTGCGGGCCGACACGCAGCCGACCTTCACCACCGCGCGCATGAGCGGCTCGATCGGTCCCGCCGACGAACGCTATGCGATCGGGTTCTACATCGACAATCTGACCGATCAGGTGACCTACAACATCCGCTACACCACCGCGCCCTACGGCACCGGGCAGCAGGTGAACCGCCCGCGCACCTACGGACTGCGACTGACGGCGCGCTACTGACCGGGGCTCTCTCCGCCCGGCAGCCTTCCAGGCCCGGCGTTCCTTCGGGATCGCCGGGCTTTTTTTGCGTGGGGCGTCCCAGCATATGCGAGGGGGGCGAGTGAAGTCCCGAACGGCGTAGAGCGCATCAGGTTGCCCATGCCCGCGCGGCGCTCCTCGGCACGCCGCGCCAGCGGATCACGGCGAGCGGCAGGGGGCTGAGAGCGACAAGGTGGGGGACGTCTGCCATGCGCCCGCTTGCCCATACCGCCGTCGATGGCGGCAGCCTTAAATCACCCTACGTGTCCTGATCCGCGAGCGATGCAGACAAAGAAAAAGCCGCCCGGCGATGACGCCGGGCGGCTCGTATCAGACGTTGCGGTGATCGGCGTCAGTGGATGACGGAGGTCCGCAGATCGGTCTGGCTGCTCTCGGGGATCGTGCGGGCGACAATCGCACCGACGATCCCGATGAAGACCAGATAGCCCGCCGGTGCCACTGGGTCGAACCGGTGCGACAACCAGGCGGCGACCAGCGGCGCGGTGCCGCCGAACAATACCGTGCCGACCTGATAGGCGATGGCGTGGCCGGTCGCGCGGAAGGCGGTGGGGAACAGCTCCGGCATCGTCGTGAACGCCGTGCCACCGTACAGCCCGACGCCGAGCGCCAGCATCACCTGACCCACGAACGCGGCATAGACATTACCCGACGCCGCCAGCATCAACGCGGGGAACGCGACCAGCGCCATCAGCAGCCCGCCCGCGAACAGGATCGGCTTGCGCCCGAAGCGATCGCCCAGTGCACCCGATATCGGCATCATCGCGGCCAGCACCATGATCGCCGCCGCGTTGGAGAACAGCGCCGACGGTGCGGACAGTCCGCCCTCGCGGATCAGGAAGGGATAGAGGAAGGCGATCATCATGTTGGCGCCGACCGCGAGCGGGGCCTGCACCATGATGACGTTGAAGATCGAACGCTTGCCGGTGCGGCCGAGCGATTGCAGCGAGTTGACCTGCTCCGCTTCCGGGGCCGTTTCCTTGAGCTGTTGGGCGTCCTTGAATTCCTGCGGATCGTCCAGCGTCCGGCGCAGCCAGAACCCGACCAGACCGATCATTCCACCCATCAGGAACGGCACGCGCCAGATCCAGTCGGCATAGGCTTCCGCGCCGCCGCTCAGTTGCAGGATCGTGATGAGCAAGGCGGCGGCGGCGTTGGCGGTATAGCCGAAGAACCAGGTCCAGCCGATCCAGCGGCCGCGGCTGCCCGGTGGGGCGGATTCGAGCACGAACGCGCTGTTGCCGGTCGTCTCGCCGCCCATCGCCAGCCCCTGCGCGCAGCGGCACAGCACCAGCAGGATCGGCGCGGCGACACCGATCGACGCATAGACCGGCAGCAGGCCGATCACCATCGTGCCGAGCGCCATCAGCCAGATCGAGACGCTGAGCACCGCGATCCGTCCGACCCGATCCGCCATCATCCCGAACAGCAGCCCGCCGAACGGCCGCGCGAGGAACGCCACGCCGTACGCGCCGAACGTGCTGAGCAGGGCGGTGACCGGATCGGCGTTGGGAAAGAAATGCTGCGACAATACCGGCACCGAAAAGCCGAAGATCGCGAAGTCGTAGATCTCGCACAGATTGCCGATCGACGCCGCGGCCAGCGACCGCTTGGTCGTGTTGGCGGGGATCGGTTCCGTCGGGGTGTCCGCCGCGATCATCGCGGCCACCCCGTTCGACAGGCTGGTGGCGTCCGTTGCGGTGGTCATGATCGGCCGAATCCTCTCCTCGCCGCCGCCGTTCGCCCTGTTCGCCGCGGATCGGATGAGGATCCGCGGCATCGACGTTCATGCGACGGTGGTATCCGTGTATCATCCCGCAGCGACTTCGTACGAGCTAGCGAAAAACACCCGTTATCTTACCGCCTGACGGGAAAGCTCTTTCCGCCCGATGTGGCAGGTCTTGCAAAGTCCTGATGTTACAGCGGCATCTTCGATACGACCGGCCTCGCGCAAGGGGTGCGATGGCCGGCATGAGAGAGGAGCTGCGATATGCAGATCCACGATTACATCGTCGTCGGCGCCGGTTCGGCCGGTTGCCCGCTGGCGCGCGGCCTGTCCGACGATCCGGACATCAGCGTCCTGCTGCTCGAAGCCGGTCCGCACGCGGATCGCTTCTGGGTGCATACCCCCGCCGGCATGGCGAAATTGTACTTCGACCGCGTGCGCAACTGGAATTTCCGGACCGAGCCGATGCCGCGGCTGCATGATCGTCAGATGTACTGGCCGCGCGGCAAGATGCTCGGCGGATCGAGCGCGATCAACGGCATGGTCTTTATCCGCGGCCACCCCGGTGATTTCGACGGCTGGCGCGCGCGCGGCAATCCGGGCTGGGGCTATGACGATGTCCTCCCCTATTTCCGCACGATGGAGCGGTTCGAACGTGGCGGCGACGCCTGGCGCGGCGGCGGCGGACCGCTGAGCGTCAGCGACCCGGTCGAGCGCATGGCGAGCAGCCGCGCCTTCATCGCCGCCGCCCGCGCATTGGGCGTCCCACCGACCGAGGATATGAACGGAGAGGTGCACGACGGCGTCGGCTTCATGCAGCACAGCATCCGCAACGGCCGCCGCCATTCCGCCTACAACGCCTTCGTCGAACCCGTGCGCGCCCGTCCCAATCTGACGATCCGGACCGGCTGCGCGGTGCAGCGCGTGCTGTTCGACGGACGGCAGGCGATCGGCGTCGAGGTCAGGCACGGCGATGGACGTATGGAGACGATCCATGCCGCGCGCGAAGTGATCCTGTCCGCCGGTTCGATCAAGTCGCCGCAGATGCTGATGCTGTCCGGCATCGGGCCGGGCGAACAGTTGCGCCGCCACGGCGTGACCGTGCTCCACAACCTGCCCGGCGTCGGCCGGAACCTCCAGGATCACTTCTACGTCCACACCGCGTTCCGGGCGACGGCGGACAGTTCGTACAACGCCCGGCTGACCGGTTGGCGCAAATTCCGCGAGGGGTTGCGCTATCTGGCGACGCGCAAGGGCTGCCTCGCTCTCGGATCGTCGCAGGTCGCGGCGTTCGTGAAGGGGAAGGCGGAGGAGCCCTATGCCGATCTTCAGATCAGCTTCCGCCCGATGACCTTCAACTATCATCAGGACGGGCAGGTTGCGGTCGATAAATATCCCGGCATGGGCGTCTCGGTGTACCAATTGCGACCGACCGCGACCGGCACGGTGACGCTGGCATCCCCCGACGCGGCGGACAAGCCGCTGCTGACACCCAATTTCCTGACCAGCGCCTATGATGTCGAGACGATGATCGAGGGCATCCGCACGATCCGCCGGATCATGGCCGCGCCACCGATGGCATCGCGCGTCGTCGCCGAGGAAATTCCCGGCCCCGGCATCGCAAGCGACGACCAGATCCACCGCTTCATGGAGGAAACCGGCAATTCCGCGCACCACCAGGGCGGCACCGCCAGGATGGGCGACGACCCGCTGGCGGTGGTCGATGCGCGGCTGCGCGTGCACGGCGTTGAGCGGCTGCGCGTGGTCGATGCGTCGATCATGCCGTTCCTGACGTCGGGCAACACCAATGCGCCGACGATCATGATCGGGGTCAAGGCGGCGGCGATGATCCGCCAGGATGCGGTGCCGCGTCGTCCGATCGCCCGGGCTCAGGCGGAGACATAGGCCCGGTAGGTCGCCTCGGTCAGACCGGCCGCCGGCCCGCTCTCGCCGCCGGCGTCGACGATCAATGCGGCGGTGTCGGCGGAATCGGTGACGAAGCGCCAGCCCGCCGGTGCCGCGGCGGGCGCACCCACCACCGCATCGATCGCCGCCCGCAGGCGGACGCCGTCGGGCAGGACGACCACGCTTCCTTCGTTGGCGAGCGCGACCGCGTGCAGGCCCAGTGCCTGCGCCAGCGCCGCCTTGGCAGCGGCATCCGTTTGTTGCGCATGGGTGAGCGCGGCGATGGCGCCGTCCACCTCCTCGTCCACGATCCGGCCGGCCGCATCGATCAACGGCGGCGCGTCGGGAGACCACGCCTCCGGCGGACACAGTTTCGCCGCGGGATCGACGATGCGATCCGGCCGCATCTCGGCGGGATAGATGCGGCAGGCGCTCGGGCGTTCGGCATAGGCGCCGCACCGCATGTCCGGGAGAAGCCGCGGGCAAGGCCCGTCGAACGCGGCGACGAGCATCAGGCGGACGCGGATCGGCAACGTGCCGCTGACGCCGGCAAACCCGCTCGCCCAGCGATGCAGCGCCGCCGGATCGTCGGGCGGGCCGAGATCGGGTGCGGCTTCGCAGAACAGCTCGACCACGCCGCCCGCCGCGCTCCAGTCCCTCGCCTCCCGGATCGACAACGGCAGGCGCAGGCCTTGGCAGCAGCGGCCACAGGCGGTGCAGGCGAATGTCAGGACGGGTGCGCCGGTCGTCGTCATCGGATCGCTGCTTGAACCATCGCACGGCCGATCGCGAGCCGGCTGGTCGTTGATACCATCATGAAGACCGCTCACCATCAGGCCGCCCGCGTCGGATCGGTCATCGGTTCGCGCGTCGTCGGTTCGTCGAGGCTGGTCGGCACGACGCCGACCGAGCGTTCGATCAGGCGGTGGACGACCGACGGCAATTCCCCGATCCGCAGCCGGCGCAGCGCGTCCTGGTTTTCCGCATCGGCGATGGTCCGGCGCTGGTTGTGGCGGACATAGTCGAGCCACGTCGCGAAATCGAACCGCTCGACCCACAGGGTGGGATCGGCGAGATCGCGCGACAGCAGCCAATGCCGCGCGCCATCGCGCATGCGGATGCGGCGGCGTTCGCTCATCAGCGCCAGGAAAGCGACGATGTCCTCCGGCGCGATGCGGTGTTCGACCGCGATCGTGATCGGGCCGCTGCGCATGTCGACCGGAACCGCCGTATCCGGCTCCTTCCAGTCGTCGAGCGGGTCGAGCGAGACGTCGTCGGTATCCGACAGCGGATAGAGCCGGCCGCTCAGCGCGCTGACGATCAGCACGCCGCCGGCCAGCATCAGCGCGATCGCCGGGCCATGATCCTGCGCGGCGATCCCGAACAGCCAGCTGCCCAGCGCCATCCCGCCATACGCCGCCATCTGGAACAGCGCGAGCGCGCGGGCGACCACCCAGCGCGGCGTGGCGAGCTGGACGCTGACGTTGAGCGTGGCGAGCGCGAACACCCAGCCGGCCCCCGCCAGCGTCATCGCCGGCAGCGCCAGCAGCAACGATCCACCCAGACCCGCGCCGATCGCGCCCGCCGCCAGCACCAGCGAGGCGAGCGTCGTCACGCCCTCCGTCGACCAGCGCCGGCGCAGCGGTTGCAGCACCAGCGCACCGACCACCGCGCCCAGGCCGAACCCGCCGAACAACAGGCCATAGGTCAGCGGCCCGCCACCGATCAGGTCGCGCGCGACCAGCGGCAGCAACGCCGGCACCGCGCTGGCGCCGATGCCGAAGATCGCCGCCCGGCCCAGCACGACGCGCAGGTGCGGCGACATCACGGCGTAGCGCAGGCCCGCGGTCATCGCTCCGCCCAGTTGCTCGCGCGGCAGCAATCGTGGCGGGCGCACCGGACGCCACCGCGCCAGCACGACGATCAGGCCGACATAGGACAATGCGTTGACCAGGAACGCCGCCGCCGCGCCGGCCAATGCGATGATCGCACCGCCCACCGCCGGGCCGACGCTGCGCGCGATGTTGAAGCCCATGCCGTTCAGCGCCACCGCCTGCGGCAGGGCGGCGCGCGGCACCATGTCGCTGACCGATGCCTGCCACGCGGGGCCGTTGATCGCGGTGCCGCAGGCGATGGCGAAGGTGAAGACCAGCAGGATCGCGGGCGACAGCCAGCCGATCCACGCCAGCACCGCCAGCGCGACCGACAGCGCCAGCATCGCCAGCTGCGCCCACAGCATCACCTTGCGCTTGTCGAGATTGTCCGCCGCCGCGCCCGCCCACAATGCCAGCAGCAGGATCGGCAGCGTCGTCGCACCCTGCACCAGCGCCACCTGTTGCGGGGTGCCGCCGACCCTCGTCATCATCCACGCCGCCCCGACCGACTGGATCAGCCCGCCGAAGTTGGACACCAGGCTGGCGATCCACACCGCCCGAAACACCGGATGGCGAAACGGTGCGAGCGCCGGGTCGGCGGCGTTCGTGGCGGACGCTGCCGGATCGGCATCGTAGGGCGTGGATCTCTTCTCCAAGGGCGCCGCCGGCTCAGGCGCGGACCATCTGCTTCAACACCGTCTTGGTGACCTGATAGGCGTCGAGCCCCTGTTCGCCGCCTTCGCGACCGACGCCGCTTTCCTTGACGCCGCCGAACTCCGCTTCCGCGCCGGACACGGCGAAGCTGTTGGTCGCGACGACGCCGCAGTGCAGCTCGCTCCACAGGTGATCGACCTTGTCGATAGCGTTGGTGAAGACATAGGCGGCGAGCCCGACATGCGCGTCGTTGGCGATGCGCAGCGCCTGGTCCATGTCGTCGACGGGCGTGCAGAGCGCGAGCGGACCGAACGGCTCGGTCCACATCGCCTCGGCATCGAGCGGTACGTCGGCGAGGACGGTCGGCGCGTAGAAATGGCCGCGATTGCCGACCCGGCGTCCGCCGGCCTCGATCCGCGCACCGCGCGCGACGGCGTCCGCGACCAGCCGCTCCATCTCGATCACGCGCCGGCCATTGACCAGCGGCCCCATGCCGATCCCGTCTTCGAAGCCGTCACCGACGGTCAGCGCGTCCGCGCCCGCGGCGAAGGCGGTGACGAACGCGTCGTAGACACCGCGATGGATCAGAAAGCGGGTAGGCGATGCGCAGATCTGCCCCGCCACCCGGAACTTGGCGACGACCGCCTGTGCCGCGACGTTGGCGGGATCGACGTCCCCGTCGATCAGCACCGGCGCATGACCGCCCAATTCCATCAGCGCAGGCTTCACGCCCTCCGCGGCGAGGCGCGAAAGCTGCTTGCCGACCCCGACCGATCCGGTCAGCGTCACCATGCGGATCACCGGCGACAGCACCAGCTTGGTCGAGATATCGCCGGCAACGCCGTGGACGATATTGATCACGCCGGGCGGCAGGCCCGCATCCATGAAGCATTGCGCGAACAGGCAGGTCGTGGCGGGCGTTTCCCCCGCCGGCTTGATGATGACCGAACACCCCGCGGCGAGCGATCCGGAAATCTTGCGGGACGGCGCGCTCAGCGGCACGTTCCACGGCGTGAACGCGGCGACGGGTCCGACCGGTTCGCGCACCACCAGTTGCTGCATCGGCGGCGCGGACGGCACGATCCGGCCGTAGCGGCGCAGCAATTGCTCCGCATCCCAATCGAGGAAGCTCGCCGAACGGATCACCTCGGCGCGCGCGTCGGCGAGCGGCTTGCCCTGTTCGCGCGTGATCGTGGCGGCGAACAGCTCGATCCGCTCGCGCGCCAGATCGGCGACGCGGTGGAGCAACGCCGACCGATCGGGCGGCGACACCTTGCGCCACACGGCAAAGCCCCGCTCGGCGGCGGCAAGCGCGCGGTCCAGATCGGCTTCGGTCGCATGGGTCGTGCGGCCGATGATGCTTTCGTCGCTGGGATTGACGATATCCTCGCCGCCCGGACGGTCGTAGATCCATTCGCCGTCGATCAGCAGGCCGACGCGGGGGTAGGGGTAGTCGGTCATTGTGCGAACGTCCTGTGGCTCGGCACCAGAGCGGCAATGCCCGCGCCGCCGCGCTGGGCGGCCTGAAGATATCCGGTGCGGATCGTGCTCGTCATCATCAGCGTGACGCCGTGCTGCGCGCCGAGTGCGGTCAGCCGCGTCAGCGCGTCGACCGTGGCGGCCAGCGGCGGCCCGGCGGCCGCCTCCCCGCGAACGGCGGCGAATGCGGCCGCGGCCGCCGCGCTGTAGGCGGAGCCGCTGGCAAGGATCGGCTCGATCGCCGTAAGGTCCAGACCCATCCGTTCCGCCGCCACGGCATTCTCCAGAACGATGAAGAGGTTGCTGGCCGCCAGTGCCGTTTCGATCAGGGTGATCGCCGCGCCAGCCTCGGCTGCGGACGGGGAAGCGCTTTTCGCCGCGAAGCCCTGTCCGGTCGCACGCTCCATGAACGGCACCACGTCATCCAGCCGCGCTTCGGGTCCCAGCAGGTTGAACGCCAGCCGTATCATCTCGCGCGCGGTGCCCGATGCCGGCATCGCGGCACCCGCCTCGACCCCGAGCGCGATCGCCTGATCGAGGTCCTTGACCATCAACGCCAAGGCGAAATCCGTCGAGGATTTCCCCGCCGCTACCGCAGGCAGGAGTTTCCCCGTGATGAAGTTGCGCCCGCCTCCGCTGTCGAGTGCCGTCGTCATCGCTGCGATCGACAACCCGAGCGCCCGACCGACCGCTACGATCTCCAGCGTGCTCATCCGATAGGCGGCGTTGATGATATTGTTGATCGACTTCAGCGCCTGGGCGTCGCCGACCCGGTCGCTGCAGCGATGCACCTTGGGCGAGATCGCGTGCATCAGCGGCAGGGCCTTGCGGTAGGCTTCCGGCGCGCCCGACGCCATGATCGTGATGCTGCCGGCAATCGCGGCGGGGACGCCGCCCGCCACCGGCGCGTCGATCAGCGCAATCCCCCGATCGGCGAGCACCGCGGCGAAGCGGCGGGTCTCGCTGGGGATACCGCTGGTCTGGTCAACGACGACCGTCCCCGCGGCCAGGGACTCCGCAAGCCCGCCGGGCGCCAACAGCACGTCTTCGACGTCGGCGCTCCGAGGCAGGCAGAGGAAGATGCAGGCGCTGTCGCGTGCAAGGTCGGCAAGCGAGCTGGCGGCATGGGCTCCCGCCGCGACGAGCGTATCCATCGCCGCTGTGCTGCGATCATAGACGTGAAGGTCGCACACCTTCGGAAGATGCGCGGCGAGCGAACGACCCATCGCCCCCAGGCCGATATAGCCCACCTTCATCGTGCGCTGGTCCTTGACCCGAGTTTCGTCGCGGCACTCGACACTTCGCCCGTCATCCTCATCCCCATCGCGGTCCGACGTTTCACGGACTTGCACGATATCAGGGTAAGCCGGGACGGATCGATGAGGAACGTCATGCAAGCGGTAAGATGTTTGGCGGTGGGCGCGAAGGAGTTTCGTTTGATGCCGGCCGGTCCGGTCCTGTACCGTCAACACCTTGGCAAAGAATGGAACGGCCGACGCAATGATCTGGGCGATTTACTGTACCGATGTACCCGAATCGCGCCCGTTGCGCGACGAGCATCGCCTCGCCCACCGTGCCTATTTGAAGCTGTATGCCGAGCGCATCTTCTTCTCTGGCCCCCTTTGGGACGACGCCTGCTACGACCAGATCGGCAGCCTGTTCCTGATCGACCTGAACGGCCGTCACGAGGCCGAGGCGTTCCTCGCGGAGGAGCCCTACACCGTCAACGGCGTGTTCGCGTCGATCCGCGTGACGCCGATGACCAAGGGGCACTTCAACGCCGGTCTGTCCGGTGACAAGCGCGAGCGACCGGCCGCCGTGTGAGCGACCGGTCGGGTGGTCTTCGCCCGGATTATGACGGGGTAAGGTCGACCGTGGTGGAGCGCGTGGCCAGCGGGATCGAATAGCCGCCGCGTACCACCGCCTTGCCGACCGGTGCATAGCCACGGCCACCGGCGGCACCTGCCTCCACGAACAATCGCGCGGCCGGGGTCGTGGGCGTTGCGGGATCGAGCGTCAGCGTGATGCGCCCCGTCGCCGGCGTGTACCGGGCCTGCGCGATCTTGCCCGCTTCCAACGTGATCCATGCCCCCGCCGGCGCGACGAACAGCCGGCTGCGTGCACCGTCTTTGGGGACGACGGTGACGGACCCGGCATCCTCGCGCAGGTTGCCGCCGTACGCCAGCCAGCCGAACTGCGCGTCCTTCACGACATAGGTCGCGGCGGTCAGCGCGTGGCCGTAGAAGCCCATGCCGTAATCGCCGGAATACGCATCCCATGTCATCATGTCGGGCGCGGAGTGGAATGCGGCGGACGAAAACCCCTCCCGGTCGATATTGGTGATCCCGCCGAGCAGGCCGCCATATGCGACGCGCAGCAGGTGCGTGTCCGCCGGGTTCTGACGATAGGCGTCGAACAGCGGCACGGCGTTCAGCGTCGATCCGTAATGGTGAACCTGCCGCTCGATCCGCGCGACCTTGCCGCCGTACAGGAAGTCCCAATACCGGCGCGCATTGCCGTTATAGCCCCAGTTCGGCACCGTCGGGTCGTATCCCAGGATCACCTCGCGCGTGACATCCGCCTGCGGCTGATGGCCGAAATACCGCATCCACGCATACACCTCCGCCTGACCGGTCGAATCCCACGCCATCTCGCTGCCGAACGGATATTTCAGCGTCTTCCAATGGTCAGCGCGCTTGCGCATCAGCGCTTCCATGTTGGTCGCCTCCGCGGTCAGTCCCTCGCGCTTCAGGTCCTTCAGGATGTCGACGAACACGTCGCCCTCCATCAGGCCGAACTCGGCATAATAGGGCGCGTCGCGCATCATCGCGACGGTGGTCTGGTACGCCTTGTCGAGATACCAGCGCCATGTCTGCGTCTTGACCAGCCCGGGATGATTGCGCGCGGTGCGGTACAGCACCCAATGCCCGATCGCGACGTGCGGGTAATTGTAGGCGCGCCCCAGATCGCCGGCGTCCTTCTTCGACCAGGAGGTCCAGGTCTTCCAATTGGCCGCCGCATTGTAGAAGCCGGGGTGCAGCTTCGGGTCGTAATAGAACAGGCTCTTCTTCACCGCGCCCGCGGTCGGACCGGTCGCGACCTGGAGGCCGCCGACGACGGTTTCGTTCACCAGCCGCTCCAGCCGGGCGATCTGCACCGCGTCGGGGTGATCGAGCTGCTTCATCATCGCCGCGACCCAGCTGCCGCCGCCGCCCTCGTCGCTCATCCCCGCGATCCAGACGCGCGGTTCCTGCGTCACGATCGCGTTCGCCTCGCGGTCATAGGTCAGGATCGCAGGTGAGCGGCCGAACGGATCACCCTTGCCCTCGAACCACTGCTTCGTCGTCGAGAAGCGGCCGATGTCCGCCATCGTCTGGTCCAGCGGCTTCGTCACGAAGTAGCTGACCGTCTGGACGCTGCCGTCCGCATAGCCGATCGACAGTCGTGCCCGGCCCCAGCCGGTGCCGCGCACCGCCAGCTTCTGCCAGCCGTTGACCTCCCCCGCGCGGGTCACGGTCAGCGCGTCCGCCGGCTCCACGGTCAGACTGGTGATGGCTTTCGGCGCCTTCACGAACAGCGACGCCTCAAGATCGGTGGGCACGACATAGCCAGGGATTCCGATGGCGACCGGCCGCTGCTGCGCTGCCAGCGTCGTCTCGATCGCGCGGATGCTGGGAGATTGGACGAGGCGGACGCCGACCGTCCGTCGCTCGCCGGGGGCCAGCGTGAAGCTGGTCGGCGCATTCCACTGCTCCGCGGCCTTCGCCCATTCGCGCTCGGCGAAGCCCTTGCTCGCGACCGTCCAGTCGTAGAACCCCTCGGACGTCTGGCCGCGGTCGCTCCGGTCGGTGAACGCCGCCTCCTTCGCCCACTTGTCCTGCAGGATCGGCCGCCACGCCTCCAGCGGACTCGCCGCATCGGGCAGGACGAGCAGGGCGGGGCCGGCGCCGTTCAGCCGAGTGACCTGAAGATATCCCGCGTCGCGGCCGATATACGGGTCGACGAAGCTCGCCTGAGCATGCGCCTCGTCCAGCGAGCGATCGGTGATGATGTTGTCGAACACCATCGGCATGCCGAGTGCGCCGATCTCGACCGGAGCGGCGCTGCTGTTGATAATGGTAAAACGCAACGTCGGCACGCCGTTGTCGTTCATCCAGCGGCGTTCGATCGTCAGCGGCAGGCCGTCGCCCATTGTCGCGGTGATGTCCGCCCCTGCGATCATCCCGGCCGCAGCCGGAAGTGCGGTAATCGGGCGGCGTGCCTTGGCCGACGCGAAGTCACGCCATTCGCCGCCGCCGCTGCGCAGTCGCAGATGGAGGTCGCCGATATGGACATAGCCGTCGCCGGCCCGCTCTGCCTCCCGCGCGGACGGGACGAAATCGAAGCCGGGAGCGGCATCGGGGCGAAGGCTGGCCAGCGTCTGCGTGTCGCTGCGCAGCGCCAGCGCGAAGGTACCGACGCGGTACGGCGTCGTCGCGATCGGCGGGTAGCTGGGCTTTGCGGGCTTATCCTGTGCCGTGACGTGCACCGCCGGGCCGAGCAGGGCGGGGACGACCGCGATCATCGCCCAAAGGCTGACCGACCGAAACATCCTCATCCCGCATCCCCTGAATACCGTATACCATCGCTATTTGTCGGAGCAGCGGCCACAAAGCAAGGGCGCTCTAAGGCGCGGTCAGCAATCGCCAGCCGGTCGGCAGATAATCCGTCGACATATAGAAGTAGAAGGCGCAGCTGCCGTCCGTGCGATAGCTGCCGCCCTTCAGGATGCCGTAGGCGGTGGTGCCGAGAAACACCGGGCTGCCGCTGTCACCGCCCTTGCAGGTCGGCCCCGCCACCGTCGTCCACGTCGGCAGGCACGCACCGCCGCACAGGTCGCCGGCGGGTGCGAAGTCGGTCAGCTCCACCAGCGAGCAGCTATAACCGGTCCGCTCGCCGCGGTGGCAGACGATGTCGCCCGCCCGCGTCGCTGCTCGCCCGCGCGCGCCCGTGACCGGCCGGCTCAGCGTCTTGGCGGTGTCCGCGAAGAAGACGGGTTGGAGGGGGCGGGGGCTGAGGTTGATCTGCACATCCTGGTTGCCCCAGCCCCATTGCCCGGCGAACTCCAGCACCTCCTCGCCTCCCTCGGCGGTGCGGACGCTGACCGAGTCCGCACAATGCGCGGCGGTGGCGATCGCGTCGCGCGTGCCGTCGGTGACGACGAAGCCGGATGTGCAGACATAGCGGCGGGTATCTCCCGGCACGCTGCCCATCAGTCGCATGCCGCCCGACACGTCCTGCAGGTCCAGCGCCGGCTGATCGACCACGCGCAGCCGCACCGGGACGCCCGCCAACGTCGCAAGCCGATCACGTAGCGGCTCGACCCCCTCGCGCTCGACATCGCGGCCGGACACCACCGCGACGAGTTCGCCCGTGCGTTGATCGACGCCGAGCCCCGGTGGCCCGATCAGGCTGGCGCGGATCGCCGCCTGATGCGCGGTGATCGCCTGCACCAGTTCGGTCTGGCTGGCCTTCGCCCCGGTGACGAAGCTGACGACCGCGGTGTCGCCGGCGAGGTTCAGCGTTTCCTCGGGAACAGGCGTGTCGCCGGTGAGCAGCACGACGATGCGGAACGTCGACCGATGATCGATGGCGATCCCGGCGAGGCGGTCGGCATAGCGGCGGGCGATGTCCTCCGTCGCGGGGATGCTCGCCTCCTGCAGCCGCAGCTGCCGAGCGGCTTCTTCCGGCGTGACCGCTAACCTTGCCGCGATCGCACCGGCATCCTGCATCCGCGCCGCATCGGCGGTTTGCAGGACGGCCGGCGGCGGTGGCAGCGGCGGCATGACAACGGATTGCGCCGCTGCGCCGCCCGCTGCCAGCATCGCCGCCGCGACGATGATCGATGTTACGCCCCAGCCCACCCTTGTGCTTTAGCGGGGCAAGCTAACTGGAGCGTGAACGATCCCCGGCCGCCTATTCGCCGCGCGCCCTGGCGGCGAACTCGTTCAGTTGCACCAACGTCTCGTCGAAGCGCCCTTCCGCTTCGGCACGGCGCAGGAAGCCGACGCGCTCGACCAGGATTTCGGGCGGGGTCGGCTGTTGCCGGAACAGCGCGATGACCTCGTCGGCGAACTCGTCCAGCGGCTGATAGCCAGGGCGGCTTTCCTGACCCGGCGTCAGGCCGGTCTGCACCGCCGGCGGCGCGAGTTCGATGACCTCGACCTTGTCCTTCAGCACGTGGCGCATCGCCACGGTGTAGGAATGGATCGCCGCCTTCGTGGCATTGTAGGTCGGGGTGGCGACCATCGGCACGAACGCCAGGCCGGACGTGACGTTGACGATCGCGGCATCCTGCTGCTGCGTTAGGTGATCGATCAGCGCATCGATCAGCCGGATCGGGCCGAGCAGGTTGGTCGTGATCGTGGCCTCCGCATCCGCAAGGTCGCGCGACCGGTCCAACGTCTCGAACCGCATGATGCCGGCATTGTTGATGAGAACGTTGAGCGTGGGATGCTCGGCGAGAAGGCGCTTGGCGAAGTCGGCGACACCCTCCGCGCTTTCCACGTCCAGCGTGATCGCGTGCATGTCCTCGCGATCTTCGCACGCCTTTTGCAGCGCATCGAGACGACGGCCGGCGACGATGACGGTGTTGCCCGCATCATGGAAACGGTGGGCCAGTGCCTCACCGATCCCCGATCCGCCGCCGGTGATCAGGATGGTATTGCCGCTCGGTTTCATGCGCTTCGCTCCTTCGACGTGGAGCGGGTGATGTAGCGCGCGGTTGTTGGCCGATAAGATGCCCGCAAAAATATGGCTCGCGCTAGCGGCCGTCCTCCTCGACGATCGCGACATCCCAAGGGCTTAAGGAAAGCGGTGCGCCAGCCGCGACCTTACGCGTCTTCAGCAATTCCGTGCCGCCGCGAGTGAACGACAGGTGTTGCGGGCTCGCCGAATAGTTGAAGACGTAATGGACGCGGTGCCCGTTCTTCAGCGTGCCGCCCTTCACGATCAGCGGGAAACGAACGCCAGGCAAAGCGGGCTGCACGCCCGCCCGCTCGACCTCCGCCGCGACGATCCTTTCGACCAGCGCATCGCTGGGCATGAAGCCGATATAGCTGACCTCGCCCTTGCCCCAGTCGTTGCGCGTCATCGCCGCGGACGCGGGCCACGACGGATGCTTGTAGCGCGCGACGACCTTGGCGGTGGTGGGGGTCAGCATCTCCATCCACCAGCGTGCCGTGTTGTCCTTCTCGCCGACGCCGAACGGATCGCCGTCGAGTGTGACGCCCTCCGGAATCGTGAACTGCTGATAACTGACGCCCGCCGCCTCCGCGATCGCGCCGGGCTGCGTCGCGTAGCGCACTTTGGTGTTCTCGTCGGAAAAGCCGCTCTTGAACGTATAGAGCAGGTGGCCGCCGCGCTTGGCGAAGTCGTTCAGCCGGCCGATCTCGGCATCGCTGGCCGCGTAGAGGGCGGGCACCACGATCAGCTTGTAGTCGTCCAGCTTTGCGGTGGAGTCCGGCGACAGGATGTCGACCTCCACGTTCATCCGATACAGCGCATCGTAGAACGGCCGCAGCACCTGATTGTAGTCGACGCCACCGTCCGGCTTGAACGAGTCGAAGGCGCTGAGCGCGGTATTGCTGACGTAGATCGCGACGCGGTTGCGCTTGGTCATGCCCGCCAGCTTGGGGCCGATGCGTTTCAGGTCGGCACCCACCGTCGATGCCTCCGCATAGACGGCATTCGGCTTGTAATCCTGCGACAGCAGCCCGCGCCAATAGGTTTCGATGGCATTGGCGGTCGTTGCCCAGTGCCAGTATTCGACCATCTGCGCACCCGACGCCAAGTGGCTGAACGCCTGCAAGCGCAACTGGCCGGGATAGGGGGTCCAGTGCGCAAAACCCTGCGCCTCCGTCTCCAGCACCAAGTAGTTCTGGCCGTTGCGCATGGATCGGGTCACGTCACCGCCGAACGCGATTTCCGCCCCCGTCAGCTTGTCCTGACTGGAATGATAGATGTCGATGCCCGCGATATCGAGCGGCTTCGCCGATTTCCAGTGATCGACCTCCGGCTGGATGCCGAACGAATGACCGCGCCAGCCGAGATCGAAGTTCTGCGTCAGGAACTGGCCCGGTTTCGCATGCGCGCGCACGAGCTTCGCCTGCCACGTCAGGAAGTCGGTGACGAGGCTGCGCTGGAACGTTGCGAAGGCGTTCGACAGGCTGGCGTTGATCGATCCGTTGACGGAGGGGAAGTCCTCCCACCTGTTGATGCGGTTGCTCCAGTAGTCGAGGCCGTATGCCTTGTTCATCGCATCGAGGCTCGGCCACTTCGTCTTCATCGATGCGACGAATGCGGTCTGCACGTTCGGGCCGCTGGTATTGTAAGCCTTGGTCTCGTTATCCAGCTGATAGCCGATGACGGCGGGATGATCCTTCACGTGATCGATCAGTGCGACGATCACGCGTTCCGACGCGGCGCGGTAGTCTGGATCGGTGATGTCCATGTTCTGCCGCCGGCCATACTCCGCGCGACCCTGCGGCGTGACGACCAGCACGTTCGGATGGGTGCGCGCCAACCACGTCGGCACCGCATAGGTGGGCGTACCGACGATGACCTTGATGCCCTGACGATGCATCGCCGCCAGCATCCGATCGACATGGCTGAAGTCGAAAACTCCCGGCTGCCGCTCCAGCGTTCCCCATGTCGACTCCGCGATGCGGACGACCGTGATGCCCGCCGCCTTCATCATCCGCGCATCCTCGTCGACGCGGTCGACCGGCGTGTATTCGTCGTAATAGGCGACGCCGTAGAGGATCGTGTCCGGCAACTGAGCTGCGGCCGGCAGCGATACGACAGCAGTCACCGACAGTCCGACCGCACCTAGAATCCGCATCGCCGTCACTCCATTTTGTCCGAGTATAAGGCGCTGGTTCGGAACGACAACACCGTGTCAGTGGCTGGCGGCTTCCGCCAGTATCGCGATCAGGTCCGCCTGACGGAACGGCTTCACCAGCCGCGGCAGGTCGGGCGCGATCCCTTCGACATCGGCATAACCGGATACGATCAGGACGCGCGTGGCCGGCAGCCGGCGGAGCACGTCGCGGGCAAGCTCGGTGCCGGTCTTGCCCGGCATCAGATGATCGGTGACGAGCAGGTCGGGCCGCAACCCGGCATCCAGCCGGCTGAGCGCATCCTCGGCAGAGTTCGCCTCGATCACCGCATAGCCCAGATCGGCGAGCATGTCGGCGGTGCTGGAGCGCACCAGTTCCTCGTCGTCCACGACCAGCACCGATCCCGCGCGCGGCGTGGTGGCCACCTCGTCGGCACGCTCGATGCCATCCGGGCTGGCATCGGTACTCGGCAGCCACAGGACGACGGCGGTTCCAAGCCCCGGCCGGCTGTCGATCGTCAGTGCACCGCCGAGCTGTGCCGCAAGGCCGTGGACCATCGACAGCCCCAGGCCGGTTCCCTTCCCGATACCCTTGGTCGAAAAGAACGGCTCTACCGCGCGCCGCAGCGTATCCGGGTCCATACCGGTGCCCGTATCCGCCACCGCCAGCCGCACATAATGGCCCGACCGGAGTCCTGCCCGTTGCGCCTCGTCCGACGTGGCGGGGCGCGCCGTGATGCTGAGCCTGCCACCCTCCGGCATCGCATCGCGGGCGTTCACGCTGAGGTTCAGGATGGCCATCTCCAGCTGGTTCTGGTCGGCGACGGCCGCGGGCAGGTCGTTCGCGACCTCGACGTCCAGCTTGATCTGCGGACCCGACGTGCTGGCGACCAGATCGGCCATCCCGCCCACCAGCGCCTTCAGGTCGACGGCGCGCGGCTGGAGCGGTTGCCGGCGCGCGAACGCCAGCAACCGCTGGACCAGCGTCCTGGCGCGATCGGCCGACTGGATCGCACCGGCGATCAGGCGCTGCTCCCGCTCGCCGCCCAGTCCCTTGCGCTGGAGCATGTCGAGGCTGCCGACGATCGGCGTCAGCAGGTTGTTGAAATCATGCGCGACACCACCGGTCAGGCTGCCCATCGCCTCCATCTTCTGGCTCTGGCGCAGAGCTTCCTGCGTCACCGCGAGATCGGCTTCGGCGCGCAGACGATCGGAGATGTCGTTCGCCAGATGGAATGCGCCGATGATCCGGCCGCTGTCGTCGCGCAGCGGCGTGTAGGTGATCTCCCAGGCGGGCTGACCCAGTTCGGGACGGCCGAACGTTTCGACGATCGTGAACCTCTCGCCGTCCAGCGCGCGCCGCATCAGTCCGCGTATCACCTCCCGCTGTTCGGGTATGAACAGGTCGGGAAACACATCGCCGAGCTTCGTGTCGAAGCCGTTGACGCGGCGAAACTCGTCATTGTGCGCCTTGTTGAAGGCGATCAGGCGCAGATCAGCATCGAACGCGCAGATCGGCGAGCCCGTCGATTCAACGATATCGTGATATTGGCGGATCTGGGTCGTCCGCTCCAGCACCTGCCGTTCCAGCGTCTCGTTCAGGTCGAGCAGCCGATCCTCGGCCTGCTTACGCGCGCTGATGTCGTTGAACAGGATCGCAACGCGGTTCGGATCGGCGTCGCTCGGACGGAAGGCGTGCACGTCGAACCAGCGGCCCATCGCCCCGGAGCCGTTTTCGAACCGCACAGGCTCGCCCGTCTGCGCGACCCGGCCGTAAACGTCGAACCAGTGTTGCTCATGCTCCGGTACGATGTCGCGCATCCAGCGACCGACGGCCCCGGTCAGGCCCGTCTGCCGTTCGAACGCGGGGTTCACCTCGTCGAAGCGGTAGTCGACGGCGCGGTCGCCCTCGAACCTCATCTCCACCACGCAGAAGCCGACATCCACCGCCTCGAACAGGGTGCGATAGCGTTCCTCGCTCTCGCGCAGCCGCGCCTCCGCGCCGACGCGCTGGACGTGCGCCCAACAGCGTTCGACCACGGTCTCGACCAGGGCGACATCCTCGCCCCGCCACGTGCGCGGGCGATCCTGATGCACCGCCATCATCGCCACCAGCCGCCCGTCCTTGACCAGCGGGCAGCAGATGATCGCGCCGACGCCGATCGACAGGAACATGTCGCGCCCATCGGCCGGGGCAAGTTCCGCCGGAACGTCGGATACGACCAGCGTCCGACCCTTGCGCATGTCGGCCGCGGCACGCGATCCGAACAGGTCCAGGCTGTAGGTGCCGGCGGAGCTGGCGATGCCGGGCGCGACATAGTCGTCGCGGATGAAGAAACGGTCGCTGTCGGCGTCGACATCCGCATAGGCGCAGCGGGAGGCATCGACATGCCGCGCCAGCAGCTCCGCCGCGGCCAGCATGGCGGTGGGGGCGTCGGTCGCCGCCTGGAGCGTCTCGTCGAGGTCGCGCAGGAAACGCAGGCGCCGCTCGCTGGTGCGAAGGATGTCCTCCGCCCGCTTGCGTTCCGTCACATCGACGGCGGTGCCGACGATCCGCATGCAGCGGCCATGCTCATCGAACTGACTGCGGCCCTTGGCGGCGATCCAGCGGACGACCCCGTCGTCCTTGCCGACCGCGCGATATTCGACATCGTAGAGCGTGCGCCGGTCGGGATCGCAGGCGGCGGCATAGGCGGCGAAGGTTCGGTCGCGATCCTCCGGATGAACGCCTTCGCGAAAATCCTGCATCGTCACCGGCACGTCCGCGAAGATCCCGAACATCCGCTTCACGATCGGCGGCCAGATCAGCACGTCGGCGACCACGTCGACGTCCCAGAAGCCCACATCGGCGGCCTCCGTCGCCATTCGCAGCCGTTCCTCGCTCCTCGCGAGCGCGGCGCGGTTCTCCTGACGCTCGGTCATGTCGAGCATGGCGCCGATCATGCGCTGCGCGACGCCATCGTCGTCGCGGATCACATGGCCGCGATCCAGCACGCTGGCGTAACTGCCGTCGAAGCGGCGGAACCGATACTCGCCGCTCCAGCTTTCGGCGCCGCCGTCGATCGCAGCGTGGATGCTGCCGTCGATCCGTTCACGGTCATCGGGGTGGATGTGCGCGATCCACCACTCGCCGGTCGGCTCCACCTCGTCCGGCTCGTAACCGTAATGGGCCGCCAGCGCAGCATTCCAGATCACGTGATTGGTCGCGAAATCCCAATCCCAGACGGCATCGTTGGTGGCGCGCGCGACCAGCCGATACCGCTCCTCGATCGCCCGCAGCGCCGTTTCCGCCTGCTGCTGCCGGGCGACCGTCCGGGTGAGTTCCTCGCCGCGCCGTTCCTGCTCCCTCAACGCGCGGCGAAGCTCCAGCTGCGTCACGACCTGACGCGCCAACACCTCCAGCACCAGCCGCTGATGCGCCGTAATCCCCTCCGGCCGCGGCACTCGGTCGAGCACGCAAACGGTACCAATCGGCAAACCACTCGCACTACGCAGCAACGCCCCCGCATAAAACCGAACACCGTCCTCCGCAGTGACCAGCGGATTGGCCGCGAAGCGTTCGTCCGAGCGCGTATCGGGCACGACCATGACGTCGTTCTGGAGGATGGCGTGCGCACAGATCGACACGTCGAGCGGCAGTTCGCGCTCGCCGATCCCCAACTCGGCCTTGAACCACTGGCGATCGGTCGACACCAGGTTCACGACCGCGATTGGCGCTCCGAAGGTTTCCGCCGCCAGCCGGACCAAGTCGTCGAAATCGGGTTCGCGCGGGGTGTCGAGGATCGCATAAATTTCTAGCGCCGCGATCCGCTCCGCCTCCGACCAGGATGCGGGATTGAGCGGGGTACGGCGGGCCGGGGCCGCAATGTCGTGCGCATCCATTGCGCGAGGCTAGCAGCCCAAGCCGGTCTCGGCAGCCGGAAAACGCGCGCCAATCCGGGTGCATTTGCTGCCGGATCGGCCTACCAAGCCATATGGAGCAGCAGGCACGGATACGGCGCGTCGTGATCCTCGGTGGCGGGACCGCCGGCTGGATGACGGCGGCGGCGCTATCGCGCAGCTTCGGCCGCTCCGTGTCGATCACGCTGCTGGAGTCAGAGGAGATCGGCACCGTTGGGGTCGGCGAGGCGACGATCCCGACGATCCACTGGTTCAACGACCTGATCGGTCTGGACGAGGCGGAGTTCCTCCGCGCGACCAGGGCGACGTTCAAGCTGGGCATCGAGTTCGTCGACTGGGCCGCACCGGGCAGCCGCTACTTCCACCCGTTCGGCCAGTTCGGCGCATCGCTGCCGGGAGTCGCCTTCCACCACCGCTGGCTGAAGGCGCAAGCGGAGGGGCTTGAACTGCCCCTGTCCGACCTTTCGCTTGCGGGGCGGCTAGCGGCGCAGGGACGGTTCGCGAAGCCCGGCGGCGATGGGCGATCGATCCTCTCGACGCTCGGCTACGCCTATCATTTCGATGCCGGCCTCTATGCGGCCTATCTGCGCGGGCTGAGCGAGCGGCACGGCGTGCGGCGGATCGAGGGTAAGATGCAGGCGGTCGAGCGGCACCCGGAGACGGGCTTCGTCACGGCGCTGACGACGGAGCGCGGCGAGCGGCTGGAGGGTGACCTGTTCGTCGAATGCTCGGGTTTCAGTGCGCTGTTAATTGGAAAGGCAATGGGGGAGGTGTTCGAGGACTGGTCCCACTGGTTGCCCTGTAACCGCGCGGTGGCGGTCCCGTGCGCGCGGACTGCGGCGACGACGCCCTTCACGCGGTCCACGGCGCGTGCGGCGGGATGGCAGTGGCGGATCCCGCTCCAGCATCGCACCGGGAACGGGTATGTCTATGCGTCACGCCACATCTCGGACGACGAAGCGGCGGCGACCCTGCTCGCGAACCTCGATGGCGAAGCGCTGGCGTCACCGCGCGTGCTACGCTTCGCCGCGGGTATGCGGCGGCGCGCGTGGCGGGGCAATGTCGTAGCGATCGGGCTGGCCTCAGGGTTTCTGGAGCCGCTGGAATCGACCAGCATCCATCTGATCCAGAGCGGCATCACCAAATTGCTGACGCTGTTCCCCGACCGTAATTGCGACCCCGCGCTCGCCGATCGGTACAACCAGTTGCTGGGACGAGACATGGACGGGATCAGGGACTTCCTGATCCTCCACTATCACGCGACGAGCGGACGTGACGAACCGCTGTGGCGACACTGCCGGACGATGACGCTGCCCGACACGCTGCTGGCGCGAGAGGAGCAGTATCGCCGCTCCGGCCGGCTGATGCTCGACCCCGAGGAGCTGTTTCGCGACGCAAGCTGGCTGGCGGTGCTGAACGGGCAGGGGATCACGGCAACGGGGTACAACCCGCTGGCGGACGCGATCGACAGCGCCACCAATCGCGCGCAGGTGCAGCAGATCGCCGACGTCATCGCGCGCGCGGCACCAACGCTGCCGCTGCACGACACGGTGCTGGCGGAGCTGATGGCGTGATCCGGCCCGACATCGCCGCACGGCGGATCGGACAGGAGGCACAGCCGATCGCGATCATCGACGGCTTCCACCCCGATACGGATGCGCTGCGTCTTGCGGCCGCGCGCGCCGCGTTCGAGCCGGGCGGGAACCACTATCCTGGCATCCGCGCCACGCTGCCGGTCGACTATTTCGACCGCGTCCGGCCCGCCCTGACGACGGCGCTGAGAGGTGTGTTCGGACTGGCGGGCGACGTTGCGCTGATCGACGCCAGCTTCTCGATCGTCACGCACCCGCCGGAGACGCTGAGCGTGCAGCAGCGACTGCCACATATGGACGCCGTGGACCTGAACCGCATTGCGCTCGTCCAGTATCTGGACCCGGCCGGTGGCGACGGCACCGCGTTCTTCCGGCATCGCGCGACCGGGTACGAGACGATCGACGCAATGCGGTCCGAGCGGTACCTTGCGACGCTCAATGCGGAGTTGCAGCAGGGCGGAGCGCCGCCGGCGAGCTATGTGACGGAGTCGACGCCGCTGTTTGAGCGGATCGCGCAGGTCGACGCACGGTACAATCGTGCGGTGCTGTATCGTAGCGCGTTGCTGCACAGCGGGGCGATCGCACCCGACGCAGTGCTGAGCGACGACCCGACACGCGGGCGGCTGACGGTGACGGCGTTCCTGTCGCTGGGCTGAAGTCGGACGGATCGACATTCAGGCTGGAATTCAAACGATTACCGCAGGTGCGCCGTCACCCGGACTTGGTTCGGATCATGGGTCTTTGCGAAGGCGGGAGCCCGGTGACTGTGCTCCCGCCGTCGCGGGAGCACATCGAGTGTCGGGGCAGGTCGTTGTCCTTGCCCGAACAGAACAGATTTTGAGCACGTTCGGAGTGAAGAAGCTGGTATGAATGAGCAGGGCGAGGAAGCCGGATCGAGCCTGAACGTCGATCCGGTTTACTTCGGCGCCTGCACGGCGAGGTACACGGTGCTCCACAATTGCGCCGCGTTGGACTCGTCCACGTCCTGCTTGCCGGCTCCGAATGGCACGACCTTGTAGCGTCCCCCCTCGAACGCCCAAGACCAAAGCTCGGAACTCTGCGTCGCCCGCGTTGCCGAGATCGCGCGCCACAGCGTCGATTGCGCGCGCGTCAACACCGATCGGGTTGATGCCGGCAAGTCGCGCCGAGCGAGTTGCCGCTCCAGGCCGGCGGCGAACAGCGCCTGCTGCCACGACCACACGACCGCACCGTGATAGGCGGCGGGGGTGAAGCGCGCTTGCGTCGTCGCATCTGTCTGCGCTGCGTTCGCGACGAGCAGGCCGATGTCCGTCATCAGCCCGGCCGGGAAGGGGCGCATGGCCGTGCTGACGTAGGTTTCCAGGTCGGCCGCCGATGGTTGCGCGAACAGCAGCGCGAAGCCTTCGTCGGAGTTGACGATCTTCACCGGTCGCCCTTGCTGATCGAGCGAGAGCGCGTGGAAGACGAGCGGCGAAGTGCCCAGCGCGGCGACCGCCGGCTCGGCGGGAATGGCGAGGTTCTTCGCGTAGCGGCGAACCGCCGGCACGGCGTCGGCGTTCGGAATCGTCACGCTGAACAGGGCCGGCGCATGCTCGCGCCAGACGCTCGCGATGCGCCCGGCGTCAGCCAGCAGCGCGCGGTCGGCAGGTTTCAGATAGAGATCCAGCAGTCCCGCCTTCATCATCCGTGCTGCGGCATCCAATGCGGCGGGGACGAACACCGCGTTGACGTCATAGGCGTAACGGCCGCGGCCAAGTCCCTCTTCGCTGTCGCGCCACTGGCCTGTCAGGCGGCCCGGCTTCAGCGCGATCAGGTGCTCGACAGCGGGTGTGTCGGCGAAGGCGCGAGCATGCCGAGTGACGAAGCACAGATTGCGGACCAGTGCCGCCCCGGTCGGCTCGGTCTTGCCCGGCACGCCTTCGCTGACCAGCGGCGCATCGAGGAAGCGGCGTGCGGCGGCCCGGTCGGCATGATCGAGCAGGTAGCTGCCGGCGACGGGGGCCAGCATATAGTCGTCGTCGATCATCGCGTAATCGAGCACGGCGGCGTCGCCGCTGCCCTTGCGCTGACGACGGTCAACGACGGCGAATTCACCGATCCCCTCTTCGTGCGCGACATCGCCGCTCGCATCGAGGCGCGCGAGCACGGAGCCCAGCCCCGCCTCGATCGCGCGCGGCTGCAGGACGGGCATCAACAGTCGCAGCGACATCAGCGTGTCGCGCCCGAAATAGGTCTGGAACCGCCACGAACCGGCGAGGAACTTCTCCCGGTAGCTGAGGAAGCGCAACGCGTTGCGGGCGGTACTGTCGTTCGCGGCACGGGCGTTGAGCAAGTCGGCCTGCGCGAGGCCGGTCAGCGGTGTCTCGCCGCTCGATGCGGTGATCTCCAGCCGGATCGGCGTGCCGCCGTTCGCGACGATGCGCGATCCCTGCAAGCGGCCGGCGAGCACGCGCAGTTGCAGCAGATAGCCCGGCTTGCCGTCGAGCCGTGGCCGGCTCCAGCGGATCGTGTCGCCCGCGAGAACCGGGGCAACCGAGACGTCCGGCGGGAAGCGTCCGATCGCCTGATAGTCGCGCAGGAAGCGGACGCTGGACAGCACCGCCTGCTTGATGCGCAGTTCCGGCGCGGCGAGGCTCGCGATCGTGACGATCGCCGGCTGGGGTCCAGCGATACCCGGCGCGGTGGTCGGGTGGGGAGGCTGTTCAAGCCGCCACGTCGCCGGCTTCGCCAGCGGCTCGAACCACAGGCCCACGCCGCTATTTCCCGCAGGAAACGCCACGAGAATGCGCGGGTCCGTACCGTTGCGCAGCAACAGGTGCGCCGCGACGCGGCCGTCGCGAACGAAAGCGTTGAGGTTCTGACCCTCCGTCACCTGATAGGCGAGTTCGGGTTTCGCCTGGGCGATCACCGGCCACGGTGCAACGAGCGCCGTGCCGGCCGCCAGCATCATCGCGCTGCGTATCGTCTTCATCGCCTGCGCCTCGTCAGAAGCGGAACGTCACCGATCCGCCGTAGGTCGGTCCGACGATCCCGCGCGCGTAGAAATAGCCGTCGGTGATCGCCTGTGTCTGACCCTGTCGCGGATTGCCCTCGGTCAGGCCGACGATGTCGAAGATGTTCTCCGCGTTGAAGCTGACCTGCAATTGCTGCGTGACGTTCAGGTTCACGCCGACGCTGGTCACGCCGTAACTGGGCAGCGCTACACCGTTGCCGGCATCCGCGAAGATCTTGCCGACATATTTGTAGCGGCCATAGATGTCGCCGAGGCCGTTCGGCAGCTGGATCGCAGGCGTCACCGTCCACAGGCGCGCCGGCGTGCGTTCCGGTCGATTGCCTTCGAACCCGGACTGCGTCGCGCCGTCGATCTGGAGGTTCTCCAGCTTCGGGTCCTGAAACACGCCCTGGAAATCGACCGAGAACCAGCGCACCGGTCGAACCACGACATCGACCTCGACTCCCTTGGTGCGCAGATCGGCGTTGATGTTCTGTTGTTGGGTCGGGTTCACAGGGTTGGCGAAGTTGTAGCTCTGGTTGTTGAAGTTGGTGCGGAACACCGTCACCGAACCGCTGAACAGGCGCCCATATTGGTAACGGACGCCGGCCTCGTAGAGTTCGATCGTCGTGATCGGGTCGATGTTGTTGGTCTGAAACCCGTCGGCATAGCGCGCATAGACCGCGAAGCTGGGCGTAATCAGATAGTTGGCGCCGACCGTCCAGGAGATCTTGTCCTGCGTCAGCTTGCCGTCCGCACCGGTACGGCCGGCGTTGGTGGGCGAGAAGGTGCCGTTGAAGGTCGAGCCGACGTTGCGCACGACGCCGCCGACGCTCGGCTGCACCGCCTGATTGACCGCCGCGCTGTTGCCGTCGAACGCGGTCGCCGTATCGCTCTCCCAGCGAATGCCGCCGTCGATGCGCAGGTCGCCGAACGCGATTTCGTCGTTGGCGTAGAGCGAATAGCTCTCGTCCTTGCGCTGACGGATGCCGTTGCCCCAGTCGCCATAGGACACGAGGCCGCTATCGGTTAGCGACCCGACAACTCCATTGCCCGCATCGAGCGCGACGATGTCGTAGATGTCGCTGTTGTTCTTCACGTCGTTGACGACGCTGGCGGTCGCCGACTGGTCCTGGTTGCGGCGAACGTTGTAGTACATGCCGCCGACAGTCAGCGAGTTCTTGATCGAGCCGGTGCCGACTTCCCACCGCGTGCCGACGTTGATGCCGAGATCGCGGCCGTCGACATAATCGTGGTTGAGCGTCGTTCGTTGCAGGAATCCGTTGCCGTTCAGCGCGTTCAGCGCCGCGGTCTGGTTCGAGCCGATGACTTCGCCGGTGCGGATGTTGCGAATGCCGAACCGCTGGGCGGTCGGATAGGCGGCGAAGCCGGCGCGGAGGAGGTCGATGATCGGCGATACCGCCGGGTCGGGAGTCAGGTAATTGACCGCGCTCGCCAGACCCGCGTTGCCGGTGCCAGAGCCGGGGAACAGGCCGTTGAAGTCGTAGCTATAGTCCATATAGCGGCCACGCCCGAAGATGCTGAGCGTGTCCGACAGCGGAACGTCGATGTCCAGTCGGGCCTGGTTCGACAGCGAGCGGATACCGTCCTTGTAGCGGAACTGCCGGAACCCGTCGGGATCGACCGCGGTCGATACCGGCACCTGGATCGACCGAAAGGCATCGCCGCCGATATTGTCGCGCTGGATGTTGAAGCCGGGGATGCTCGCGGGATCGCCATCATCGAAGCGGTACGGGGCGGAGGCGTAATAGGCGGTCTCCATGTCGCCGCGCCGTCCGGACAGGCGGATCGAACCGCCGCTTGGCAGGCGATATTCCAGCGATCCCTTGATCCGGTAGCCGGCATAATCGAACGGGTTCTTGCGGACGCCGGGGCTGCTCTGGACATAGCCGCCGAAGTTGAAGGCGAGGTTTTCCGCCAGCGGTGCGGAATAGTAGAAGTCCGCGCGCTTCAGGCCGTAGCTGTAGCCGGTCAGCCGCATCGCGCCCTCAAACTCCTTGAAGTTCGGACGCTTGGAGATGAAGTTGATCGTTGCGCCGGCACCGTTGACGGTCAGCACGCCGGACGAGCCGCCCTTCACCGCCTCCAGACGGTCGATCGTCAGATCCTGCTGGAAGAAGAAGTCGGCACCGCCGCCGCCGTATAGGATCGGCATGCCGTCCTCTTCGAGCTGAACAAAGCGCTGGCCACCGCCCTGAAGGCCGCGGACCGAATAGTTGTTCGACGCCTCGCCTGCCGTCGCCTCGACGAAGATGCCGGGAACCAGTTCGAGCATGTCGGCGGTCGAGCGAGGCGCGCGGCGATCGATATCCTCGCGCGTCGCATAGGTGATGTCGGCGGAGGCGGAGATCAGCGGCCGATCGCGCGAGGTCTGGCCGGTGACGACGATGTCCTGAAGGTCGTCGTTGCTCTCGCCCGAGGGTGCGGCGTCGGGCGTGGTCGCCTGCGTAGTGGGCTGATCGCCGGGCACGGTCTGTGCGACGAGGGTGGTGGGGAGCAGGGCGGCCCCCGCCAGCAATACGGCGCGCGGACCGAAGCGGTTGAAGGCGGACATGCTGCTCTCCCGTGGTGGTTCTGCCACTCTGCGGCGGCTGCCACCGGGCTAGACCTGCGTCCTGTCCCCGGCAACGCGCTGATTTGCACCCATTCGAGAATGGGCTTTTACTGTGGCGAGCGAGCCACAGCATGGTTAACAGGCCTCTCGGTCACGCGGTCGAGCCTAGCTCAGGCGTAGTAGTTCCGCACCATGCGCAGCGACCGTGCGCGCGACGCGGCTGGTCGCCTGGCCTGCATCACCGCCCGTCCAGAGATCGCGCACCGACACCGGACGCGACAGGCCGAGCCAGCGCAGGTCGATGCCGACTTCCTTCGGTTGATCGCCGGTGTTGAACAGCGCGAGGTAGCGATCCTGCGACCCCTCCGGCCGCGCGGACCAGATGCGCGTGCCATCCTCCACGAAATGCGGCTGGTTGTCGGTGGACGACTGGTTCACCGCCAGCACCTCGCGATTGGTCAACAAGGCAAGCGTCGGCGCGTCGAGGTGGCGCAGATCGCCGCCCATGATGAGCGGCGAGCGTGCGATCGACCACAGGGTCATCAGCGTACGCTGTTCGTCCGGCGTGAACTTCGTATCGCGCTGGCCGAGCGCGAGGCGGCCGAGCGGCAGCATATCGGCGTCGGGCCACGCACCGGGGCGGCGCCACTGGTTCCAGTTCTCCAGCCGGGTGAACTGCGTCTCCAGCATCCACCACTCGTCCCAGAAGTCGTCGGAGATGCGCCACATCTGCGCGTATTCGCGGACGTGCCCTCCGCGGGCCACCGGCGTCTCGCCGGGCGACAGGCTGAGCATCATCGGCCGGCGGCTGTTGACGATCGCCTGATGCGCGCCCTCGATCTCCGGCGCATGCGCGTCGTAGGGGCGGCTCATGTCGTCCATCTTCACGAAGTCGACGCCCCACGACGCATACAGCGCAAAGACGCTGTCGTAATAGGCCTGAGCGCCCGGTTTACGCATGTCGACGCCATACATATCCGGGTTCCACGGACAGACGCTGGACGTATCGGCAATGTCGGCGGCGCGGTATTTGGTGCCGAGCACAGGCAGGTTGCGCTTCACCGCCAGCCGGGGGATGCCGCGCATCAGGTGGATGCCGAACTTCATGCCCATCGCGTGGACGTCGGCCGCCAGTTTCGTGAAGCCGGACCCGTCCGCGCTCGATGGAAAACGGTTGGGGGCGGGGAGCAGACGGCCATAGCCATCCATCGCCGGCACCGGTTCTGCGTTGTATTGGTAGCTGGACGCTTTCGGCTCGTACCACTGGATGTCGACCGTGAAGATATCGTAGCCGAACGGCAGCAGCTTTGCGCGCATGATCGCGGCAGTCTCGCGTGCCTGCGCCTCGGTGATCGTCGTGGCGAAGCTGTTCCAGCTGTTCCAGCCCATCGGCGGTCTTGGGGCGAGCAGGGCAGGGGCCCGTTGCGGCGACCCCGCCGCCCCGAGCTTGGAGGCAGCGATCAGCGATCCGGTCAGTGCGGCGCCGGCGAGTGCCTGCCGCCTGTTGATTGCCGAAGTCATCCGCGTCTCTCCTGCCCTGTTCCCCCTATCAGTGACCGATCTCCTCTTGTCGGACAAGTGGCAGCAGCATCAGTAACGGACGCTGATCGTTCCGAGCGCCGTCCGCGGCGCGCCGTAGAAGCTCTGGTCGTACGTCAAGCCGGTGATATAGCGGCTGTTCGTGACGTTCCGCAGATTGGCGCTGAGCGAAACATTTTCGGTCAGGCGGAAGCTGGCGAGCAGGTCGAGCAAGGCGTAGCTGCCCTGGGTGATCCGCGCCCGTACCTGCGTGGCGGTCGTTGCGTCGTAGTAGATGCGACTCTGATACTGGAGCGATGCACCCAGTTTCAGACGGTCGAGCGACGGCGGGGTGTAGCTGACGTTGAGCCGGCCGGTGTTGCGCGGCACGAAGGTACGCACCGGATCGCCATCCTCTCCATCGACGCGCATCAGGGTGTAGCCGCCGGTGATCTGGAGGCCGGCGGCAATTTGTCCGCCCACATCGAGTTCGATACCCTGCGACCGGGCATCGACACCGGTATAGTAGCTGCGCCCGGCGGCGAAGCCGGCATAGGCGGCGGTATTGTCCTGCCGTGTCTGGAAGATCGCTGCGGTGGCGTTCATCCGGCCGCCGAACCACGCGCCCTTGATGCCGAGCTCGAGGTTGTTGCCCTTGATCGGCGACAGCACGCGATTGTCGACGTCCACGTCCGTCTGCGGATTGAAGATCGTCGCGAAGCTTGCGTAGGCCGTCAGGTTCGGCGTCAGGTCGAGCGTCGTGCCGACGAACGGCAGGAAGCGCGTGTTGTCGAAATTGACCGGAACTTCATAAGACACGCCGCTGCTTTCCGCATGCGTCAGGTTGCCGCCGACCATCAGCTTCAACGGATCGGCCAGACTGAACCGCACGAGCCCGTAGGCCGTCTCGCGCCGGGTGTGCCGGTCGAGGCTGAGGGTGTAGTTCTCCGCAAAATCCGGTCGGACCGCACCGCCCGCCAGCGCCACGTCGAGGTTGATCGGCTGGTCAATCGCGCCGTAGCTGGAATATTGCCGGTATTGCTGCGCGCTGCGATTCACGCCGACCATGACGTCGTGCTGGCGGCCAAACAGCGTCACCGGACCGGTCGCATAGGCCTCGAGCGTCAAATTGCGGGTCGGCGCCTTGAACGCGCCCGGATACGTGAGGAGGCCATCGCCGGTCGCGCGATCCGGGTTGCCGTAGAGGTAGAACAGCGTGTTGTCCTCGTCGGTCGCGCGACGGATCGCACTGGCGCGGGCGACCCAGCCATTGTCGAACTTGTGCGTGACATCGCCGAAGATCTGGCGATCGATGACGCCCCAGCTCGACCATTCCGGTGCGGTGCTGCCGGACCGATCGAATTCGGTGCGCGTGCCGTCGGTATAGAGCAGCGGCACCGCACCCCAGAGCGCGCCCCTGCTCTTGTGATCCTGATGCCCGTAGCCGCCGCTGATCGTGGTGCTCGCTCCCAGATCGGCCTCGACGATGCCGTAGCCGGTCCAGCGACGGATGTGATTGCGGTCGAGATTGGTGTCGGCATCGTAATAGACGCCGACGGCGCGTGCCCGGATGCTGCCGTCGCGGTTCAGCGGTACGCTGACATCGCCCTCCAGACGAAGGTTGTCGTAGGAGCCGTATTGCGCACTGGCACTCGCATGCAGGTCGCGCGTCGGCCGCTTGCGGATGAAGTTGATGACCGCCGAGGGGTTGCCGGTGGACGACAGCAGGCCGGGCGCACCACGAACGACCTCGATATGATCGTAGATCGCCGTGTCGATCGACCCGGTCTGAATGCCGAACGCAAAGGGCACGCCGATGCCGTCGATCTGGAACGTCTGAATGTCGAAGCCGCGCGCCGAATAATTGACGCGGTCCGTATCGGAGAACTGGATCGTGACGCCGGGGACCGTGGCGAGCAGCGCGTTCACGTCGTTGAGCTGGAAGTCCTGGATCTGGGCGCGGGTCACGACGCTGATCGACTGTGGCGTTTCGCGCAGGCTGAGCGGCATGCGCGTCGCGGTGGTCTGACCGTCGATCGTATAGTCGTCGCTGCCTGCGGTCTGGGCGCCCGTCACGACGATGTCATCGCCCGACGTCGGTTCGCTCTGCCGTTGTCCCTCGTTGGTGCGCTGCGGTTCCGCAGCGGCAACGGGGGTGGTCGAAGCTGCCGCGGCCGTCGCCAGCAGCGCCAAGATCGCTGTCATTTTTCTGATACTCCCTGAACGCGGAGGGCCTTTGCGACTGATCTATCGTTATTGCAAGTCATTATCGATGATTGCGGCAATCGCTGGACGAAGAGCGGCGTGATCCGGTGGTGCCGCGGCGGTCATTGGGTTTGCAAAGCGAGATCAGCGCGTTAAGCTCCGCACGGGAAACAGGGGATCAAGGTTGGACGTGCTGCGCCGAAACAATGTTCAGACCACAGGAAGCGGAACGAAAACGATTGTATTTTCGCATGGTTTTGGATGTGATCAAAGCGCGTGGTATGACATCGTCCCGCACTTCGTGAATGAATACAGGACGATATCTTTCGACCATGTTGGGTCGGGCGGCTCTGACCTATCCGCGTATGATCCTGCCAAATACGATAGCCTGTATGGCTATGCTCAAGATGTCATAGAATTGTTCGATGCCTTGAATCTGGAGAACGCGACGTTCGTCGGGCATTCGGTTGGGGCCATGATTGGGCTACTGGCGGCGATCCAGCGTCCGCAATGCTTGTCGTCGTTGATCATGCTGTGTCCGTCACCTTATTATGTGGACGAACCCGGCTATGTCGGCGGGTTTACGCCGACTGATCTCGAAGAGTTGTTGGAGGTGGTCGACAGCAACTTCCTTGGCTGGTCCCGCGCGACCGCACCGATCATCATGGGCAATCCCGAGCGGCCCGAACTGGGTCAGGCGCTGGGCGCGAGCTTTTGTCGCACCGATCCCGCCATCGCCAAACGCTTCGCGCGCGTCACCTTTCTGTCCGATCATCGCGCCGATCTGCCGCTATGTCGGACGCGCAGCCTGGTGATGCAAACGCGGGCGGACATGATCGCGCCCGAAGAGGTTGGCGCGTACATTGTCGGGCGGATGCCGAACGCCGAACTGGCGTTGATGGACGCGACCGGCCATTGCCCGCATATGAGCGCGCCGGCGGAGACGATCGCCACTATCGAACGTTTTCTGGAGCGTTAGCGGTGCCGCCGGGCGAACCACCGCCGGAGACCCTGCCGCCCGAGGAGACTCTGGCGGAACTCTATGACGACGCGCCGTGTGCGTACCTGACAATGGATGGCGACGGCCGCATCATCCGGGCGAACAACACGGCAATCGGCTGGATCGGTATCGCGCGCGAGGCGCTGATCGGGTTGTCTCTGCGGACGATCATGACGCCGGCGGGGCGCATCTTCTTCGAAACGCATGTCGCGCCGCTGCTGGCGACCGAGGGTCTGGCGCAGCAGGTGGCGATCGACCTGAAATGTTCTGACGGGCATCGCATGCCTGTCCTCAGCGACTGGCGCGGCGTGGTGCGGGATGGACGCACCATTGGTATCCGCGCGATGTTCGTGGATGCCACGGATCGGCGGGCCTATGAACGCGATCTGCTCGCCGCGCGCGAACGGGCCGAGGAGACGGCGGCAAGGCTGACCGCAAGCGAGGCGGAATTGCGGGAGCTGAACGAGACGCTGGAGCGGCGCGTTGCGGAACGCACCGCCGATCTGGAACGCGCTCACGAACAATTGCGCCAGAGCCAGAAGCTGGAGGCAATGGGCAGCCTGACCGGCGGCGTCGCCCATGATTTCAACAATTTGCTGACGCCGATCCTCGGCTTGCTCGATACATTGCAACGTCACCACATCAGCGACAATCGCGAGCGGCAGGCGATCGCGGGCGCGCTCGCATCGGCGGAGCGCGCGAAGACGCTGGTGCAGCGGCTGCTGGCCTTCGCGCGGCGACAACCGTTGCAGGCGCGGGCGATCGATGTCGGCGACCTTGTCGGTGGTATGGCTGAATTGGTCGCCAGTACCTCCGGCCCGCGTATTCAGGTGCTGGTCGAGCGCGATCCGGCGCTGCCCCATGCTCTGGCGGATGCGAACCAGATCGAGATGGCGGTACTGAATTTGGCGGTGAACGCCCGCGATGCGATGCCGGCGGGGGGTACGCTGACGCTGGGGGTGTATGCCGAGGAGTCCGGCAGCGGCATGATCCGGCTGGTGGTGGCGGACACCGGCATGGGCATGGACCGGACGACGCTCGAACGGGCTGTGGAGCCGTTTTTCTCGACGAAGGGGATTGGCAAGGGGACCGGGCTGGGGCTTTCGATGGTCCACGGGCTGGCGGCGCAATTGGGCGGGAACCTGACGCTGCACAGCGAGCCGGGCAGGGGGACGACAGTGGAGCTGCGCCTGCCGGCCGTCGATCGCCCAACGCCCGTGCTGCCGGCTGCGTCGGAGGCCGCGGTACGGTGCGGCGCACCCGGCAGCGCGTTGCTGGTGGACGACGAGAAGCTGGTCCGGTTCGCGACCGCATTCATGTTGAAGGATCTGGGCTTCACGGTGGTCGAGGCGGATTCGGCGGAGGCAGCGATCCGGCTGCTGGAGGACGGATTGCGGCCGAACATCGTCGTCAGCGATCACCTGATGCCCGGGATGAGCGGGACCGAACTGGCGTTCAAGGTCCAGGAATGGCTCGGCATTCCGACGCTGATCGTGTCCGGTTACGCCGATGTCGAAGGGGTAGCGGCGGGGCTGCCGCGGCTGAGCAAGCCGTTCCGGCGGAAGCATCTGGCGGAGGCGCTGGAGCGGATGAGCGGGATCAATCTCGCCGCCTGACCCCCAGTGCTGGCGCTAACCGCCCTCCTGGCGCTACCCTGAGTGCGGGCGGTCCAGCGTCAGTGTGCAGCAGGTGCCGCCTTTGCCATGAGAGATGGCGATGCGGGCGGAGATCACCTCCGCCAGCGACCGCATCAGATCGCCGCCGTGCCCCGCCATGTCGGTCGCGGCATCGCGCCCGCCATCGTCCTGGACGACGATCTCGATCGTGGAGGCGGTGGCTGTTACCTTCACGCCGATCAGGCCGCCACCGTCGTCGAACGCATGTTTGAGCGCGTTCGTAACCCATTCGTTGACGATGATGCCGATGACGATCGCCGACTGGACGGGAACGTCGATCGGGTCGACGCGACAGATCACCTCGACGTGATCGGGGGCCGCGCCCGTCCGCAACAGCGACGCGATCCGGCAGATATGGCCGCCGAGGTCGATGACCTGCGGCGTGGCCATCCGGCTCGACAGGTCCTGATAGACCGAGGCGATCGTTTCCAGCCGTGACGCCGCCTTGTCGAGTTCGTGCGCAAGATCCGGATTGCCGGTCGACTGATGCGCCAGCAGGCCGGCCGCGATCTGGAAGTTGTTCTTCGTGCGGTGGTCCATCTCGTCGATGAACAGCGACAGCGTCTGCACGCGCCGCTCGCATTGCGACCGGACCAGCGCCGCAGCGCTGCGGTAGGCGGCGGTCGCCCAGATCGACCCGGCGAGCGCCGCCGTCGACAAGAGGATGTTGGCAAGGTCGGTGGTGATGCCGCCGTGCACGGAGACCCAATTGGGAAAGACGTAGCGGATGGTCAGCAACTGGCAGCAGACCGCAGCGATCGTTCCGGCACGTCCGCCGGCCACCAGTGTCGCTATCATGACCGCGGGAAAGGTCAGTACGAACGGCGCGACACCGCCAACGACCAACTCAATCCCGAGACGCGCGAGAACCGTACTGGCGGCCGCCAGGAAGGCGACGAGGCAGTCGAACGCAAGCCGTTCCGACTCCGTCCGCGGTTCGGCGAACTGCGCCGTCATCCATGCAGGCGGTGTTCTCGCGATGTTCGACACAGACTATCCTTGTTCGAAGCGCGTCCAACGTATCGACCAGCGATATGGCTCCACCAAAAGCTTGCGCTGTCAACGATCAATCTCGGGAAACTATATTGAGCGAAGTATTTACCTTCATTTATCAGTGCTCACGGCTCAACTACCCGGACCGTTACTCGCCAGCGGGGAGTGCGACATCAGATGATGATCCCGGATCGTCGAGCTCGTAGGTGTTGCCGCACTGCAACAGGTCTCGATCTATCGATTGCAACCGATGGACCTATTCCCGCCGATCCCGGTTCTTGCCCTCGACGCGACAGTCCGGGAAAAAAATCTATGCGCTTTCAAGTAGTTCTAGCCGCAGCCTCGATGGCGTTCATGGCCTCTGCTCCTGCCGCCGCGCAGGAGACGACCGAGGACCAGCCGTTTTCAGGCCTCTATGTCGGGGCCGCCGGCGGCTACGATGTGCAGGGCAACGATCGCGGATCGCAGATCCAGTTCGACCGCAATCTCGACGGCCGCTTCGGCGATCAGGTCCTGACCGGCACCGGCGCGAACGCCTTCGGTCCGGGCTTTTGCAACGGCGCGGCACGGTCGCAGCTGTCGCCGGCGAATGGCGGCGGTTGTTACAAGGACAAGGACGGCTGGGCCTATTATGGTCGCGTCGGTCTGGACGCACAGCGCGGCAACATCGTCGTCGGCGTGGTCGGCGAGTTCGGCAAGACCGAGATCACCGATGCGGTGACCGGGTTCTCCAGCACGCCCGCGAGCTATGTGATGTATCGCAACGTCGATTGGGAAGCGTCGGTCCGTGGCCGCGCCGGTTACGCGGTCGACACGACGCTGTTCTACGGCACGTTCGGTGCGGGCTATGCGAAGATCGATCGCCGCTTCGCTTCGACCAACACCACGAACACCTTCACGGGCAGCGGCGACCGCAATCAGTTCGGTATCCTGGGCGGCGGCGGCATCGAGCAGAAGATCGGCCGCAACTTCTCGATCGGCATGGAATATATGTTCCATCAGTATCAGGATAACGACTACCGCGTCCGTGCGACCGGCGCTGCCGGCACGCCGTTCACCAATGGCACCAATGGTGGCACGACGAGCGGCACCGATTTCCGCCGCGGCGACGACAATTTTCGCTGGCACAGCCTGCGCGCGACGGCAGCGTTCCGCTTCTGACGTTGCGCCGTGCTTGAAGAAGGGGCCGGGTTACGCGAGTGGCCCGGCCCCTTTTTTTTGTGGCTTAGAAGCGAGGCGCAGAAAAACCCGGCTTCCTCGCGGAAGCCGGGTTTCTTCATGCAGGGTAGCGCGTCAGGGATTGGCGACCGTGGTCCTGATGTTGCCGTTCACCCCCTCCGGGAAGAAGCCGCCGCGCTGCGTGCCGACGGCGGCATTCAGGAACACGACGTTCAACACCTGATTGGCCGTCCGGCCCAGCACCAGCCCGTTGGCGTCGGTCGGGACGAGGTTGGCCTCGCTCGCGGTACCGATGCCCTGGTCGGTGTCGGTCGAGCCGTCGAGCGCATCGCGGGAGTCCGAAATGCGCTGGATGCGGTCGAAGATCGAGGTCGCCGGTGCCGACAGGCCCAGCGCATAGAGCGACGAGCGGATGACGCCGTCGTGATAGGCCTCGGTCGCCAGGATGCCCGCCGATGCGTCGAGATAGGTCTTGTTCGTGATGAGGCGCGCCGAACCGCGATAGGCGGTGACGCCGACATCCGTCAGCAGGTACGATCCAATCAGGAAGTTGATGTCGTTCGCGAATGGGTCGAAGATCTCGTTCGCACCGATCACCCCGGCCGCGCGTGCGGCAGCGGTGAATGCGCCCGGTACCGTCGCCCCTCCGGGCGTGACGACCGCTGCGCTGCCCGACAGGTTGATGCTCGGCTGAGCCACCGCCGCCGATCCGAGCTGGGTGCGGAGGAAGGTGATGTGCGCCAGCTCGTCATACGCGATCTCGCGCGCATATTGCGCGATCACCGGGTCGGAAAAGTCGACCGCCCGCGCCGCTCCGTCGCCGGAGCCGGTGATGACGCCGCTCTGGAAGCCGGTACCGGTGCGCAGACTGGCGGGGATGCCGCTGCCTGTCACCGCGTATGAATAATAGTTGCCCTCCAGATACTCGAGCTGGAGCGCGAAGTTGAGGATGTCGGCGTCGGTCACCGGGGCCTGCGTCGGCGCGGGGGTCGGCGTGACGACCGGGTCCGGCGTGTCGTCATCGCCGCAAGCCGACAGCAGCGACAGGCCGCCGGTCATCGCCGCCGCGCCACCGCACATGCGGATGAAGTTGCGGCGCGCCATGCGCTGATGTTCCGCCTTTTCGATCGTGGCGAGGAAATCGATCTTGTCGTTCATGATGGTGACTCCCCTGCTCACTTGGCGGCGCTGACGCGGATGCCGCCATTGACCCCGGCGGGGAAGAACCCGCCCAGTTCCGCGGCCGCGTTGGCGGTGTTGAGGTAGACGATGTTCAGGACCTGCTGCGCCGTCCGGCCGAACGCGATCCCGTTCGGATCGGTCGGCACGAAGTTCGAGCCGGTGCCGGTCGACGTGCCAGCCTCGGTCGTCACCGGCGTGGGCCGCGACGCGACGCCCTGATCGTCGTCGGCATAGGTTTGCGGCGGGCCGGCCTGATCGGTCGAGCCGTCGACCGCGTCGCGTGCGTCGGAGATCTGCTCCGTCGCGGTCACCAGCGCCGGGATCGCCTGGCCGCGGCGATAGAGCGCGCCGCGGATGATCCCCGCGTGGAACGCCTCGGCGGCGAGGATGCCGGCCGCGGCGTCGAGGAAGGTGTTGTTGGTCAGGAGCGACGAGGAACCCTTGTAGGCGGTGACGCCGACATCCTCGAACAGATACGCGCCGAGCAGGAAGTTGTCGGGCGAGGCGTAGGGATCGAACACGCCGTTGGTCAGCGTGACGCCCGCCGCCGCCGCCGCCGCGGTGAACGGGCCGTCAGCGTCGCCGGCGATGTTGATCGTGGGCTGCGCGACCGCCGCGGAGCCAAGCGCCGTGCGCAGGAAGCTGACATGCGCCCGTTCGTCGGCGGCGATCTCGCGCGCATATTGCTGGATGAGCGGTTCGCCGCTGAAGTCCACCGCGCGCGCCGGGTTGGTCGTGCCGGTGATGACGCTGCCTCGGGCACCCTGCGACGTGGATCCGCCGAGCAGGTCGTCCGGAAGTCCCGATCCGCTGAAGGCGTAGCTGTAGAACTGCGCTTCGAGATATTCGAGGTTGAGCGCGAAATTCAGGATGTCGGCGTCGAGGTTCGCGGTCTGCGCCTTCGCTGTCGACGTAAACGCCACCGCGCTGGCGCCGATCGCCGCCGCACCGATCGCGGCCCTGAAGAATTCGCGGCGCTCGCCCCGTCGCTGCACGCGGCGGTCCAGAACCCCGATCAATTGTGAATCATCCGACATGCGGCATCCCCTTTTGAGAGCATTGCGCCAGACGCCGCGTCCATCCGCGGTCGTCATCAGGATCGCCCGCGGTCATTCACGGACGATCGCCGAGAGAACGTTTTGGCGCCTAAAAAGATACAGTGAAATCAAACTGATAAGGATCATAGACGTGCATCAGGCATGTCATCCCATCGGGATGGCGACGCCGCGCGCATCCCATCCGCGGCTGGACCGTTACCCCGGAGAACCGACGTTTTCCGGAGACCTCGCGTGCCCGACACCTGCCTGCGCCTGAACAATCATGCCGCCATCGTCACGGGGGCGAGTTCCGGCATCGGTCTCGCCGTGGCGGAGGCGCTGGCGGGCGAGGGGGCGGCGGTCGTCGTCAACTATCGCTCTCATCCAGAGCCTGCCGACGAACTCGTCGACCGGATCAGGGCGGCGGGAGGTCGCGCCGTGGCGGTGCGCGCCGACGTGTCGCAGGAGGAGGATGTCGTGCGACTGTTCGACGAGGCGACCGAGGCGTTCGGCCGCGTCGATCTGCTGGTCGCGAATTCGGGCGTCCAAAAGGACGCGGGCATCGCCGACATGACGTTGGAAGACTGGAACACGGTCATCGGCATCAACCTGACCGGGCAGTTCCTGTGCGCGCGCGAAGCCGTCCGCCGCTTCCGTGCGCAGCCGAAGGACGGGCGGCCGGCGCGCAGTGCCGGGGCGATCATCGCGATGAGTTCGGTGCATGAAGTGATCCCCTGGGCGGGGCACATCAACTATGCCTCCGCCAAGGGGGGCGTACGGATGCTCACGCGATCACTGGCGCAGGAGGTGGCGGGCGACGGCATCCGCGTGAACGCGATCGCGCCGGGAGCGATACGCACGCCGATCAACAAGGACGCTTGGGAGACGGACGAGGCGCTGACGAAGTTGCTGCGCCTGATCCCGTATGGGCGGATCGGCGAGCCCGAGGATGTCGCGCGCGCGACGGTGTGGCTGGCGTCGGACGAGGCGGATTACGTGACGGGCACGACCTTGTTCGTCGATGGCGGCATGGCGCTCTACCCGGAATTCCGCGATAATGGCTGAGGCCGCCGCGGCCAAGGCCGGAACGGTGCCGCCGCTCAGGACGATCGGCGATCACGGAATCATCGGCGATCTGGAGACGGCGGCGCTGGTCGCGCGAGACGGGACGATCGATTATCTGTGCTGGCCGTCGCTCGACAGTCCGTCGATCTTTGCCGACCTGCTGTCTCCGGGGTCGGGCGGGACGTTCACGATCCGGCCCGATCTGGAGTCGCCGCGCAATCTGCAGCTGTACGTGCCCGACACCAACCTGCTGCTGACCCGCTGGATGGCGGAGAGCGGCGCGGCGGAGGTGCTCGACCTGATGCCGCATCCCGATGCCCGCGCGCATCCGGACCGGGAGGCGCGCTGCCTGATCCGGCGGATCACGGTGACGCGCGGGGCGGTGGATTTTACGATCCGGTGTGCGCCGCGCTTCGACTATGCGCGAGAGGTGCCGGAGGTGACGGAGGAGGCCGGCGGCATCCGCTTCGCCGGCCGCGACCTGACGCTGCGGCTGTTCGCGTCTGTGCCGCTGACCTGTGAACCGGGCGCGGTGGAGGCGCGCATCACACTGTCCGCGGGCGAAACCGCATGGTTCGCGCTGGGCGAGGAGGCGTTGCTGCGCCCCGTCGATGCCGGGATCGCAGCGGAAATCGTCGCGACGACCGAGGCCTGGCGAGGCTGGGCAGGGCATTCGACCTATCGGGGCCGCTGGCGCGAGGAAGTCCTTCGCTCCGCGCTCGCGCTGAAGCTGTTGACGTCGCGGCGGCACGGGTCGATCGCGGCGGCGGCGACCTTTTCGTTGCCGGAAGCCACGGGGGCGGGACGGAACTGGGATTATCGCGCCAGCTGGATCCGCGATGCGTCGTTCACCGTCTATGCGTTCATGCGGCTGGGCTTCTACGACGAGGCAGAGCATTTCCGGAAATGGGTCGGCCAGCGGATGATGGCAGCGGATGCCGATAACCCGATCCGCATCATGTACGCGATCGACGGGTCGGAGGCGCTCGACGAATCCGAGCTCGATCATCTCGCGGGCTACGCGGGCAGCCGACCGGTGCGGATCGGCAACGCGGCTCATTCGCAGAGCCAGCTGGATATCTTCGGCGAGCTGATGGACAGCACCTATCTGTCGAATAAATACGGCGCGGCGATCAGTCACGAGGGCTGGGAGCATGTCCGCGGCATCGTCGACTATGTGATGCACAATTGGGATCGGCCGGATGCCGGTATCTGGGAGATGCGATCCGAACCACGCCACTTCCTGCATTCGCGAGTCATGTGCTGGGTCGCGATGGACCGCGCGATCCGGCTGGCGAAGAAGAGGTCGCTGCCCGCCCCGATCGTCGAATGGGCGGAGTGCCGCGATGCCATCGTCGCGGATGTCTGGGCGAACTTCCGGCACCCGGAACACGGCTATTTCGTGCAGGAGCGGGGCGGCACCGAACTGGACGCGGCCCTGTTGATGATGCCGCTGATGCGGTTCGTATCCTCAACGGATCCGGTGTGGCTCAAGACGCTCGACGCGATCGAGGAGCATCTGTGCGACGACGGTTTGGTCTATCGCTATCGCAACACCGACGGGCTGGAGGGCGGGGAGGGCGCGTTCACGACCTGCACCTTCTGGTACGCCGAATGCCTCGCGCGTGCCGGGCGGCTGGACGACGCGCAGATGATCCTTGCCAAGGGGCTGAGCTATGCCAACACCTTGGGCCTGTTCGCCGAGGAACTGGACGAACGTGGCTTGCAGCTCGGCAATTTCCCGCAGGCCTTGACGCATCTGGCGTTCATCAGCGCGGCCTTCTTCATCGATCGCCGGATCGACAAAAACTACCAGCCCAATTGGCAACCCTGATGCCGGTCGGTCGCGACGACGACGACGCGCTGCGGGAGGCAGCGGCGCATCGCGGCATGAAGCTGGTCAAGTCGCGCCGGCGCAAGCCGGGAGCGGGCGACTATGGCAAATACGGACTCACGGATGCGGGCGGAAAGGCCTTGCTGGGCATCGGCGACGACGGCCTGACCGCGACGGCAGACGATGTTCGAAGCTATCTGCGCAAGGCGGAGGGATCGACATGGGCAGCGTCCGCGGACGTGACGCCGGTGCGGTATCCGCCGCGGCCGGTCGTGGAAAAGGCCGAGGAGGAGGAGTCCGCGGAGACAATCGTGGCGGCGCGCAAGCCGCGTCAAGCTCAGCAGGTGAAGGAGAGAGAACCTGAACCTGAACCCGAACCTGAACCCGAACCTGAACCTGAACCTGAACCTGAACTGCGTGTCCGGCCTGCCGTGAAAGGCGACTTGAAGGCGGTCGCGGCGTTGCTCGACGCCCAGGAGTCGGTGTCGGCGGACCGGTTCGACGCCTTGCGCCGAAGCGGCGGCGGCGTGCTGGTGGCGGATCGCGGCGGGGTCATCGGCTGCATCGCCTGGCACATCATACTGGGTCTGCATGCGCCTCCTATCGGGCGGCTTACCGCGATCGTGGTCGACAGGGCCACGCGACGCCGGGGCGTCGGGCGGGCGATGTTCGACGCGGCGGTGGCGGCGATGGTCGATCAAGGGTGCGGGAGCGTCGAGGCGGTCGGCGCGATCGCGGTGCGCAACGCCAACGGTTTTTACCGGACGGTCGGGTTGGGGCAGGAGGGATACCGCTTCGTGCGGGATGTCGGGGAATGAGGTGGTGGTATGAGCCACGACTCCTCACCGGCGCTCTTGTTCACCAGCCCCAGGGCCGCTCCCGGAACCACTTCGTCACGACGTATTTGGCGCCCGCCCGGACCTTCATGCCCTGATGAAGCGTGGCCGGGTTCATGGTCCGGTCGGGGCGGCGGTTGTTCCAGCATACCAGTTTACCGGTCTCCGGCTGGATGATCTTGTCGACCGCCTTGAACCGGGTCGCGCCGCCGGCCTCGGGTTCGTTGAGGTAGATCATCACCGTCCACGTCCGGTTGCCCGCGACCGAGCAATAGCGCTCGAAGTCCGCGCCGTTCGGCTCGAAATAGTCGGTATGCCCCTTGAACTCCTGCCCGACGGCGTAGCGTTGTCCCTGCAACGGCTCGCCATGCGCCGGATCGAGACCGGTCAGCGCCGTGATCGCCGCCTCCACCTCTCGGACGGCGGGATCGTCAGCGTCGAGATCGCCCGTTTCGCTGGTCCGGAAGCCGTCATCGCCCGTGGCGTCGGCGATCGTGGAGGGCCGGCGCACCGCATCGATCTGCGCGATCAGCGCCGCGCAAAGCTCGGGCGACAGGAAGTCGCGGCGGACGAACAGCGTCAATTTGGGGCTGGGGATGCGCTGTACGCCGGACTGGCGGAGGATGCTGGCCGCCACGGGGGCTTCGTCGATGCCGGAACCGGATGTCGTCATGCCGTCACCCTGCCAGCAGGCGTTCGTTCTCCGCCAGCGCCTTTTTGTTTCAGTCCGCTGACGCAATCGCGTAACATGGCGTCGATAGGGCGATCGGGCGGGATGGGATTGCGATGCAGTTGAAGCTCGACGCGCGTGCGCGCCGCTGGTTGCGGCGGCTTCCGCGCGTCAACGTCTACTCGGTGGCCGAACTGGCGCTCATGGCCGGTCTCGCGACGCAGGTCGCGCGGCTGCTATGGGTCGTCGCCACCCCCGTGACGCCGCTGGGCGACTGGCGACCGGCGGGTATCGCGCTGCCGGGCAGCCCCCTGTCGATCCTGTCCGGCTTCGACCCATTCTTCCGTCTGGGTGCCCCCGCCGACGCGCCCGCCGCCGTCACCAGCCTGCAACTGACGCTGTTCGGCATCCGTCTGGACGAGGCGACCGGCCGCGGATCGGCGATCGTGGCAGGCCCCGACGGCGTGCAGCAGAGCGTCGCGGTGGGCGAAGAGGTCCAGCCCGGCGTCCGCCTGAAGGCGGTGGCGTTCGATCACATCACGCTCGACCGGGGTGGCGCGACCGAGGACCTGTTCCTCGACCAATCCGGCGCGACCCCGGCGCCGCCGGTTGCGGGGGCCGTACCGATGACCGCTGCCGCCCCCGGTGTAGCACAACCGCCAGTGGCCGATGCCGTGCCCGCCAGCCGTATCCGGCAGGAGATCGGCTTCATCCCACGCCTCGACGGTGGCAGGATCAGCGGCCTGATCGTTCGGCCACAAGGTAGCGGCGTCGTGTTTCAGAAGGCGGGCCTGCGCGAAGGCGACGTCGTGACGTCGATCGGCGGCCGTCCCGTCAGCGGCCCCGGCGATCTCGACCGGGTTACCGCCGATTTTGCGGGTGGCGGCAACGTCCCCATCACCGTCGAGCGCGGGCAGCAGACGCTGTCGCTCTCCATTTCCGTTGCAGGCTCCCGTCCGTGAAGTTTTCCCATCTCCTGATCCCTGCTGTCGTATTGGCGGCTCCCGCGCTGGCGCAGACCACGCTGAACGTCCGCGATGCCGATATCCGCGCGTTCATCGCCGACGCCGCTCGCGTCACGCAGCGCACCTTCATCATCGACAATCGCGTGCAGGGAAAGGTGACCGTCGTCACCGACCGGCCGCTGTCCCGCTCCGAATATTTCGAGGTGTTCCTGTCGACGCTCAGGGCCAACGGCCTCGTCGCGGTGCCGACGGGTAACGGCGCGCTCCGTATCCAGCCGATCGACAATGCCGCCAGCCAGCCGACGCGGATCGGATCGGGCGGCGCGGCGCGCAACAGCTTCGTGACGGAGATCGTCCGCCTGCGCTCGGTCGATGCGGCCAGCGCGGTCGAGACGGTGCGGCCGCTGGTATCCGCGCAGGGTGCGGTGACCGCCAATCGCGGCGGCAACAGTCTCGTCGTCGTCGATTTCGCCGACAATATCCGCCGCATCCGCGAAGTGTTGCGGCGGATCGATACCGATAACTCATCGACCCGCGTCGTGACGCTCCAGAACGCCGGCGCGCGGGAGATCGCGACCGCGCTTCAGGCGCTGGCCTCTGGCGGATCGGCGGCGGCTGGACAGCCGCAGGGGCAGGGCGGCGCGCCGTCCGCGGGCGGAGGCAATGCCGGCGGCATCTCGATCGTGTCGATCGACAGCAGCAACTCGGTGGTCCTGCGCGGCGACCCCGCGACGGTCGGCCGGCTGGCGCAGATCGCCGCCGACCTCGATCGCAAGGCGCGCAGCGGCACCGAAATCCGCGTCGTGTTCCTGGAGAATGCCGACGCCGAGCAATTGCTCCCCGTCCTGCAACAGCTCGTCGGTCAGACGCCCGATCCCGTGCAGGAGACGACGCTGTCGCGCGGGTCGTTCCAGACCAGCAACTCGGCCAGTGGCACCGGCGGCGGCACGAGTTCGCGCACGGTACAACCCGTGCAGCAGGCCGCGCCGCAATCCTCCGGCAGCGGCGGCCAGCCCAACGCGCAGAACGCCGCCGTCACCACGCAGGGCGGGCGGACGGCGGCGGTCGTCACCCGCTTCCAGGGCGCCAACGCGATCGTCATCGCCGCCCCCGCGGACATCCAGCGCCAACTGACCGAGGTGATCCGCCAACTCGACACCCGCCGCGAACAGGTGCTGATCGAGGCGATCGTCGCCGAAGTGTCGGACCAGACCGTCAGCCGGCTCGGCGCGCAGTTCCTGCTGGGCAATCTTTCGGGCGGTGCCTTCGCCGCGTCGACCTATACCAATACCGCGCCCAGCCTGCTGACGATCGCCGGCGCCGTCGGCGCGCGCGAACTGGCGACGACGACGACGACCATCAACGGCAACACGACGACGACGACGACCAACAACACCGTGTCCGACACGCTGGCGCAGTCGGCGGTCAGCTCGATCCTCGGCACCACAGGTGGCTTCGCGGGCTGGGGCGGCAAGATCGGCGACACGATCTTCGGCGCGATCATCAATGCGGTGAAGAGCGACAATACGTCGAACCTGCTTCAGGTCCCGCACATCATCACGCTCGACAATCAGCAGGCGCACAGCCTCGTCGGGCAGGAGGTGCCGGTGACGACCGGGCAGGCGCTGTCGCCCGGCAATTTCGACAATGCCTTCCGCACCGTGCAGCGCCAGAATGTCGGTATCCAGCTCGACGTGAAGCCGCAGGTGAATACCGGCGGCTCGCTGAAGATGTATCTGCGGCTGGAGGTCAGCTCGGTCGCGGGTCCGGTGTCGAGCGACAATTCGGAACTGATCTTCAACAAGCGCGCGTTCGAAAATACCTTCACCGTCGACGATGGCGCGATCACCGTCATCGGCGGCCTGCTGGACGACAACGAACGCCGCACGATCGAGAAGATCCCGTTCCTCGGCGATATTCCGGTGGTGGGTAACCTGTTCAGGTCGAAGGCGAAATCGCGTACGAAGACGAACCTGATGGTCTTCATCCGCCCCACCATCCTCCGCAACGCCGAAGACAGCCGCCGCGTCACCGAACAGCGCTACGGCTACCTCCGCGCGTCGCAGGGCTATGCGGAGCCGGGCGCGGAGCCATCGATCGACCAGCTTGTGCGCGATTACTTGAACGCCGCCCCGCCGATTCCCCGCGCACCCCTGCCAGGCAATATCGAGGACCCCAATATCGCCGCTCCGCTGCAAGGCGCGAAGACGATCCGCCCGGAGCGGAAATGACAATCCGCACCGGCGAGGAACTGGCGCTGGCCGAGGAGCAGGCCGTGCAGGCCGCTATCCTGCCGCCGCCGCCGACCGGCGGCGTCGCCGACCTGCCGCAGGTGACGATCCCGTATCTGTTCGCCCGCCGCTTCGGCGTGGTGGTGCAGGCGACGGATACCGACGGGCACCTGACGATCGGCTTGCGCGAAGGCGCGGACCCGAAGGCGCTGATCGAGGTGCGTCGCCATCTCGGTCGCCCGTTCGACGTGGCGATCGTGCCGCAACAGGCATTCGACCGGCTGCTGTCGGATGCTTACGCGATGGACGGCCAGGCGAACGCCCTGGCCGCGGTCGGCATGGGCGACGAGCTCGACCTGCTGGCGGACGGGCTGCCGACCGCGGAGGATTTGCTCGATACGGCGGACGACGCGCCGGCTATCCGCCTGATCAACGGAATCATCGCCGATGCGGCCCGCCACGGCGTGTCGGACATCCATATCGAGCCTTACGAAACCGGCCTCGTCGTGCGGATGCGGATCGACGGCGTACTGCGCGAGACGTTGCGGATGCCGCCGCATGTCGCCCCCGTCGTGGTCAGCCGCATCAAGGTCATGGCCCGCCTCGATATCGCCGAGCGTCGTATTCCGCAGGACGGACGCATGGGCCTGACGCTGGGGGGCAAGTTGCTCGACGTACGCGTCTCGACATTGCCCAGCCGCGCGGGCGAGCGGGTCGTGCTGCGTATCCTCGACAAGGAGAATGCCGGGATCGACCTCGACGCGCTGGGCATGACACCGTCGATGTTCGCCCTTCTGCGCGGCGCGTTAGCCGAGCCGAACGGCATCATCCTCGTCACCGGGCCGACGGGTTCGGGCAAGACCACCAGCCTCTATGCTGCACTGCGCCTGCTGAACGACGGCAGCCGCAACATCCTGACCGTCGAGGACCCGGTGGAATATGCGGTCGACGGTGTCGGCCAGACCCAGGTCAACGCCAAGGTCGGCCTGACCTTCGCGGCGGGCCTGCGCGCGATCCTGCGTCAGGACCCGGACGTGGTGATGGTCGGCGAAATCCGCGATCGCGAGACGGCGGAGATCGCGGTGCAGGCGTCGCTGACCGGCCACCTCGTGCTGTCGACGGTCCATACCAACGACGCCGTCGGCGCGATCACGCGCATGCGCGACATGAAGGTGGAGCCGTTCCTGCTCGCCTCGACGCTGCGCGCCGTGATCGCGCAGCGGCTGGTGCGGCGGCTCTGCCCGGTCTGCCGCGAGCCGGTGCCGGCGCGCGAGACGGTAGCGCCGCTGCTCGGCATCGATCCGGCGGCAAAGGTGCGCCGCGCGGTCGGATGCGAGAAGTGCGGCCATTCGGGCTACAAGGGCCGCATCGGCGTGTTCGAGGCGGTGCGCGTCGACGAGACGATCCGCCGCCTGATCAACGAGGGCGGCGACGAGCAGGCGATCTCCGATCACGCCTTTGCGCGCACCACGAACCTAGCCACTGCCGCACGCGAACTGGTGCTGGCGGGCGAGACAACGCCGGAGGAAGCGGTGCGGGTGTCGCGGCGCGATGTCACCGATGTCTTGGACGCGGTGGATGCGTAATCACCCTTACCCTTGGCCGGCCCCTCGCTTTCCCCGCGGGAGAGGGAGAGAGGAGCGAAGCGACGGAAGGGTGAGGGCCCCCCTGTCCAATGGCTGACTTCGACTACATCGCCATCGACACGCGCGGTGCGGAAAAGCGCGGACACGTTGCCGCAGCGTCGATCGACGCCGCGCGGACCGCGCTCGACCGGCAGCGGCTGTATGTAGTGCGCCTCGAACCCGGATCGCCGCCGGTCGCGACCGCGCGGCCGCTGTTCGGGCTCAAGCTGGGTCGCGCGAAGATGAGCGGCAAGCAGTTGACGCTGTTCACGCGCCAGCTCGCGACACTCAACCGCGTATCCCCGCTGGAGGAGTCGCTGCGAACGATCACTCGCCAGACCGAGCAGGACAGCGTCCGCGCGATCGTCGCTCAGGTACATGTCGGTGTCGTTGAGGGGCGCCGCCTCGCCGATTCGATGGCGCGCGAGCCGAAGAGCTTCCCGCCCCTCTACCGCGCGATGGTCGCGGCGGGCGAGAGTTCGGGCACGTTGCCGACGATCCTCGACCGGCTGGCGGCGTTGCTCGAGCGGCAGGCGGAAATCCGCGGCAAGCTCATTACCGCGCTAGCCTATCCCGCGATCCTCGCGATCGTCGCACTCGGAGTCGTCTCGGCGCTGATGATGTTCGTCGTCCCGCAGGTCGTCGAGCAGTTCGACACGGTCGGGCAGGAATTGCCGTTCCTGACGCGTATGGTCATCGCCTTTTCCGATCTGCTGGTCGGGTGGTGGTGGGCGATGCTGCTGGGCGTGGCACTGGCCGGCGTGGTGCTGTGGCAGGCGCTGAAGCAGCCACCGATCCGGCTCGCCTTCGACAGCTGGCTGCTACGCATTCCGCTGATCGGGCGGCTGCTGCGCGACCTGCATGCGGCGCGGATGGCGCGGACGCTGGGAACGATGGTCGCCAGTCGTCTGCCGCTGCTCGACGGGCTGATGCTGACGGCCGGCACGATCCACAACCGCCGGCTTCGCGTCGCGTCGGACGACATCGTCGAGGCGATCCGCGGCGGTGGTAGCTTGTCGGCGGCGATGCGGCGCGCGGGCGTCTTTCCGCCGCTGCTGACGTATCTGGCGGCGTCCGGCGAAGCGGCGGGGCGGCTGGACGAGATGCTGGAACGCGCGGCCGACTATCTGGAACGCGAGTTCGATCGCTTCACCGCGACCGCATTGTCGCTGCTGGAGCCGGCGATCATCGTCATCATGGGTGGCATCGTCGCGACGATCGTGCTGTCCATCCTGCTGCCGATCCTGCAACTGAACACGCTGGCCGGCGGGTAGCGGCAGGACAATGAGAGGTTACATGCGTACCAAGGACAAGAAGCCGCCGAAGCGTAACGGCTTCACGCTCGTCGAACTGATGGTCGTGATCGTCATCATCGGCCTGCTCGCGACGATCGTCGCGCTGAACGTGCTGCCATCGGGCGACACTGCGCGCATTCAGAAGGCGAAGGCCGACATCGCCCAGATCGAGGGCGGGCTGGAACTGTATCGCCTTCAGATGAGCGTATTTCCGACGACTGCGCAGGGCCTGAACGCGCTGGTCAGCGCACCGTCCGGCGTCGACGCCTCCCGCTATCAGCAGGGCGGCTATATCAAGCGCCTGCCCGACGATCCTTGGGGCAAGCCCTACCTCTACGCGTCGCCCGGGCAGCACGGCGAGGCCGATGTCTGGACCTATGGTGCGGACGGCAAGGAAGGCGGCGAAGGGATCAATGCCGATATCGGCAGCTGGCAGTAAGCGAGCCCGCGACCGCTCCGGCGAGCGCGGCTTCACGCTGATCGAACTGATGATCGTCGTCACGATCATCGGCTTGTCGGCGGCCGTCGTCGCGTTCGCGATGCCCGACCCGAGAGGCCGCGTGCTCGACGAGGGGTTGCGCTTCGCCGCCCGGATCAAGGCGGCGCGCGACGTGGCGATCGTCGGCGGGGCGCCGGTCAGCCTGTGGATCACCAGTGGTGGCTATGGCTTCGACCGCCGCAGCGACGGCGCGTGGGTGCCGCTCGCCGAGAAGCCGCTGCGCGTCGAGCGCTGGTCGGAGGGGACGCGCGCCAGTATTCCCGACGCCAGCGGCCGGGTACGCGTGACCTTCGACCCGACCGGCACCGCCGATCGTGGCGCAGACATCCGGCTAAAGCGCGGGACTGCCGATGCGCTGGTCAGCATCGGTGCCGACGGAGAGGTCCGCGCCGATGCCCAGTAACCGGCGGGAACAGGGCTTCACGCTCATCGAAATCATGGTCGCGCTGGCGGTATTCAGCCTCGCGGTGCTGGCGCTCGTCCGGCTGGAGGGCGCGACGGTGCGCGGCGCGAGCATCATCGACGAGGATGTCGCGGCCGAACTCGTCGCCCGCAACGTCGCGCTCGATGCCCTGACCGAGGCGGAGGCGCCCGTGCCCGGCCGCACCTCCGGGGCGGAGACCAACGGCGGTCTCCCGTGGCGCTGGACCCGGCAGGTGTCCTCGGTTGGCGACTCGAGGGTGGTCCGAATCGACGTGGCAGTTGCGAATCGCCGTGGGCAGGTGGTCGGCCGCGTGACGATGATCCGGCCCCCGAGCGTACCGGTACTGACGACATGACGCCCCGCGCGCCTTTGCTGGATAGGCAGTCTGCCGAGCAGGGTTTTACGCTGGTCGAGGTCATGGTCTCGCTGATGATCTTCGGGATGATCGCGGCGGCGGGGGTGGCGATCCTGTCGTTCAGCATCCGGGCGCAGGCGGCCACGACGAAGCGGCTGGACGACGGTGCGGCGCTGGTGCGGACGATCTCCGCGATGTCGGCCGATCTCGGTCAGGCGATCCCGCGTGCCGCCCGCGACGAGTCCGGCACGCTGCGACCCGCCTTCGTGGGCGAGAACGGGACGCTCGCGCTCGTCCGGGGAGGCTGGACCAACATCGATGCGGCGGCGCGGCCGGGGGCGCAGAAGCTGGTCTGGCAGATCGTCGACGGTACGCTCCAGCGCATCGGCTATCCGCAACTCGACGGGGCCGCGCCGCTCTCCGCGACGCCGATGCTGACCGGCGTTCGCGACCTGACGCTTCGCTATCGCTACAACGGTGCGTGGAGCGACCGGTGGGACGGGGCGGGGGGCGTGCCGTTGCCGCAGGCGCTGGAGATGCGGCTGACCCGACGCGACGGGACGTTCTACCGCGCGATGTTCCTCGTCGGCACCGGCTATGCGCCGCCGCCCGTGCAGCCCGACAGCGACGTGTCGCAAGCCGACAATGCGAATTGATCCGCGCGAACGCGGTGCGGCGCTGCTAACCGTGCTGATGCTGGTCGCCGTGATTGCCGTCATGGCGGGCGGCGCGCTGGAGAAACTGCGCCTGTCGACCCGGCTGGCGTCCAACGCCGCCTCGGGCGAGCAGGCCCGTGCCTATGCCGTCGCGGCGGAGGCGATGGCGGTGGTGCGGGTCGGCGACCTGATGGTGAGCAGCCCGAAGCGCATCACACTGGCCGGCGGGTGGAGCGGACGGCCGTTCGGCCTGCCCCTACCCGGCGGCGGATTGGCGACGGCGCGGGTCAGCGACGGCGGCAATTGCTTCAACCTCAACGGTCTGGTCACGCAGGTTGCACCGGGGGTGTATTCCTCCGGCGACATCACGCAGCGCGTTCGCTTCACGCGGCTGATGGGCCTGATCGGCATTCCGCAACAGGTGGCGCAGCAGGTCGCGGGAGGCGCGGCGGACTGGATCGACACCGATCAGGACCAGCAGGCCGGCGGTGCGGAGGATGCGCGCTACACCGGGTATCGCACGGCGGGGACGCTGATGGCCGACCCCAGCGAATTGCGCGCGGTTGCGGGCGTGACGCCGGAGATCTACGCGGCGCTGCGTCCGTGGGTCTGCGCGCTGCCGACGACCGAGGCCGCCAAGATCAACGTCAACACGCTGCTGCCCGAACAGGCGCCTCTGCTGGCGATGGTCGGCCCCGACACGCTGTCGGTCGACGCGGCGCGGGCGCTGCTGATGAGGCGCCCGCCGCAGGGTTATGGCGATGCGAACGCCGTCTTCGGGGGGCTCGCGAATGCCGGTAGCCAGGACACCGCCGTCACCTCGACCTGGTTCGACCTCCGGATCGACGTTTCGGTGCCGGGCGCGACGCTGGAGGAAAGAGCGTTGATCGACGCGACGAGGCTTCCCGTCCGGCTCGTGTCGCGGCAATGGGGCGAGGATATATGACGACGCTCCTGTTCCTCCCCGCCGGCGATGCCGGGTTCCGCTGGCTTCGCGTCGGCGACGGCGGGACGATGGCGCGCGGCGACGGCGTACCGGAGGGTGACGATCCCATCGTCGCGGTGACGCCGGCCGATGCGGTGACGCTGCACTGGGCCGACCTGCCGACCCGCAGCGCAGCGCAGGGCGTGGCGGCGGCGCGGCTGCTGGCGGCGGAGGCGAGCGCTGCGCCGGTCGGCGAGCTGCACGTCGCGGTCGGCAGCGAAGGCGAAGGCATGGAACGGCCGATCGGCGTCGTCGGTGCGGGGACGATGCAGGCGTGGCTCGAACAACTGGCGAGCGCCGGCGTCGATCCGGTCGCGATGATCCCCGCGCCGATGCTGCTCCCGCGCCCTGACGAAGGGTATATCCGCGCCGACATCGGCGGGCAGGGCGTCGTGCGCGGTCGCACCGCGGGCTTCGCGGACGAGGCGCGACTGACCGATCTGGTCACCGGCGACACGCCTCCCCAACCACTCGACCGCGCCGCGCTGGATGCGGCGCTGTTCCGGGCGGCGGCGGAGCCCGCGCTCGATCTGCGGCAGGGACCGTTCGCGCGGCGGCGCGGCTTCGCGATCGACTGGCGGCTGGTTCGGCGGCTTGCGGTGCTGGCACTCGCGATCCTGGCGGTGACGCTGGCGATCTCGCTTGTGCGACTCGCCAAGTACAGCTTCGCCGCCGATCGGCTGGAGGCACAGGCCGACGCGCTCGCCGCCACCGCATTGCCGCGTGGCGAGACGGTGACCGATCCCTCCCGCCAATTGACGGAGCGGCAGCGGCGGACATTCGGACCCGGCGTCGGCTTCTCGACCACGACGGCCGCCGCGTTTGCGGCGATACGCTCGGTGCCGCAGACGGAACTGACCGGGCTGGACTTCGCCAACGACGGTGCCCTGCGCCTGTCGGTCGCGACCGAGCGCGAATCGGCGGCGACGGACCTGAAACGAGCGTTGGAGCGCGCGGGCTTTACCGTCCGAGCCAGCACCTTCGTCGCCAACGGCAACCGGGTCAGCGGCGAACTGACGGTGATCGCGCCATGATCGCCCTGCGGACATGGTTCGTGCAGCGTGCCAAGCGCGAACAGCGGCTGTTGCTGGTCATGGCGGCGCTCGCGGTCGTGACGATCGTCTGGGGCCTGATCATCCGTCCCGCCGCCAATGCCTTGTCGAGCGCGCGCGAACGGCATGCGGCGGCGGTCATCCGGCTGGGCGAGACTCACAATCTGGTCGATGCACTGCGGCAGGCACGTCGCGCCCCGCCGATCGTCGGCACGCTGACGGAGATCGTCCGAACCCGCGCGGAGGAAGCGGGCTTCCCGCTTGCCAGCATCGATCCGGACGGCGGCGACGGCGTGCGCGTGACGATCGCGGCGGCACGCGGGGCGGCGCTGTCGACGTGGCTGGCGCGGCTGGAGCGCTACGGCATCGTCGTCGAGAGCGCCGCCCTGACCGACAATGGCGACCGCACCGTCGCGGCGCGGCTGGTGCTGCGGAGCCGCGGCCAATGAGGCGCATCCGGCTGACGACCGGTCCGACTGCGCTGTTCGGCGCGATGCTGGTGGCCGCGCTGATCGTGTTCCTGCCGATGCGGCTGGTGCTGGGCTGGGCCGGGGTAGGCGATCAGGGCGTCGTCGCGCGATCGGTGAGCGGCACGATCTGGGGCGCGACGCTGTCGGAGGTGAAGTTCGGCGACCTCGCAGTTGGCGATCTGCGTGCCCGCCTGTCGCCGCTGCCGCTGCTGGCGGGCCGCGCGACGATCGTCATGAACGGACCCGGCGGGATCGGTGCACCGCCGCTGACGGGCAAGGCGTTCGTCAGCCGCAGCGGCATGGGAGTCGACGGACTTACCGCACGCCTTGCGACCGGGGCCTCGTTCCAGCCGCTGCCGGTGTCGACCATCGACCTCGACGCGCTGACCGTGCGTTTCCAGGACGGCCAGTGCGTCGCGGCGCAAGGCCGCGTCGTCGCCGCGCTGGCGGGCGAGTCGGCAGGGATCGCACTGCCGTCGTCGGTCAGCGGCAACGCCCGGTGCGACGCCGGGGCACTCCTACTGCCGCTCGCCAGCGCGGGGGGAACGGAGGCGATCGCGCTCCGCATCACCGGCGGCGGACGCTACCGTGCCGACCTGTCGCTACGCCCCACGGACCCGGCCGCAATCGAGCGACTGACCGCCAGCGGCTTTACCGCGGGACCGGACGGATTTCGGCTTTCGGTCGAGGGACGCTTCTGATGGCCTTGACGGCGGGGCGCCGAGGACGCTAGGGGCGCTGCTCTTCGCGGCGACCGTAGTTCAATTGGTTAGAGCGTCGGCTTGTGATGCCGGAAGTTGCGGGTTCAAGTCCCGTCGGTCGCCCCACTTCTTCACAGCCGAGAACCCGCGATGACCGATTGGGGCTTTCCCGATTTCGACGACCATGAGGGCGTCCACCTGTTCACCGATCCGGCATCGGGGCTTCAGGCCGTCATTGCGATCCACTCGACCTCGCTCGGACCGGCAGCGGGCGGCGCGCGCTTCTGGCATTACGCGACCACCGACGCCGCCATCACCGACGCACTGCGCCTGTCGCGCGGCATGAGCTACAAGAACGCGATGGCTGGTTTGGAGCTGGGCGGCGGCAAGGGCGTCGTCCTTGCTGCGAAGCCCGGCGACGTCATCACCACCGCGCAGCTCGAAGCCTTTGGCCGCTCGGTCGAGTCGCTTGGAGGCCGCTACGTGACCGCCGAGGATGTCGGCATGTCCGAAGAGCGCATGAAGGTGATCGCCGGCCAGACGAAGTACGTCTCCGGCCTGCCCGTCGCGAGCGGCGCGGCGGGCGGCGATCCCGGCCCCTACACCGCACATGGCGTATATCTGGGCGTCAAGGCCGCCGCCGCGCGCGGCCTCGGCGCGACCGACATGAAGGGTGTCCGCGTCGCCGTGCAGGGCCTCGGCTCGGTCGGCGGTGGCCTCGCCAAGCTGCTGGCGAAGGACGGCGCGATCCTGACGCTGGCCGATGTCGATTCTGCGCGTGCCGACCGTATGGCCAGGGAACTCGGCGCGACCGTGGTGTCGCCGGGCGCGATCCTGACCCAGGATGTCGACCTCGTCAGCCCCAACGCGCTCGGCGCGATCCTGACGGAGGCGAGCATCGCGGCCCTGACCGCCAAGGTCGTCGCCGGGGGTGCCAACAACCAGCTTGCGACCCGCGGCGAAGGCCAGCGGCTGCACGACCGCGGCATCCTCTACGCGCCGGACTACGTCATCAACGCAGGCGGCATCATCAATGTCGGCCTCGAATATCTCGGCCACGGCGACGAATCCGAAGTCATGGCGCGTATTGCCCGGATCCCCGAGCGCCTCGTGGAGGTCTGGGACGAGAGCGACCGCACCGGCCAACCGGCCTCGGACGTGGCGGACCAACTGGCGAAGCGCCTGATCGGCCGCTGAGCGCTCGTTGGCCGCCTACGCATTGTCGGCAACCGGGAAGGAGAGGGCGATGTCTTCCCGTTATTGGTGAAGACCCGCTCGGCAGGATGATGCGGCGTGGCGTCTACGCTCCAGGAGCATAGCGCCGTGTCAGCCGTGATCGCCGCGTAGAGGGCAGCGCTGGTCGGTCGTGCCATGTGCACGACCTGCCGAGCCCGTGCCCAGCCGGTCGAGACGGTCCTGACGGCATTGCCGCCGGTGATGGCCAGCGCGACGGTGGCGTCGATGGCGCGGCAAGATGTCGTCACGGGTCGAACCTCCGCGTTGGTGCGATCCAGCGCAAGGGCAATGATCCTCGTTGCAAAGACTGGTTAGCCCGCGGTCGTCGCCTGACCCACGTCTCCATTGCCGGCCCGGTAGTCGCGCGATCCCATCCTCAAGCGTCGCCCAAGCAAAAGCTGGGGGCTCCACGTCGAGAAGGGGCCGGTTTCAGCACCACGAGACCCCAGCGTTCGCTGGGGTGACGGATTGGGCCGTGGGTGGCCACGCGACCGGTGCCGCTGTCGCCGCCGGTGGGGTGTAGTTGGGTAGTCGGGCGACTGGGTGTTTACATGTTTCATGCACCCGCGGGCAACGGTGGAGCGCATCAGGCCTCTTTGCCGCCCGCCCGCCTACCTAACTGCAGCCCCAAGCGTCACCTCAGCAAAAGCTTGGGTCTTCATGAGGTGAGGTTGCGGAACCTCTTCTCCCACCCCGGCGGAGGCCGGGGTCTAGTTGGGATATGGGCGGTAGCCGATCGCGAGCATTGGCCTGACTGGACCCCGGCCTTCGCCGGGGTGGCGCTTTGGTGAACGGCAGTGGCCCTGTTTCTCGAAGAGCCCACAAGCAGAGGACGGTTCGTCACCGCGTAGAAACCTCTGCCTCCCGCAAAGGCGGCCGGACGCACGTCGACTGCACGCAGGGCAGCAATCGCCGACACCGCTACGACCGAACCCGATAATCCCCGCAATCCGCCCGCATCCCCAACTCGTGCGTGACGAGGCGGAATTTTCACCATATTAGTGATCGTTCAGTGCCGACGCTTCACGCCTTCGCCAATCCCGCCCGCTTCCTTCGAATCGCGCGCCCGCTGACGCCCATCCTGTTCTGGGCGGGCGTGGCGCTGATCGCGGTCGGCTGCTGGGCCGGGCTGACGCAGACGCCGCCGGATTATCTTCAGGGCGAAACCGTCCGCATCCTCTACATCCACGTACCCACCGCATGGCTGGGCATGGGCGGCTGGACCGGCATCGCCCTGTCCTCGATCGCCTTGCTCGTCTGGCGGCATCCCCTCGCTGCGATCGCCGCACGCGCCATTGCGGTGCCGGGCGCGCTGTTCGCGGCGCTGTGCCTCGTCAGCGGCGCGATCTGGGGACGGCCGACCTGGGGTACCTATTGGCAATGGGACGGGCGGCTGACGTCGATGCTGCTGCTGTTCTTCGTCTACTGCGCCTATATCGCGCTCGCCCGCGCCGATGCGGAGCGGGGCGGCGACGGACGACTGCCCGCGCTGTTCGGGATTGCCGGCACCGTGCTGCTGCCGATCATCCGCTACTCCGTGATCTGGTGGAACACGTTGCATCAGGGGCCGAGCATCGGCCTGACCAAGTCCACGATCGCAGGATCGATCCTGTGGCCGCTGCCGATCATGCTGGTGGGCTTTACCTGCCTGTTCGGCGCGATCGTGCTGATGCGGATGCGAACGTTGCTCGCGCTGGCCAAGGCGGAGGCGCGGATGCGCCGGATGGCGCGGGCATGAGGACGGCGGCATGAATCCCTGGCCCTTCGTGACCGCGGCCTATGCGGTGGTGCTCGGCGGCGCGGCGGTGCTGGCGCTGTTGTCGTTCATCGCCATGCGCGCGGCGGAGAAGCGCCCATGAAGGCGAAGCATCAGCGGCTGACGCTCATCCTGCTCGCGCTCGGCGCGGTGGCGGTGGCGGCGGTGCTCGCGCTGTCGGGATTGCGGGATCAGGCGGCGTTCTTCTACGCACCGTCCGATGTCGCCGCACAGGGCCTGCCCCTCGGCCGCGCGGTCCGTTTGGGTGGGATGGTCGAGGCCGGGTCCGTCAAGCGAGCCGCCGACGGCGTCACCGTCCATTTCGTCGTGACCGACGGCAAGGCGACGACGCCCGTCACCTATGCCGGCATCGTCCCCGACCTGTTCCGCGAGAAATCGGGCGTCGTCGCGGAGGGCCAGTTCCAGCGTGACGGATCGTTCGTGGCCGGCAACCTGCTTGCGAAGCATGACGAGAAATACATGCCGCCCGAACTGGCCGGCAAGATGCACGAGACGAAGACGCTGGAACAATGATCGCCGAGGCTGGCCTTGCTGCGCTGTGGCTCGCCGCCGCGCTCGCTGCCTTGCAGCTTGCCCTGGCCGCGATCGGCCTGCGTCGGGGCGAGGCGCCGGTCCTCGCCACCGTCCGCCCGGTCGCGCTGGTGCAGGGCGGGCTCGTGGCGCTGGCGATGCTGGCGCTGATCGTCGTGTTTCAGACATCCGACATGTCGGTGAAGCTGGTTGCCGAGAACAGCCATTCGGCTAAGCCGTGGATCTACAAGGTCGCCGGCGCGTGGGGTAACCACGAGGGGTCGATGCTGCTTTGGGTCACCATCCTCGGCCTCGCCGGCGGCGCCGTCGCGTGGTTCGAGAAGACGCTGGCGGAACGCACGCTGATCGCGACGCTCGGTGCGCAGGCGGCGATCGCGCTCGGCTTCTACGCCTTCCTGTTGTTCGCCTCCAACCCGTTCGCGCGGCTCAACCCGGCGGCGGTGGACGGCGCAGGGCTCAACCCGCTGTTGCAGGACCCCGGCCTCGCGTTCCACCCGCCGACGCTCTACGCCGGCTATGTCGGGCTGTCGGTCGCCTTCTCGTTCGCGGTTGGCGCGCTCGTCACGCGCGATGTCGGCCGCGAGTTCGCGCGGGCGATGCGGCCGTGGGTGCTGGGTGCGTGGATATTCCTGACGCTGGGCATCACCGCCGGCAGCTATTGGGCCTATTACGAACTGGGCTGGGGCGGCTGGTGGTTCTGGGACCCGGTCGAGAACGCCTCGCTGATGCCGTGGCTGGCGGCGACGGCGCTGCTCCATTCGGTGACGGTGCTGGCGACCCGCGACGGTCTTCGCGCGTGGACCGTGATGCTGGCGGTCGTCGCGTTCTCGATGTCGATGCTCGGCACGTTCCTGGTCCGCTCGGGCATCCTGACCAGCGTTCACGCCTTCGCCGTCGATCCGCGGCGCGGCGCGTTTATCCTCGTCCTGCTCGCACTCTACATCGGCGGCGCGCTGGCGTTGTTCGCGGCGCGGGTCGGCACCGTGCGGCAGGGGACGACCTTCGACCCGGTCAGCCGCGAAGGGGGCCTCGTCGCCAACAATCTGTTGCTGTCGGTGATCCTCGGCATCGTCCTGATCGGCACCCTGTACCCGATCGTCGCGGCCGGCTTCGACGTGCAATTGTCGGTCGGGCCACCCTTCTTCAACAAGGCCGCGGGGCCGCTCGCATTGATCCTGATCGTGGTCATGGCGGTCGGGCCGCTGGTCCGCTGGCGACGCGACGATGCGCAGGCGCTGGTCGTCCGCGCAGTCTGGCCGATCGGCGTCACCGCCTTCGCCTTCGCTGCGCTGGTCGTCTTCGCAATGCCGATCGGCGTGCTGCCGCTGCTCGGCCTCTCCCTTGCCGCCGGGCTGGCGGTGGCCAGCGTCGCGTCCTTGTGGGGGCGTGACCTGCGCCGCACGCCGCTATTCACCTGGGGCATGGTCGTTGCGCATCTCGGCATCGCCGTCAGCCTCGCGGGAATCGCGTGCGACTCCGCCTTCACCGTCGAACGCCTGATCGCCCTGCGCGGCGGGGACTCGACGAGGGTCGGTCCGTACAAGGTCACGCTCGACGGTATCTCGCCTGTCGTCGCCGACAATTGGTCGGCACTTCAGGCGCGGCTCAGCATCGAGCGCGACGGCCACGTGACCCGCCTCTATCCGCAGTCCCGCACCTTCTCCGATCCGCCGACCACGACCAGCGAGTCCGCGATCATGACCGTGCCCGATGGCCAGCTCTACACCGTGCTCGGCCAGCCCGATGGGACCGGCCGGTGGCAGATGCGGCTGTGGTGGAAACCTTTCGTGACCCTGATCTGGGCGGGCGGCGTGCTCGTCGCGATGGGCGGCGCGCTGTCGCTAGTTGGGCGTCTGCGCAAGCGGCGGCGACGGTGGGAGGCGTGGACGTGAGGCGCTGGCTGTTGTGGCTGCCGCTCGGGGCATTCGCCCTGCTCGTCGCGGTAGTGGCCAGCGGGCTGATGCGCCCCGCCGACCGCGCGGTGCACTCGGCGCTCGCGGGCAAGCCGCTGCCCGCCTTCACCCTAGCGCCGTCCGTCCCCGGCAAGCCGGGCCTGTCTTCGACGGCGATGCGGGGGCAGGGGCCGCGACTGCTCAACGTCTTCGCGAGCTGGTGCATCCCGTGCATCGCGGAAGCACCGCAACTGTTGAAGCTCAAGCAAGCCGGCGTGCCGATTGACGCGATCGCGGTGCGCGACACCGCCCGCGCCGTGCAGGGCTTCCTCGCGCGGAACGGCGATCCGTATGCGCGGATCGGCGACGACCGTCAGAGTGCGGTGCAGCTGTCGCTCGGCTCCTCGGGCGTGCCGGAGACGTTCCTGATCGACGGCAGCGGCGTCGTCGTGAAGCAGTATATCGGCGACATCCGCCCCGATCAGGTCGACGCGGTGATCGCCGACTGGCGAGCGGCCCGATGAAACGTGCCCTGTTGCTGGCTGCGATGTTCGCTGCACCGGTCGCTGCGCAGACCAGCGCGCCCGCCACGTACGCCGACACGCAGCTCGCCGATCCTGCGCAGGAAGCCCAGGCGCGCGGCCTGATGGAGACGCTGCGCTGCGTCGTCTGTCAGGGGCAGTCGATCGCCGACAGCGACGCGCAGATGGCTGGCGACATGCGCGCGCTGGTCCGCCAGCGTATCCGTGCGGGCGAGCGACCGGAGGCGATCCGCGACTGGCTGATCGGCCGCTACGGCGATTACATCAGCTACGATCCGCCGTTCGGTGCGGCAACCGCGGCACTGTGGCTGGCCCCGGTGGCGCTGCTGCTTGCAGGTGTGTGGATCGCGCGCGGCAGTTTCCGAAAGCGGCGGCGGGCATGATGGGCTGGATTGCACTGGTCGTGCTGGCGGCGGCGGCGTTCGGCGCGATGATCGCGTTGCGCGTGCCGCGGCTGTTATGGTCAATGGTGGGCGCGGCGCTGATGCTCGGCGCGACCGGCTATGCCTTGCAGGGCAGCCCCGCGCTTCCGGCGTCGCCGGTCTTGCCCGATCGCAACTCGCTCGTCGTGGACGAGGCGCTGGCCAACCTGCGCACCGACATATTCGGCCGGTACGGAGCGGACAGCGCGTATCTGACGGCGGCCGACGCGCTCTCGCGCGGTGGTAACCCGCGGTACGAGGTGGAGGCGCTGCTCGGCGGCATCCGTATGTCGCCAAAGAGCGTGCAGTTGTGGACTGCGCTCGGCGACGCGTTGGCCCGGCACGACCGGCAATTGTCGCCCGCATCCCGCTTCGCCTTCGCCCGCGCAAGGCAGTTGGAGCCCGCGAATCCCGGACCCTATTTCTTCCTTGGCGTGGCACAGCTTCGCTCCAACGACTTTCCCGCGGCTCGGGATTCCTGGCGGATGGCGCTGGCGAAGACCCCCGCCGATGCGCCATATCGCACGGCGATCGCCCAGCGTCTGGCATTGCTGGACCGATTGCTGAGTATCGATGCGGCAGCGGGTACTACTAAGTAGCGCGCGACAGGGCCGTAAAGACCCCGGCATCAAGTGTTGAGAACGCGGTTTAGGTAGTCTGATGGTGACCGGCTAGCCGCTCCGGCCGCGCAGGCGAAGTGTCCCGAAAGCGGTGCAGCGCTTCCATCATGTTCGCTCCACTGGTTTTATAAGAACCGCAGCGATAGCGTTTTTGTCGGGCTCGCCGACACTATGGTCACAGCAACGCCATCGCCTGAACCCGCAACCCGAGGCCGAACCGCGAGGACCGATTGCGTCATCCCCCGCTCGGGGTAAGTTTCTACACCTGCGCCAGGCGACCGCTATTCGTCACGGTTGCCGCAACCGAGTTCCACGCCAACGATGTTGCCCTAGCACCTCAGCGGAAGGTCACGTTTGGGCGATAAGAGAGCGCGAGCGCATCGCAACGCCCGAAGCTCGGCGGTGGCAGCGCCGCCTTGCTATGGCCGGCTGCTGCCCCGGAACCCGTGCACCCCGCAACGAGCGTGCAGCGCCATATTCAGCAGGCAAAAAAATAGCGGCCCGAAGGCCGCTATTTCCTTAGCCGAAGCTAGAACAGCTCAGTTGCTGTCCGAATCGTCATCGCTGTCAGCAACGATCACGATGCCGGCAACGACCGCAGCAGCGGCCAGAGCGGCAACGATGAAGCCGCCACCGGCCAGCTCGTTCTTCTTGGCCGAAACCGAACCGGCGCGAGCCGACTTGGCGACCGACAGGCTCGAAGCCGCGTTCACCGGAGCGGCAACCGCAGGCGCAACGACCATCGTCGCAGCGGCCGCAGCCGCGAGATACTTACCAAGACCCATGTAGAACTCCCTTCAAATGTCCGTCGATCAGCGCAGTGCCATAAAGCCAATGGCCTTGCAACAGTTCCACCCGACCGGCCCGTTTACGTCACCACATGATGCGGCGATGCAACACTCCAGTCGCGATTGTCTTACAGCAAAAATCGCGAACAAAAAGTAGCAAACTGCCGTAATGCAGCAATTCCGCGACGATCAGATCGTATCGAGATGCCATGTTCGCTCGGCTTCCAGACCCAGAGCGCTCAACCGGCCGGATTCGTAGGCGCCCGTATCGACGCCGATGCGATGCGGCAGGAACTCTACCGTAGATGAAACCGTGTGACCGTGGACGATCATCTTCTCCAATGGGGCCCGATGATCGAGGAAGGGGTTGCGAATCCAGCGTAAGTCGCTGCTGCGCTGCTCCGACAGCGCGCGATCCGGGTGAACGCCGGCGTGCACGAACGCATAATCACCGATGACCTCCATATCGCTCGCGCTCGCCAGCAAGGCCTGGTGACCCGGCGGCACAACATCCGCCAGCGCCTCGGCAAGTTCATCATAGTCCATCGCTTCGTAGTTCGGCGGCGCGATGCCGTAGCTGATCGCCGTCTCGCGACCACCGATGCGACAGAACAACCGCAATGCCTTGTCCTCGCCCCCGATCGCACCGAGGAATATCTCCTCATGGTTGCCAGCGAGGAGGCGCACATCGGGCTTCTCCTCCGCAAGTCGGCGTATCCGTTCGACGACGCCGCATGAATCCGGACCGCGATCGACCAGATCGCCAAGGAAGACATAGGTCGTACGTGCGGGACCGCGCGCAGTGTCGTCCGCGTCGATGGCGTCGAGCAAGGGCTCGAGCAGATCCAGCCGTCCGTGAATATCACCGATCGCATAGACTCGTTGGCCCGGCGGGATCGTCGGCGCGCTCCGCGGGGGCGTCGCCCGTTTAAGAAACTTGAGCAGCATCGCTTTTCAGGGACATGGCCAGCGGGACGCCGCCGGCAGGAGTCGTCGCCCTACGCGTTCGCAGGTTGCGCCGCAATGAATGCGATCAACTCGCCAGCCGCAGCTCCGGTCGCGTCGCCACGGGTGAGTAGGGCGGCTGATCGGGCCAGATGCCGCGCGTATCGAGTACCGCCTTGCCCTGACGCTCCTGAAGCGGGATCGAGCGGAACAGGTCGTGGTCCACCAACAGGATCATGATGTCGCACGTTTCGATCGCGGTATCGACGTCGATCAGGCGAGCGCCAGTGCCGTCGAACGCCTTGGGCAGCACGTCCGCATAGGGTTCGACGATGCGCACCCGTTCGCCGAAGCGGGCGGCCAGCGCGCTCGCGACGCGCAGCGCCGGGCTCTCGCGGAAATCGTCGATATTGGCTTTGAACGCGAGGCCCATGCAGCCGACCGATGCACCCGGCATCGCGTCGATCATCGCCGCCGCCTTGGCGATGACGTGATCGGTCTTGCCGTCGTTGACCTCCCGCGCGGTGCGGATCAGCGGCGTGCTGTCCGGCGCGGCGGCGACGAGGAACCACGGATCGACTGCGATGCAATGACCGCCGACACCCGGACCCGGCGACAGGATGTTGACGCGCGGATGGCGATTCGCAAGCCGGATCACCTCCCAAACGTCGACGCCCAGCCGATCGGCGACGAGGCTGAGTTCGTTGGCGAACGCGATGTTGACGTCCCGGAATGCGTTTTCCGTCAGCTTCGTCATCTCCGCCGCACGAGCGGTCGTGGTGACGCAGGCCCCCCGCACGAAGCGGCGATAGAAGCCCAGCGCCTTGCGGGCGCAGCGCGGCGTGATGCCGCCGATGACGCGGTCGTTGTCGATCAGTTCGACGAGGATGCGGCCCGGGAGCACGCGCTCGGGGCAATAGGCGATGGCGATGTCCGCGCCCTCGCCGCTGCCGCCGCGGCCCGGCACGCGCAGATCGGGGCGCAGCGTGGCCAGCAGATCACGAACCTGCTCGGTGGTGCCGACCGGCGAGGTCGATTCGAGAATGATCGTGTCGCCCGCCTTCAACACCGCGGCGATGCTGGTGGCCGCTTGCAGGACGTAGCCGATATCGGGCTGATGATCCGCGGCGAACGGCGTGGGCACGGCGATGACGAACACGTCGGCGGGGGCGACCTCGGTCGCGGCGCGCAGCGTGCCGCGGGAGACCACGCCCGAGACGAGGCCATCGAGATCGACCTCCTCGATATGGACGCGCCCGGAGTTGACCGTCTCCACGACCGAGGCAGTCACGTCGACGCCCAGCACCTGCGCGCCGGTACGGGCGATCACCGCCGCGGTGGGCAGGCCGATATAGCCCAGCCCCATGACGACGACGTTGAGTTCAGCGGCGGAAGCCATCGGCGATCACCTTTCCGATCCGGGCCGAAGCGTGACCGTCGCCGAACGGGTTGTGGGCGCGGGCCATGACGGCATGGGCGTCGCTATCGTCCAGAAGCGTGAAGACTTCGGAAACGATGCGATCCTCGTCGGTGCCGATCAGCTTTGCGGTGCCGGCGGCGACGCCCTCCGGCCGCTCCGTCGTTTCGCGCATCACCAGTACCGGCTTGCCCAGCGCGGGCGCCTCCTCCTGCACACCGCCCGAATCGGTCAGCACGATGTCGGACGCGGCGAGCACGGCGACGAAACCGGGATAGTCGAGCGGCGCGATACGGGCGACGTTCGCACGATCTCCCAGCAGCTCGTCCATGACGGCGACGACATTGGGGTTGGGGTGTACGGGAAAGATGACGCCGACATCCTGTCGCTCGGCGATGCGGCCGATCGCACGGGCGATCGCAGCCATGCCGTCTCCGAAATTTTCGCGGCGATGGGTGGTGACGAGCACGATCCGCCGACCGGCCATCTTGGCGAGCACCGGGGCGACCATGTCGGCGAGGGCGGGTTCGGTGCCGATCCGGTCGCGAGTCCAGTGCAGCGCGTCGATGACGGTGTTGCCGGTGACATGGACCTTGGTGGGATCGATCGCCTCCCGTATCAGCGCGTCGGCGGCGGTCTGGGTGGGGGCGAAGTGGTGCTGCGCGATCGGTGCGACGATGCGGCGGTTCACCTCCTCCGGCCAGGGGTGATAGATATCGCCGGAACGCAGCCCGGCTTCGACATGCGCAACCGGGATGCGACGATAATAGGCGGCAAGGGCGCCCGCCATCGCGGTCGCGGTGTCGCCCTGGACCAGCACCATATCGGGCCGTTCCACATCAATCGTCTCGCCGATACCGGTCAGCAGCCTGGCCGTCAGCCGGTCGAGCGATTGCCCCGGTTCCATGATGTCGAGGTCATGATCCGGCGTCAGGCCGGCAATCGCCAGCACCTGATCCAGCAGGCCGCGATGCTGCGCCGTCACACAGGTCCGCACGCGCAGGCCCTCGATCGACGCAAGGGCACGGATGACGGGAAATAGCTTGATCGCTTCGGGACGCGTGCCGAACACGACGAGGATGGTATGAGCCATGCCGCGGCTTTACGGCCGCAGGGTTTACCATCACGCTAACCGCGCATCGTGCAACAATTGAGGCGCGCATGGCTTTAGGTGGCAGGGTACGAGCCTGTGGTCAGCAGGCAAAGGGAGACGAATACCGATGACGATCAAGCCGTTGCGCAAGGCCGTGTTTCCGGTCGCGGGGCTGGGCACCCGCTTCCTGCCGGCGACCAAGGCGATGCCGAAGGAGATGCTGACCGTCGTCGACAAGCCGCTGATCCAATATGCCGTCGAAGAGGCGCTGGAGGCGGGTATCGACCAGATCATCTTCGTCACGGGTCGCAACAAGTCCGCGCTGGAGGATCATTTCGACATCTCCTACGAGCTGGAGGACACGATGCGCGCGCGCGGCAAGTCGCTCAGCGTGCTGGAGGGTATTCGGCAAAAGCCGGGCTCCCCCGTGTACGTCCGCCAGCAGGAGCCGCTGGGACTGGGCCATGCCGTATGGTGCGCGCGAGAGATCGTCGGCGACGAGCCGTTCGCGGTGCTGCTTCCGGACGAACTGATGGTCGGGCGGCCGGGCTTCCTGAAGCAGATGGTGGAGGCTTACGCTCGGGTCGGCGGCAACGTCATCGGTGCACTGGAGGTGGCGGACAGCGAGACCGACAAATACGGGATCATCTCTCCCGGTGCGCGGGTGGACGATCGTACCGTCGAGGTAAGCGCGCTGGTCGAGAAGCCGGCAAAAGGCACTGCGCCGTCGAACCTGATGATCCCCGGCCGCTATATCCTGCAACCCGAGGTCATGCGTATCCTCGAAGGGCAGGAGAAGGGTGCGGGTGGGGAGATCCAGCTGACCGACGCGATGGCGCAGTTGATCGGCAAGCAGCCGTTCCACGGTTTCACCTTCGACGGCGAGCGTTACGACTGCGGCGACAAGGCGGGCTATATCTGCGCGAACGTCGCGCTGTCGCTCGCGCGTGACGACATCGGGCCGGCGGTTCGCTCGTTCATCGAGACCAAACTGGGGTGAGCCCTCGGCATGCTCCGGTCAAATACCGGAGCACGCCGAGCAGGCGGGATCCTTCGGCAGGCGCAGCGTACGGAATCGTCCCGACAGGAAATCGAGCAACATGACGTTGCCCGCCGGGTCGTCCCCGAAGGGGGCGACGGCGCGCAGCACCTCTAGCGCTGCGAGGCTGCCGAGGACGCCGGTGACCGGGCCGAGCACACCCTGTTCGGCACAGCTCACCCCCTCCCGGTCGGGCGAATCGCCGACGAAACAGCGGTAGCAGGGCGCGGCGGGTTCCCAGCCGCGGAACACGCCCAACTGCCCGTCGAACTGCCCGACCGCCGCCGACACCAGGGGCGTGCGCAGCGCAAGCGCGGTGTCCGCCACGAGCAGCCGGGTCGCGAAATTGTCGCACCCGTCGAGGATCACATCGACGTCAGCCAGCACATCGCGCGCGTTGTCGGCGTCGAGCCGGATGGCATGCACCACGACATCGACATGCGGGTTGATCGCGGCGACCGCACGGGCGGCGGCAGCGGCCTTCGACAGGCCGAGATCGCCGCCGGAGAAGATCGTCTGCCGTTGCAGGTTCGACAGATCGACTCGGTCGTCATCGATCAGGACCAGCCGTCCGATGCCCGCCGCCGCAAGATACTGGATCGCGGGCGAGCCGATCCCGCCGCAGCCGACGATCGCCGCCGACGCCGCCCTGATTCGCATCTGGCCGCTGCCACCGACCTCGCGCAGGACGATGTGGCGGGCATAGCGGGCGAGTTCGTCGTCGGAGAGTGGCGTCACCAGCGGTAAGCGACCGACAGCCGGTACCAGCCGGGACGCGAGGCGGCGCTGCCGGTGCGGGTCAGCGCGATCACGTAGCCGACGGTATATTGCTCGACGGTGGGGCAGCCGATCGCTGCGGGCACGACCTGACGCACGCCGCCGGCCGGGCCGATCAGGATCGCCACCGGCGCGACGACGCGGACACCGTCTGCCGGTGAGGTGGCGATGCGGCAGCGTTCCGACTCCACTTCGCCACGGACATAGGCCGTCGCCTCCGGCGTGATCGCCGCACGCACCAGCGGGAAGGGCGGCAGGACCGTCCAGTCCTGCGGCGGTACTGGGGGCGCGGGCGTCGTCGCTGCCGCCTGAGCCAGGAGCGCCAGCGCAATCATCCGGCCAGTCCGCTTGTGCCTGTCGAGCCGAACCCGCCCGAGCCGCGCGCCGTTCCATCCAGCGCGTCGACCTCGATCATGTCGGCCCGTTGAACGGCGGCGGGTACGAGCTGCGCGATGCGGTCGCCGCGCGCGATCTGGAACGGCTCATCGCCCAGATTGGCGAGGATCACCTTCACCTCGCCGCGATAATCCTCGTCGATCGTGCCGGGCGTGTTGAGACATGTGATTCCGTGCTTCAGCGCGAGACCGGAGCGGGGCCGGACCTGCACTTCGTAGCCCGCGGGAATGGCGATGGCGAAGCCGGTGGCGACGGCGGCACGCGCACCCGGCGCGAGCGTCAGCGCCTCCGCCGCGACCACGTCCATGCCCACTGCGCCGGCTGTCGCATAGGCGGGGAGGGGGAGGTCGCTGCCGTGCGGCAAGCGCTTCAGCGCGATACGGATCGCAGTTGTCATATCGCCCGACAGGTAACGTCTGGGGGGCTTCAGGACAAGGTTGGGGCCGGTATTCCGGTCAGGCTTTCCGCGATCCGGTCGACCAACCGCGCCGCAACCGCGTCTTTCGGCAGGCGCGTCCAGCTTTCCACGCCGGCGTCCGTGACGAGGTGAACGCTGTTGTAATCGCCACCGAAGACGTCGGTCGAGACGTCGTTGGCGACCAGCCAGTCGCAGCGCTTGCGCACCCGCTTGGCGATGGCGTGTTCGAGGACGTTCTCCGTCTCCGCCGCGAAACCGATCAGCAGCGCCGGCCGCTGCGACGAAGACGCCAGACCGGCCAGGATATCCGGATTCTCGACCAACGTCAGCGCGGGCGGGGCATCGCCCTTCTTGAGCTTCTGCGGCAGCGTCGCGACGCGCCAGTCGGCAACGGCGGCGACCATCACGGCGGCGTCGACGGGCAGTGCGGCGTCGACCGCAGCGGCCATGTCCAGCGCCGACTGCACGTCGACGCGGTCCACCCCGGCGGGCGTGGGCAGGCCGACCGGCCCGGCGACGAGCGTCACGCGCGCACCGCGGCGGGCGAGGGCGGCGGCGATCGCAAAGCCTTGTCGGCCGGAGGAGCGGTTGGCGATGTAGCGAACGGGGTCGATCGGCTCGTGCGTCGGTCCGGCGGTGACCAGGACGTGGCGGCCGGTGAGCGGCTTCGGTGCGGCGGGATTCGCGGCCTCGATCGCGTCGACGATCGCCTGAGGCTCCGGCAGGCGACCGGGGCCGTACTCGCCGCAGGCCATTGCGCCTTCGTCAGGGTCCATGACGGTGATGCCGTCCGCGCGTAGTTGCATCACGTTGCGGACGGTGGCGGCATGCTGCCACATCCGGACGTTCATCGCGGGCGCGCAGAGCACGGGCGTGTCGGTCGCGAGCAGCAACGTGGTGGCGAGATCGTTCGATAGCCCCGCCGCCATCCGCGCGATCAGGTCGGCGGTGGCGGGGGCGACGACGATCAGGTCGGCTTGGCGGCTGAGCTGGATGTGGCCCATCTCGGCCTCGTCCTTCAGGTCCCAGAGGGTGGTGAAGACCTGATCCTCCGACAGCGCGGCGAGCGTCATCGGTGTGACGAAATGGCTGCCGCCCTCGGTCAGGACGCACCGCACGCTGTGGCCACGCTTGCGCAGCAGCCGGATCAACTCGCACGCCTTGTACGCGGCGATACCACCGCCGACGATCAGCAGGATGCGCATCAGCGTACCACCCGCGTAACGGTGATGCGACGTCCGTCGCGCGCGGCGGCGATCAGGTCGCGCAGCGCGTCGACCGAGAAGATCAGCCCAACGACCGATAGCGGCGCGATCAGCAGCGCCCAATAATAATTGTCCGCCCGCGCGACGATCGCCAGCACCATCGCGTAGGCGGCGATCGTCACCTGCACGCGAACGGCGATCGGCTCCCGCCATGCCGACCAGCCCGCGAGTGCCAGCACAAGGAAGGGCGCGGCGAGCCAGAGCGGAACGAACTGCAAGGCGCTCGACAGGATCGTCGCCCGGATCGCGAAGCCGAGGCCGAGCAACGCGCCCCAGCCGGGCGATGCCGGATCGAGCGGGCGAACGACCTCCGCCACCGCCTGCGCATGGAAACCGAGAATGACCGCGAGCACGACGAGCGCCGCCGCCCACCCGATCGCTTCCCGCCGGGCACCGTCGCGGGCCGCAAGCACGAGCATAACGACGACGTACAAAGCCGCCGTCTCGCGGATCAGCGCGGCGGCGAGGCCGATCGCGACCGGCTCGATCCAGCGATCGGGCCGGTCCGCGGGGCGATGCAGCGCCAGCGACAGGGCGATCAGCAGCCCGGCCCAGAGTTCGTGGAAGATCGCGAGTTCGGGCGCGCTCGCCGCGGCGAGGCCCGCGAGCAGCAGCACCATCGCCGCGACGCGGGCGGGCGTCCGCGCCAGCGCAGGCGCGAGGCGGGCATACCAGGCCAGCGCCACCGCGACCGTCAGCATCCACAAGAGCACCGTGACGACGAACGCCGGCATCGCGCCCGCCACGACCGCCAGCGTCGGCAGGCGAAAGGCGACGAACGGGCGGAGCGGGTAGCTGCCGGAGCGCAGGGCATCGGCCGCCACCGAGTAGTAGTCGCCGCCGTGACGCACATTGTCGACGATCGTACCATACAGGACCGCGTCGCTCATGCCGTCGCTCGGCGCGCCGACATCCGGATTGGGAGTGCCCATCGCCACCAACGCCGCCAGCAGCAGCGCGGCGAGAGCCGCCAGCATCATCCGCGCGGCATTCTGGGGCCAGCCGGCGAAGCGCGACGGTTGGGCGAGCAGCAGCGGGGCGAGCGGGCGACGGCGCATGGCGGATGCGCGGTAGCATGGATTTCGCGACTGGCGAATGCTTTGGCGAGCGCTCGCGATTGTCGCCGCACTGCCCGCATGGCAAGCCACTGGCGATCAGGGAGATAACGATGCGCGGCTGGGTGATGACGGGCAGTGTGATGACAGGCGGCGTGATGAAGGGCGGTGTGATGGCGTGCGGTCTTGCGCTGGTCGCGGCGATGCCGGCCGTGGGAGCGGAGCGGCAGGTGCTGCCGGCGGACGTGGTGCCGCTGCACTACGACGTGGCGATCGTGCCCGACGCGGCGGCGCTGAGCTTTTCGGGCGAGGTCGGCACCGACGTGCAGGTCGCGACAACGACCGGGCGCATCGTCGTCAACGCCGCCGATCTGGTGCTGGATTCGGCGACGCTGGACGGCAAGACGCCGCTGACGATCGCGATCGACAAGGTGGCGGAGACCGCGACGCTGACCGCGCCGGGCATGATCGCGCCCGGCAGGCACCGCGTCACGATCCGCTGGCATGGCGCGATCAGCAAATTCACCTCCGGCTTCTTCGCGCTCGACTATGACGATGCGGCTGGCACGAAGAAGCGGATGATCGCCACCAAGTTCGAGCCGGCCGCCGCACGCCGCTTCATGCCTTTGTGGGACGAGCCTGCGCGCAAGGCGAGCTACACGCTGACGGCCGATGTCCCCGCCACCGATCTGGCGCTGTCGAACACGCCGGTCGCGAAGGAGGTCACGCTGCCGGGCGGGCGCAAGCGGGTGACGTTCGCGAAGACGCCGAAGATGTCGTCCTATCTGCTGTTCTTCGCGAGCGGCGATCTGGAGCGATTGTCGCGCAAGGTCGGCAAGGTCGAGGTCGGGATCGTCACCCGCCGCGGCGTCGCGTCGCGCGGGCAGGAGGCGCTCGACACGGCGGTGCAGTTGCTGCCCTATTACAACAGCTATTTCGGGGCCGAGTACCCGATCGCCAAGCTGGACCTGATCGCGGGGCCGGGATCGGGCAGCTTCAGCGCGATGGAGAACTGGGGCGCGATCTTCTTTTTCGAGAACGCGTTGCTGCTCGATCCCGCCAGCATCACGGAATCGGCGCGGCAGCAGATCTATGGCGTCGTCGCGCACGAGATGGCGCACCAGTGGTTCGGCAATCTGGTGACGATGGACTGGTGGAACGACCTTTGGCTTAACGAGGGTTTCGCGAGCTGGATGGCGACGACCGCGACCGCGCGCTTCCATCCCGAATGGAAGCCGTGGCTGGGAAGCCAGATCGACCGCGCGGGAGCGATGCGGCTCGATGCGCTGCCCGGCACCCATCCGGTGATCCAGGACGTGGCGAGCGGTCCCGCCGCCAATCAGGCGTTCGACGGCATCACGTACGGCAAGGGCGAGGCGGTGATCCGGATGCTGGAGGCGTATGTCGGCGCGGCGTCGTTCCAGCGCGGGGTGCAGGCGTACATGGCTGCGCACGCCTACGGCAACACGGTCAACGACGACCTCTGGACCAGCATCGAGGCGGCGAGCGGCCAGCCTGTCGCGGCGATCGCGGCGGATTTTCTGGGTCAGGCGGGCGTGCCGCTGGTGAATGTCGCCGGAGGTGGCCCGGTGTCGCAGGGCCGGTTCAGCTTCGATCCGGCGGCGACGGCAGGGCGCTGGACCCTGCCGCTGACGATCCGGCCGCTGGCCGGCGGCTCGGGCCAGCCGTGGTTGATGACGGCCGCCACCACGCGGCTGCCGACCGCTGCGCCGACGCTTTTCAATGCAGGGCAGGCGGCATATGCGCGCGTCTCCTATGGGGCGCCGGCCTATGCGCCCGTCCTGGCGGCGTTTCCGAGCCTGCCGGCGGCGGACCAGATCGGGTTGTTGTCCGATGCCTGGGCGTTGGGACAGGCGGGAAAGGGGCCGGCCGCGCGTGCGCTGGAGCTGGCCCGCGCGTTGCCCGCCGATGCCGATCCGCTGGCGTGGACGCAGGCGCTGTCGGCGATCGGCGAAACGACCGGTCTGGAGGCGGGCACCCCCGGTGACGCGGCGTGGCAGGGATGGGTGCGGGCGACCGTCGCCGCACCGTTTGCGCGGTTCGGCTGGACCGCGAAGCCGGGCGAGAGCGCCAACGACGCGATCCTGCGCGAAGCGCTGATCTACACGCTGGGTCGCGCCGACGATCCGGCGGTGCTGGCGGAGGCGAAGCGTCGCTTCGCAGGCTGGCAGCGCGACAGGTCGAGCCTGCCCGCAGCGCTGGTGGATCCGGTGCTGATCCTGGCGGGGCGGAATGCGGACGCGGCAACGTTCGCGATGTTCCGCAGTGCAGCGAAAGCGGAGGCGGACCCGGAGCGCAAGGCGGCGCTCTACGCGTATATGGCAGGCGCACGGGACCCGGCGCTGGCGGCTGAGATGCTGACGATCGCCACCGGTGGAGAGGCGCCGCCGGCGCGCGCGGCGCGGCTAGTGGCGCAGGTCGCGCGCGTTCATCCCGACCTTGCGTGGACGCATGCGCTGGCAACGTTGCCGGCGGTGGCGCCCAATCTCGACCTGCGCCAGCGCTTCCAATACTTGCCTTCCGTAGCGTCGGGCTCGGCGAGTGCAGCGCGCGCCGACGAATTGCATGCCATCGCCGCGCGCAATTTTCCCGAAGGGTCGCGACGGTTCGCCGATCAGGCGGAGGCGGGTATCCGGCAGCGCGCGCGGTTGAAGCAGACGATGCTGCCGGAGGTCGATCGCTGGATCGCTTCATCGGGACGTTAGATCAGAAAGCGCAGAGTGATCGCTTCTGCCGATCACGCCCTGCGGCAATCTCAATTTTGCGATGCAGCATTTATGCCTACATGGGGGTGGCAATTCTCATCTGACAAAGGACATCGCAATGTCGCTCATCGGCACCAAGCTGAAGCCGTTCACCACCCAGGCCTACCGCCAGGGCAAGTTCGTCACCGTCAGCGACACCGACGTGACGGGCAAGTGGGCGGTCTTCTTCTTCTACCCCGCCGATTTCACGTTCGTCTGCCCGACGGAGCTGGAGGATCTGGCCGACGTGTACCCGACGCTGCAAAAAATGGGTGTCGAGGTATACAGCGTGTCGACCGACACGCATTTCAGCCACAAGGCGTGGCACGACAGCTCGCCCGCGATCGGCAAGATCGATTATTATATGCTGGGCGATCAGAACCACAGCATCAGCACCAGCTTCCAGATCCTGCGCGAAGGTCAGGGCCTCGCCGATCGCGGCACGTTCGTGATCGATCCGGAGGGCGTGATCCAGCTGATCGAGGTCACCTCCGAGGGCGTCGGCCGCAATGCCGCCGAACTGCTGCGCAAGATCAAGGCTGCGCAGTACATCGCCGCACATCCGGGTGAGGTCTGCCCCGCCAAGTGGGAAGAGGGCGAAGAGACGCTCGCCCCATCGCTCGACCTCGTCGGCAAGATCTAAGCATATCGGTTTCCGGTCTCCATCTCTCCCCCGACGGGAGGCCGGATGACGGCCCGGGGCACCCCCTCCGCCCCGGGTCGTTTCAATTTACAGCGGAGTTTTCGCCATGCTCGACGCCAATCTGACGCAGCAGCTGAAGGCCTATCTGGTCAACATCCGCGAGCCGATCGAGCTGGTCGCCAGCACGGGTGACGACGCCAAGAGCCGCGACATGGCGGCCTTGCTCGACGAGATCGCGGTGCTGTCCGACGAGATCACCGTGGTGCGTGGCGACGACAAGCGCGTACCCAGCTTCTTGATCCGGCGGGCGTCGGACGCCGCCGTCGCAGTCCGGTTCGCCGGTCTGCCGATGGGGCATGAGTTCACGTCGCTGGTGCTGGCGCTTTTGCAGGTCGGCGGCCACCCGTCGCGCGCGGCGCAGGAGCTGCTCAATCAGGTGCGCGCGCTGGATGGCGATTACGCGTTCGAGACATATTATTCGCTGACCTGCCAGAACTGCCCGGACGTGGTGCAGGCGCTGAACCTGATGGCGGTGCTGAACCCGCGCATCACGCACACTGCGATCGACGGCGCACTGTTCCAGAGCGAGGTCGCGGATCGCAAGGTGATGGCGGTGCCGACCGTGTTCCTGAACGGGGAGAGCTTCGGTCAGGGCCGGATGGAACTGGAGCAGATCGTCGCGAAGCTCGACACCGGCGCGAGCGCGAAGGCGGCGGCGAAGCTGGCGGAGAAGGAGCCGTTCGACGTGCTGATCGTCGGTGGTGGTCCGGCCGGCGCGGCGGCGGCGATCTATGCGGCGCGCAAGGGCATCCGCACCGGCATCGCGGCGGAACGGTTCGGCGGGCAGGTGCTCGACACGATGGCGATCGAGAACTTCGTGTCGGTGCAACATACCGAAGGGCCGAAGCTGGCGGCGCATCTGGAGAGCCATGTCCGCCAGTACGACGTCGATATCATGAACCTGCAACGCGCCACGGCGCTGGTGCCGGCGACCGAGGTCGGCGGGCTGCATCGGGTGACGCTGGAAAACGGCGCGACGCTATCGGGCCGAACCGTGATCCTGTCGCCGGGTGCGCGCTGGCGGCAGATGGGCGTGCCGGGTGAGGACGCGTACAAGAACAAGGGCGTGGCATATTGTCCGCATTGCGACGGGCCGCTGTTCAAGGGCAAGCGCGTGGCGGTGATCGGTGGCGGCAATTCCGGCGTCGAGGCGGCGATCGATCTGGCAGGCATCGTCGCGCACGTGACGTTGATCGAATATGACGCCGATCTGCGCGCCGACGCGGTTTTGCAGCGGAAACTCGGCAGTCTGCCGAACGTCCGGATCGTCACGTCCGCACTGACGACCGAAGTCACCGGCGACGGCGAGCGGGTGACCGGCCTGACCTACCGCGATCGCAATCACGACACACTGCACGAGGTCGCGCTGGAGGGCGTGTTCGTACAGATCGGGCTGGTGCCGAACACCGAATGGCTGGGCGACGCGCTGGCGTTGTCGCCGCGCGGCGAGATCGAGATCGACCATCGCGGGCATACCTCGCGGCCGGGCATCTTCGCCGCGGGCGATGCGACGACGGAGCCGTTCAAGCAGATCGTCGTGGCGATGGGGGCAGGATCGACCGCGGCACTGTCGGCGTTCGACCACCTGATCCGGCTGGCACCCGAGGATGTTCTGGCGGCTGCGTGAGGGGTGACGTGGCGCGGCCGAGCTAACCCTCGTCATGTTGGGCGGTGGGCGGCTTTACGGAGTGGGTTTCGGTAAGCGTCCCCCGACATGCGCAAGCCGTGACACGACGATTCCGGGCCGATCGACATCCACGGTCTGGAGTGCATGTCGCACTCCACTCACCGTCACCCCGAACTTTCCCGTTGTCTGCCGGGCCAAAAGCTCTGAGGGTCGTTCACCTTCCGTGTCCAAAGCCCCCCGGTGGCCCCTGAACAACTACGTTGCCGCACTGTCTTGGTGCATCGTTGAACGACGATATGTAGGATCAGCGTTGTCTAGCGGATGGTCTGGCGTCGTCAGTTTCTTCAGAAAGGTATGTCTGGAGCGATGAGCAGGTGAGGTTCGGCGACCAGCCGCCGCGCGTGGTGCCGCGTGAGTGGTGTGAAGCCTAGATCGTTGGCTCCAGCGAATGCTCTGAACGTCGGCAGTCTTTTTTCCTAGCCGGCCACGTCGCCTACGCGCCAGCGATGCGGCCGGTCGGGCGTCCTCAGACCACCTCGACCGGTTCCGCAACACCTCTCGGAACGGAAGGGAAGGCCCGGAACGAAACATTCCGAACCTACGCCGGCAGACAGGATCAGTCGTTCTTGCCGCGCCCGGTCTTGCTCTGAAGCTCATCGATGCGCTTCGACGCATCCGCCTTGCTCAGCGTGTCGTCGAATTCTTCATGCGCCTCTTCGGACAGCGTCTTGAGATAGCTGGCCTGCGCGCCGGTCATCGCCTCGTCGCCGGTCGTCCAGTCGTCGGGGTCCTTCTCTGCGTTGGAGAAGGGTTCGGATTTCGGGTTGTCGGTCATCGTGAATTCCTTTCGCGATCGACCAACAACCCTGTTCCGTGTTCGTTCCGTCGAGCCGGTGCGAAACTCAGGCCGGTTCGAACGTCAGATCAAGCGCTTCGGCCACCGCCTGATGGCGAATTTTGCCCTGCGATACGTTCAGTCCAGCCGCCAGATGGGGGTCGGCGGCCATCGCCGCCTCGGCTCCCAGATTGGCAAGCTTCAGCGCGAACGGCAGCGTCGCGTTGTTGAGCGCGAAGGCGGAGGTCCGCGCGACGGCACCCGGCATGTTGGCGACGCAGTAATGGATCACGCCGTCGACCTCGAACACCGGGTCCTCGTGCGTGGTAGCGTGCGAGGTTTCGAAACAGCCGCCCTGATCGATCGCGATATCGACCAGCACGCTGCCGCGCTTCATCGTCTTCAGCATCTCGCGCGTGACCAGCTTGGGGGCGGCGGCACCCGGCACCAGCACTGCGCCGATCACGAGGTGAGCGTTCTTTACCGCCGCGGCGATCGCCGCCTTGCTGGCGTAAGCGGTCTTGATCTGGCTGGAGAAGAACATGTCGAGCTCGGCCAATCGCGCCATGTTCAGGTCGTAGATCGTCACGTCCGCCCGCATCCCGACCGCCATCTGCGCCGCATTGATGCCGGACACGCCGCCGCCCAGAATAGCGACCTTCGCCGGTGCGACGCCGGGGACGCCACCGAGCAGGATGCCGCGACCGCCCTGTTCCTTCTCCAGATAATGCGCGCCGACCTGCACCGACATCCGGCCCGCGACCTCGCTCATCGGCTTCAGCAGCGGCAAACCGCCGCCCTGCGCCGTGACCGTCTCGTATGCGATGCACGTCGCGCCGGACTTCATCAGCCCCTCCGCCTGCGGCTTGTCGGCGGCGAGATGGAGGTAGGTGAACAGCAGGTGGTGCGGCTCCAGCATCGCGATCTCGACCGCCTGCGGCTCCTTCACCTTCACGATCATCTCGGCGGCGGCAAACACCGACTTTGCATCCGGCAGGATCGTCGCGCCGACCGCCTCGTAGTCGGCATCCTCGAAGTCGATGCCGGCACCAGCCTGCGTCTCGACTACGACCTCGTGCCCCGCCGACACCAGCTCGGCCACCGACGGCGGCGTCAGTCCAACGCGATATTCGTGATTTTTGATTTCCTTGGGAACACCGATTTTCACAGAACCGCTCCTATTCGATTGTTGCGCCGGGTATAGCGGCCTGCCTCTGCCGTTGCACGCGTCGCGGCACGGGTGTAGGCGAAGCCGCATGACGAACAGGGGCGTTGACGGGCTGAATAGCCCCTATCGTACTGATAACGCACGACATGGAGCGTCGCGGCCGTGACCGCGACGCAGGTGGCGACGGAGTCGGCTCCGTCGTCGGGCGACAGCGGCCATCACCACGGTGACGGCATGCTGAAGCTGTCGCTGGGTGCCATCGGTATCGTCTTCGGCGATATCGGCACCAGCCCGCTGTATGCTTTTCGGGAAACCTTCGCGGGGCATCACCCGCTGACGCTCGATCCCGCACACATCATGGGCGTCCTCAGCCTGATGTTCTGGTCGATGATGATCGTGGTGACGGTGAAATACGTCATCATCATCATGCGCGCCGACAACAAGGGAGAGGGGGGCAGCCTCGCGCTGCTCGCGCTGATCTCCGGCAAGACCAAGGTCAAACGGTGGAGCAACGGCATCGTCCTGCTCGGCGTGTTCGCGACTGCGCTGTTCTACGGCGACAGCATGATAACGCCGGCCGTGTCGGTGCTGTCCGCGGTCGAGGGTGTAGCGGTTGCCGCGCCGGCGTTCGCCGGGCTGGTGCTGCCGATCGCCGTCGTGATCCTGATCTTCCTGTTCTCGATCCAGCGTGGCGGCACGTCGCGGGTGGGCCTGTATTTCGGGCCGATCATGCTCGTCTATTTCGGCACGATCTCGGTGCTGGGCACGCTCAGCGTCATCCAGAACCCGGGCGTGCTCTGGGCATTCTCTCCGCACTACGCCGTCGAGTTTTTTCTGATGGACCCCCTGCGGGCGTTTCTGGCGCTCGGCTCCGTCGTGCTTGCGGTGACCGGGGCAGAGGCGCTGTACGCCGATATGGGCCATTTCGGTCGGCGGCCGATCGGGTTGTCGTGGCTGTGGTTCGTGCTGCCGGCCCTGATGCTCAACTATATGGGGCAGGGTGCCTTGCTGTTCCGCGAGGGTGCGGCGGCGCTGGAGAGCCCGTTCTACATGCTCGCGCCGGAGGGGCTGCGTCTGCCGCTCGTCATCCTTGCGACGGCGGCGGCGATCATCGCCAGTCAAGCGGTCATTTCGGGCGCGTTCTCCGTGACGCAGCAGGCGATCCAGCTCGGCTTCATGCCCCGTCTGCGGATCGAACATACCAGCGCCTCGACCGTGGGGCAGATCTATATCCCGCTCATCAACTGGCTGTTGATGGTGATGGTGATCCTGCTCGTCCTGAGCTTCCGGACCTCGTCCGCGCTGACCTCGGCGTACGGGATCGCGGTGACGGGGGCGATGTTCATCGACACCTGCCTGCTCGCGGTGGTGCTGTTCCGCCTGTGGAAGTGGCCGCCCTATGCCGCGGTGCCGTTGCTGACCGTGTTCTTCATCGTCGACGGCGCCTACCTCAGCGCGAACCTGACAAAGATTCCCGCCGGCGGCTGGTTCCCGCTGCTGGTCGGTTTCATCGTGTTCACCTTCCTCACGACGTGGTCGAAGGGCCGCAAGCTGATGATCGAGCGCCTGCGCGAGGCGGCGATGCCGATCAAGGTGTTCATCGCGTCGGCCGCCACCTCGGCCAGCCGGGTGCCCGGCACGGCGGTGTTCATGACGTCCACGGCCGATGGCGTTCCGCACGCGTTGCTCCACAACCTCAAGCACAACAAGGTCCTGCACGAGCGGATCATCCTGCTGACCGTGGCGATTGCGGGCCAGCCTTATTGGCCGGAGGCCGATCGGGTGCAGCATGACGATCTTGGCGACGGTTTCCACCGCATGGTCCTGAAATTCGGCTTCATGGAGGAGGCGAACGTGCCCGCCGCGCTCAAGCACGCGCACAGCGTGGGGCCGGAGTTCCGGATGATGGAAACGAGTTTCTTCCTGTCGCGCCAGACGCTGATCGCGTCGGAACGGCCGGGCATGGCGCTGTGGCGCGAAAAGCTGTTCGCGTGGATGCTGCGAAATGCCGAAAGCGCGATGGAGTTCTTCCGCCTGCCGACGAACCGCGTCGTCGAACTCGGCAGCCAGGTCGAGATTTGACGCGGGTCGCGGTGTCGTCGGGCACGCTCGGGGAGGGGCTCGCCCCGGTCATCGTCACGGCGCTGTTCGGCCGCAACGATCAGGGCTGGTTCGATGCGCAGCGGGCGGAGTTCTTCCCGCCCGAACGCAACGTGCTGGCCGCGCATTGCACGCTGTTTCACCACCTGCCGCCCTCCGCAGCGGACGAACTGAAGCATCGCCTGTCGCAGGCGACCCGCGGCGTCCGCGCCCCCGACGCGCGGGTCGGCGGCCTGATGTCGCTCGGCCGCGGCGTCGCCTATCGCATCGAATCGCCGGCGCTGGTCGCGATCCGCTCGGACCTCGTCGAGGCGTTCGCCGGCCTGCTGACGCCGCAGGATGCCGGTGGTTGGCGTCCGCATGTGACGATCCAGAACAAGGTCACGCCATCCGTGGCGAAACTGCTGCTCGACCGCCTCGGCCGCGACTTCAAGCCGCGCACCGTCGAACTCGCGGGACTGGCGACGTGGTGGTATCGCGGCGGCCCGTGGGAGCCGTTGTCGCGCCACATGTTCGCATGACGCGGAATCCCGCCAAACCTGCTTGACCGATTCCCGAAGCCCTCCTATCAGCGCCGCTCCTTCGGGCTGTGGCGAAGTAGCTCAGCTGGTTAGAGCACGGGAATCATAATCCTGGGGTCGGGGGTTCAAGTCCCTCCTTCGCTACCATGCCCGAAGGTTTTCCACGGATCGTTGGCCACCAGAATCGCGTCGCCGCGGGCGAGCGCGAGCAGGGTCAGCTCGTGGGCGGCGGCATGCTCGATCGCCAGCGTCGTCGGCGCCGACACGCCCATCAAGAGCGGCGCACCGGCGACCAGCGCCTTGTCGACCATTTCGAAGCTGATCCGCGATGTGACCACGATGAATCCGTCGATCGCGCTCCCGGCCAGCGCCGTCGCCCCGATCAGCTTGTCGAGCGCGTTGTGCCGACCGACGTCTTCATACGCCGCGACGATCCGCCCCTCTGTGTCACACACGGCGGCGGCATGGACCGCACCCGTTGCCGCGTTCAGCGGCTGGTGCGCACGAAGCCCTGCCAGGGCCGCGAACAATGCCGGCGATTGGACGGTGGGGCGGGGCGGACTGCCCGCGATCGGTCGTCTCAGTTGTTCCAGCCCGGAAATGCCGCACAGCCCACATCCCGTGTCGCTGGTCCGGTGGCGGACGCGGTCGTGGATGCGCCCGCGACACCGCTCTGACAGCGCGATGCGCAGGATCCAGCCGCTATCCGCCTCGAACGGCTCGACGTCGATCACATCGGCGGCGGTGTCGGCCAGCCGCTCGGTCAGCATGAAGCCGGTCGCGAACGCCTTCAGATCGGCCGGCGTCATCATCATCACCGCATAGCCGAAACCGTCGACCTCGACCGCCACCGGCGCCTCCAGCGCGATGCGTCGCGTCGCCTGCGACACCCCGTCGGGCCGCAGGACGACGATCGGCCACTCGTCTGCCGTCACAGCGCCATCAGGTCATCGCGCGTGTTGACGTTGGGGATCGCCACATCGGATGCAATCGGGATCGCCCCCACCGCGCGCGCCCAGCCGCGCACGGAGCGATCGCCGCCCACCTCGAGATACGACAGCAGATGCGCGCCCAGCGCGGACGGCCACAGCCCTAGCACCGGCGCGTCGCTGCAAAAGGCAGGTGCCCGGTGGAGCAAAGTCTCGAACAACTCGTCGGGCACGCGCGGCATGTCGCACCCGATCGTCAGCACGCAACGAAAGCCCCGGCTGGCGCCCCAGTCGAGCGCCGCCGCAATCCCGCCGAGCGGCCCGAGGCCGGGTCCGGGGAGGTCGGGCACCGCCTCGCCGCCGATCATCACCACCTCTTGCACGAACGGCGTAAGGGCGGCGGCGGCGTGGTCCGCCAGCGATCGGTCGCCGAACATCGCCTGCGCCTTGTCGGAGCCGAACCGCGAGGACCGCCCGCCGATCAGGACCGCGCCTAGGATACCCGTCACCGCCTGATCCTGACCGGTACCGACTTCGCTGCCGGGACGTGGCTGTCGAGCGCGTGATGCTCGACCGGGATCAGATAGTTGAGTTCCGGGTAATAGCCCGCGATGCAGCCCGCCGGGATGTCGTATTCCACCACCATCAGCCCCTCGACGACGCGATCTGTCTGATCCTCCGCGTCGCTTTCCAGCGCGATGATGTCGCCGCCCTTAAGCCCCATGCGCGCCAGATCACCGCGGTTCATCATCGCCACCATGCGCGTGCCGCTGATGCCGCGGAAACGGTCGTCATAGCCATAGATCGTGGTGTTGAACTGATCGTTGGAGCGCAGCGTCACCAAGCGGAAGCGCCCCTCCGCGTCGGCGAACCCGGCGGCGTTAAGCGCACGCGGCACGTTGAACTCGGCCTTTCCGCTCTCCGTCTCCCACTTGCGGTGCGAGGCGGGGTTACCCTTCCAGAAGCCACCGGGCGTGAACAGGCGCTGGTTGAAGTTCGAGAACTTGTCCGGATAGGTGTTCTCGATCGCGCTGCGGACCAAGCCGTAATCGTCGACCCACTCGTCCCACGGGACGTTGGGGTTGGGCTCCAGCACCGCCTTGGCTATCCCAGCGACGATCGCCGGTTCGGACAGCAACGTGTCCGCCGCCGGCGTCGCCTTGCCGACCGATCCGTAGATGTGGCTGAACGAATCCTCCATCGACACGGCCTGCCGGCCGCTGCCCTGCATGTCCTGCTCCATTCGGCCGAGGCACGGTAAAATCCAGCTTTCCTCGCCGGGAATAAGATGGCTCTTGTTGAGCTTCGTCGCGATGTGGACGGCGATCGGCAGCTTCGCCCAGCCTTCCCGCATTGCCGCATGCTCGGGCGTCGCGCGCAGGAAATTACCGCCGAGCTGAACGAAGCCCTGACACTCGCCGGCGATGATCTTGCGACAGCAGTCGACCGTATCCCAGCCTTTTTCGGTCGGCGGCTCGAACTCGAACAGCTCCTTCAGCCGCTCGACGGGGGCGAGCTCGGTCTTTTCGGTGATACCGACCGTGCGCTGGCCCTGCACGTTACTATGCCCGCGCACCGGCCCTGGACCTGCACCCTCGCGGCCGATATTGCCGCGCAGCAACAGCAGGTTGACGATCATGTACAGGCTGTCGATGCCGTAGCGGTGCTGGGTGATACCCATGCCATACACGGCGATCACTCGCTCCGCCTTCATGTAAACCCGCGCGGCCGCCTCGATCGCCTCGCGGCTCAGCCCGCTCTCGCGGACGATATCCGCCCAGTCGGCCTTGCGGCAGTAGGCGGCGAACTCGTCGAACCGCACCGTATGCTGCTCAACGAAATGGTGGTCGACCACGCGCGGCGCACCGCTCGTCAGCGCCGCGTCGTCGGCCTCGATCACGAGCTTGCAGATGCCGAGGATCGCCGCAATGTCGCCGCCGGCACGGAGCTGATGATATTGCGACGATATGCGCGTCGATCCGCCTGTCGTCATCTCCACCGGGTTCTGAGGATCGGTGAACCGCTCCCACCCGCGCTCGCGCAGTGGATTGAAGTTCACGATCTCGACGCCGCGCTTCACGCAGTCGCGTAGCGTGTGGAGCATGCGCGGGCTGTTCGTGCCGACATTCTGCCCGAACGCGAAGATCGCGTCGCACTTGTCGTAATCGTCCATCTGGATCGTCGCGACCGGCGATCCGATCGCGTTCTTCAGCCCGACCGACGTCGTCTCGTGGCACATATTGGACGAGTCGGGCAGGTTCTGGCTGCCCCACATTCGAGCGAAGAGCGCATACATGTACGACGTTTCCAGGGAAGCGCGCCCCGACGCGTACAGCACGACCTTCTTCGGATCGCACGTCTTCAGCTTCGCGCCGATCGCCGCGAACGCCTCGTCCCAGCTTGCCGCGACATAGCGGTCCGTAGCGCGGTCGTAGCGCATCGGATGCGTTAACCGCCCGGCCTGCTCCAGATCGTGGTCCGGCCACGATTCCAGTTCGGTGACGCTATGCTGCTGGAAGAACTCCGGCGTGACGCGTTCGCGGGTCAGCTCCCACGCCGTCGCCTTGGCGCCGTTCTCGCAGAATTCGGCGATGTGCGGCTTGGCGGGTTTTCCCCACGCGCAGCTGACGCACATCACGCCTTCGGGTTTGTTCTGGCGGCGCAGCGCATCGAGCAGATCGGGACTGATCCCCTCCTTCGGCAGGACCTTCGACATGCCCTTCATCGAGCCCCAGCCGCCGGCCGCCCCGGTATATTTCGTGATCTCGATGTCGCTCATGAATCCTCCGCGATTTCATAACGAAGCGGGTGCGGTTTCGGTGCCGTGACTGCCGGTTCAAATTCACGGTCGGAACGCCTAGATGAGGTTCGATTCGGACAGGACGCAATTGATGACGACGCACACCACTCGCATGCTCATTCTCGGCTCCGGCCCCGCGGGGTTGTCGGCGGCGATCTATGGCGCGCGAGCGGGGATGCAGCCGATCGTCGTGCAGGGCATCCAGCCCGGCGGCCAGCTGACCACGACCACCGATGTCGAGAATTATCCCGGCTTCGCGGACGTGATCCAGGGCCCGTGGCTCATGGAGCAGATGCAGAAGCAGGCGGAGCATGTCGGCACGCGCCTGATGTGGGACACGATCACCGAGGTCGACCTGACTCAGCGGCCGTTCCGACTGATCGGCGACGGCGGCGACGTGTACGAGGGCGAGGTGCTGGTGATCGCCACCGGCGCGCAGGCGAAATGGCTCGGCCTCGACAGCGAGGAGGCGATGAAGGGGAAGGGCGTCAGCGCCTGTGCGACCTGTGACGGATTCTTCTATCGCGGCAAGAAGGTGGCGGTGATCGGCGGCGGCAACACCGCGGTCGAGGAGGCGCTGTACCTGACCAACCACAGCGACGACGTGACGCTGATCCATCGCCGCGACACGCTGCGCGCGGAACGGATCCTGCAGGAGCGGCTGCACGCGCACCCGAACGTCAAGGTGCTCTGGAACAAGGAAGTCCGCGAGTTCGTCGATGGCGGCGGCAATGCTGGCCTCGTCGCGCTGGAGCTGGAAGATACCGTCACGGGCGAGCATTCGCGCCTCGATGTGGAGGGCGGGTTCGTCGCGATCGGCCATCATCCGGCGACCGAGCTGTTCCGCGGCCACCTCGATCTCGACAGCGACGGCTACATCAGCGTGGAAGTCGGCTCGACCCGCACCAGCGTCCCCGGCGTATTCGCGTGCGGCGACGTACAGGACAAGGTCTATCGTCAGGCGGTGACAGCGGCCGGCACCGGCTGCATGGCCGCGCTGGACGCCGAACGCTTCCTTGCGGCGGCGGAGTTCGAGGAGTTCAAGGAAGCCGCCGAATAGCCTCGATCAGCAGGCGGTGCAGCGTGTCGGCATGGCCGACGAAGCTGTGCGAGGCGGTGGCGACGCGTTCGATCGCATAATCGCGATCCCGTGCTGCCTTGGCGAAGGCGATCGCGGTGGCGTCGCCCTCCGCCAGCACGATCCTCGCGGCATCGCCCCACGCGTCGATCCCCGCCAGCACTCGGTCGGCGAGCGGATCGGGCGCGGTGCGGCGGCCGAGCTTCGCCAGACCGCCCGCCAGCTTGCCCAGATCGACACCGCCGGTCAGCAGCCGCCGCCATTCCGCCGGATCGCGGAGCCGCTGGGCATAGCGCGCGCGGATCGCGGCGGTGGGGGGCAGGGCGTCCGCCTCTTCCCGCAGCCACGGGTTGGCGAGCAGCACCGCATCGACGCCGCCAGCGCGCCCGCCGAGCGCCAGCGCGCTGGCCGCATCGCAATTGCCGAAGCCGACGACGTGTCGCAGACCCGGCGCTTCCCTGCGGAATGTTGCGCAAGCCGCGCCGATGTCGGGCAGGCTCCCCTCGAATCCTGCGTCCTCCCCAGCCGAATCACCGACGCCGCGCCGGTCGAAGCGGAATACCGGCACGCCATCCGCCGCTAGACGTGCCGCCAGCATCGCCATGCCGCGATGCGCCCCCATGCGCGGCTCGCTGCCACCCGATACGATCAGTACGCCCGTCCGACCGTCCGCCTCGTCGAGCGTCCCGACGAGGTCGCATCCCGTCGAGGCGAAGCGGATCACCCTTCGCATGAGCGCACCCACGCCGCGATATCGTCCGCCAAGTGCTTCGCCAGCGCCAGATCGTTGCCCGGTTCCGCCCGCCGCCAGAGCGGCGCACCCGCGAGTTTCAGGTCGGCCGTCCGCGGATCACTCTCCAGACGCACCACCCGTTGTGGCACATGCTCGCCGTCATAGACGCGCGCCCCGGCCAGATCGGCCAGCATCGCCGGCGACAGCAGATTGCCCGCCAGTTCCACCGCCTCCGTGGCCTGCATCAAGGTCGATACGTCTGTTCCCGGCCGCGTCCGCGCCGTTTCGCGGAGCACCGTCTCACCCTTGATCGGCGATAGATGCCAGCGTCCGTCCATCGGGGCCGACGCGTCGATCAACGCACCGCTCCGCACACCGACCGCATAAGCCGGTCGCGCGATCTGCTCGACCAAAGCCTCGCATGCCGCGCGCATTGCCAGCAATCGCGCATCGCGCGTCTCGATCAAACTTTCTCCGGTGCCAGGCCAATCGGGCAGCACGCTGCCGATGCCGTGGTCTGCCAGGGCGCGCAGGATCGACACCGTGAATGCCCGCGTCCGGTTCGCCTCTTCGAACAGCGGCAGCGAAGCGATCACGGCCGGGCCGTCGTCCGGCCCGAAGCGCAGCATCGCCTCGCGGCCGCCCGCCCAGTCATACGCGTCGATCAGCTGCGCGCCTTGGAGGCTGCGAACGCGGTCAGCGCGCCGAACGTCTCCAGCATGTCGCCATCGACCTCGTCATCCTCGATCAGGATGCCGAGACGATCCTCCAGCTCCGTCAGGACGCTCGCCACCGCCATCGAATCCAGTTCCGGCAGCGCGCCGAACAGCGGCGTCTCCGCACCAAATGCGGCGACGCGCGCGGGCGACAGGCCCAGCACGTCGCCCAGCACGGCGCGCACCGCATCCTCGACCGTCGTTTCGCTGCGTTCTGGAAGCAAGGTCCCGTTTCCCGGCTGGTGTTGCAGCGCCCCTATCGTCCGCCGCAGGAAACGGCAACGTTCAGCCGGTCACGCCTGTGCTGCGAATACAACGGCTCAGCCGCAATCCCGTGCGCGGTAGCCCGCACTCGGGGACAAGGAAAGTGGGGCCCGTGCAACGTCGCGCACTCGGCGCTACATCACCGCGCATGACCCCGCTCGACCCGGTTGCCCACCCGCTCGACCATCTGACAAAGCGCGGTGCACCGGATGCCGTCGCGCTCGTCGATCGTGCCGACGACATGACCTATACCGAACTGGAGGTCGCGGTCGGCGGTATGGCCGCGTGGCTGTCGGCGCGCCACCAGCCTGGCGAGCGTATCGCCACGTGGCTGCCGAAGACGCGGGCCGCCTGCATCATGCCGCTCGCTGTGGCGCGGGCAGGGCTGATCCATGTGCCGGTCAACCCCGCGCTCCGACGGGCGCAGGTCGCCCACATTCTGGCGGACAGCGGCGCGGCGATGCTGCTGACCCAACCGGCTCGTGCGGCGACACTGGAGCCCGGCGACGTGCCGGCCGGCTGTACGATCGTCGCCGAAGCCGACGTTATGCGAGCGCTGCCCGACCACGTCGGACCGTCGTCGCTCGATCCGCTAACGCTGGCGGCGATCCTGTATACTTCCGGATCGACCGGCCGACCGAAGGGTGTGATGCTCAGTCACGCGAACCTATGGCTCGGCGCGATATCCGTCGCCCACTACCTTGAAATAAAACCGAAAGATCGTGTCCTCGGTGTGCTGCCACTGTCGTTCGACTATGGTCAGAATCAACTCTTCTCGACCTGGGCGGCGGGCGCGTCGGTCGCGCCGCTGGACTATCTCGTCGCTCGCGACGTCGTGAAGGCGGTAGAGCGCACCGGAGCGACCACGCTCGCCGGCGTGCCGCCGTTGTGGGTACAGTTGCTAGACGCGGACTGGCCGCCGGAAACCGCTGCCCGCCTGCGCCGCCTGACCAACTCCGGCGGAGCGCTGACCCCGCGCCTCGTCCGCGCTCTGCGGGAGCGCTTCCCGAAGGCGGACCTCTACCCGATGTATGGCCTGACCGAAGCCTTCCGGTCCACCTATCTGCCGCCCGCCCTGGTTGACGCGCATCCCGAGGCGATGGGACGAGCGATTCCTTACGCCGATGTCGCGATCGTCCGACCCGACGGCACGCGCGCCGCGCCGGACGAAGCGGGCGAACTCGTCCACGCCGGACCGCTGGTCGCGCAGGGCTATTGGCAGGACCCCGACCGCACCGCGGAGCGCTTTCGCCCGGCACCCGCGTTCATGGCGCAGGGGACCGCCGTCTGGTCCGGCGATACCGTGAAGCAGGGTACAGACGGCCTGTTTCGCTTCGTCGGACGTGACGACGAGATGATAAAATCCGCCGGCAACCGTCTGAGTCCTCAGGAGATCGAGGAAGCCGTCCTGTCCGGCGGCGAAGCACGTGAAGCCGTCGCGATCGGCGTTCCCGACGATCGCCTAGGACAAGCGATCGTCGTTGCGGTCGCGGGGGACCCTGCCAGCGAGGGGGCTTTACGCAAGCGGCTGAAGGCGGACCTCCCCGCCTTCATGCAACCCGTCCGCTACGTCTGGCACGACGAACTTCCCCGCAACGCCAATGGCAAGCTCGACCGGGCGGGCATCCGCAGGAGCATGACGTCATGAAGCCGACCGGTCCGATCCCGCCAGAGTTCGCCGATCAACGCGGCGACCTGACGATCGCCGGCCGTTCGGCGACGGCGTGGGCCTCGGCAGGCACGCCGCTGTTCGTCTACGACACGGCGATCGTCGCCGCGCGCGTCGCCCGCTTCCGTGCAGCGATGCCCGCGGTCGATCTCCACTACGCGATCAAGGCTAACCCGCACCCGGATCTGCTCGTCGCCGTCGCGCCGCTGGTGGACGGTCTCGATGTGGCGTCCGGCGGCGAACTCGCCCGCGCCTTGGCGGTGAAGCCGGCGACGGCGATCAGCTTCGCCGGCCCCGGCAAGCGCGATCCCGAGCTCGAAGCCGCGATCGTGTCCGGCGCCACGATCAACCTCGAATCTGAAGGCGAAGCCACCCGCGCGCTCGCCATCGCGCACCGCGCAGGCGTGACCCCGAACCTCGCAGTTCGTGTAAACCCCGATGTGGAACTCCGCGGATCGGGAATGAAAATGGGCGGCCGCCCGTCACCGTTCGGTATCGACGCCGCCCGCGTGCCGACCCTGGTCCGCGACCTCGTCGCCAGCGGTGCGAACTGGCGCGGTTTTCACATCTATGCCGGCAGCCAAGCCCTCGACGCCGCCGCCATCGCCGAGACGCAGACCGCGACGCTAGCGCTCGCCGCCCGCCTCGCGGAGGAGGCCGGCCACGCCCCGCCACTCGTCAACCTCGGTGGCGGCTTCGGCGTGCCCTACTTCGCCGGCGACCGCCCGCTTGACGTCGAGCATGTCGGGCAGCGTCTGTCCGAAGCACTCTCCACCCGCTCCACCGTCCTCAAGAAAAGCCGGTTCGCGATCGAGCTCGGCCGCTGGCTGGTGGCGGAGGCGGGGGTCTATCTCGCGCGGATCGTCGATCGGAAGGAGAGCGGCGGCGAGACTTTTCTGATCCTCGACGGCGGCCTCAACCACCAGCTCGCCGCGTCCGGCAATTTCGGCACCGTCGTCCGCCGCAACTACCCGGTCGCCGTCGCGCACCGAATGGGCGCGGACGCCGCGGAAACCGTCTCCGTCGTCGGTCCGCTCTGCACCCCGCTCGACCGGCTCGGTGACCGCGTCGCGCTGCCGCGGGCGGAGCCGGGCGATCTGATCGCCATCTTCCTCGCCGGAGCGTACGGCGCGACCGCCAGCCCGGCGGCATTTCTCGGCCATCCGCCTGCCCTGGAACAGGTCGCCGGCTGACGCGGCGTCACTAACGCTATCTTCACCTCTGCCCCGCATAGCCGACCCTGAAAGCCCGTCCTGCGTCCGCGCCGGATCGGCCGATGGAGAAGTCGATGCATTCGTACCGTGCCCCTCTCGCCTTCGCGACCACGATGATGCTCGCGGCCTGCGCCGGTGCTGGCGGCAGCCGGCCGGAACTGCCCGCCGCGGGCTATGTCGCCAGCCGCGAGACGCCGAGCGAGGAATATGTCATCGGGCCCCTCGACCAGCTGTCGGTATTCGTGTGGCGTAACCCGGAACTGTCGGCGAAGGTGCAGGTCCGCCCCGACGGCCGCATCACCACGCCGCTGGTCAGCGACATGCCCGCCGTCGGCAAGACTCCGTCGCAACTGTCGGACGACATGAAGAAGGCGCTGTCCGCTTATATCAACGCCCCGATCGTCTCCGTCATCGTCGAGAACTTCTCGGGCACCTACTCGCAGCAGGTCCGCGTCGTCGGCGCGACCGAGAAGCCCGCGTCGATCCCATACCGCGCCAACATGACCCTGCTCGATGCGATGATCTCGGTCGGCGGGCTCAACCAGTACGCGGCAGGCAACAAGGCGCGGCTGGTCCGCTACGACCGCGGCACCGGCAAGCAGAAGGAATATCAGCTTCAGATCGCCAACCTGCTGAAGAAGGGCGACAGTCAGGCGAATGTCCGGCTGGAACCGGGCGACGTCATCATCATCCCCGAGTCGATGTTCTGAGCGCCGGACGGTGAACGGCATCTATGACGAGGCGCGTCTGGCGCTGCATGCGATCTGGACGCGGCGCTGGCTCGCGCTCGCGGTGGCGTGGGGCATGTGCGTCGCCGGCTGGCTGGTCGTGAGCCAGATCCCGAGCCGCTACGAAAGCCGCGCGCGCGTGTTCGTGCAGATGCAGACCCTGCTCCCCGCCGGCCTCAGCGGCCAGCCGCAGGACCAGAACGCCGATATCGACCGCATCCGCCAGACGCTGATCTCCGCCGTGAACCTGGAGAAGGTCGTGCGCGGCACCGATCTGGCGAACAGCGTCGCCAGCGACCGCGACGTCGCCGACCGCGTCGCCGCGCTCGCGCAGAACATCAAGGTCACCTCGACCCAGGACAATCTGTTCGAGATCACGACCAGCGCCGCCAGCCCGAAGCTGGCGCGCACGGTGACGCAGAAGCTGATCGACATCTTCGTCGAACAGAACCTCGCCGGCGACCGGACCCAGACGTCGCAAAGCCTCGCCTTCCTCGACAAGCAACTCGCGACGCGCCAGCAGCAGTTGCAGGACGCCGAATCGAAGCGCGCCGATTTCCAGAACCGCTATCTCGGCAGCCTGCCCGGCACCGGCTCCGTCGGTGATCGCATCGGCGCGGCGCGGGCGCAGGTCGCGCAGGTGGACGGTGACCTCGCCGCCGCGCAATCGGCGTTGTCCGCGGTGCAGGGCCAGATGGCCGTGACGCCGCAGACGATCGCCGGGGCAGGGGGCGTCACCGGTGGCCCGGCTCGCGCACGTCTCGCTGCGATCCAGGGCCAGTTGGCGGACGCGCACGCCCGCGGCTTCACCGACGCGCATCCCGATGTCCTCGCGCTCAAGAGCCAGCTTGCCGCTGCGCAAGCCGCCGCGCGCGGCGAGCCGACCGGCGTCGCCGGCGGAACGGGCAATCCGCTCTACCTGTCGCTCCAGTCAATGCAGGCCGACAAGCAGAGCCAGGTCGCGGCGCTGCGCATCCGCCGCAACCAGCTGCAAAGCGACCTCGACCTGCTCAATTCGAAGCTGACCGAGGACCCCGAGGTCGCCGCCGAGCAGGGCCAGATCGAACGCGACTATCAGGTGCTGAAGGATCAGTACGACCAGCTTCTCGTCAATCGGGAGCAGATCGCGTTGCGCGGTCAGGCTCAGTCGCAGACCGATCAGGTCAAATTCAGCGTGATCGATCCGCCGACGACGCCGCGCGTGCCGAGCGCGCCGAACCGCCTGCTGCTGCTGACTGGCGTGCTGCTGGCGGGACTGGCGGCGGGGATCGGTGGCGCGTTCGCACTGGGCCAGCTTCGCGCGACCTTCGCGACCGCGCCCAAGCTGGAGCGGGCGACCGGCCTGACCGTCATCGGCTCGATCGGCGAAGTCGTGACCCGTGCCCAGTCCGACCTGCGCCTGAAGCATCTCAAGATCTTCGGCGGCGCGACCGTCGGCCTCGTGTTCGCCTACGTCCTGCTCCTCGGCGTCGAATTCCTCCAGCGCGGGATGGCCGCATGACCCTGCCTCGTCCCGTCGATCGCCAGCCCTCGCTGCTGGAACGCGCCGCCGCGGTCTACGACTTCGGCGAACATTATCGTGCGAAAGTCGGGGACGCGTCCTTCGGCCATGCCCGGGACGGGCGGGAGGAGGAGGTCACGCCTCCCCCAGCGTTCGTGCCGAGCGGGATCGAGGCACGGGCCACACCGCAATCCGCTGCGCGCGCCGTTCCCGACCTGTCCGCGATCCCGGCCGAGTTCCTTGCCGATCCGAACGCCGACCCCGACGACTTCGTGCCCCCGCCGCTGCCGGCCGGGATCGTGTCGATCGACCGCGGCATGCTGGCGGAACACGGCATGATCGTGCCCGGCGCGCCGGTCGGCCCGCTGGCGGAGGAATTCCGCCTCATCAAGCGCCAGTTGCTCGTTACCCGCCGCCGCGTCGCTGACAGCGATCAGGCGGACAAGGCGCGCAGCGTCCTCGTCTGCTCGGCGCGTCCGCGGGACGGCAAGACATTCTGCGCGGTCAATCTCGCGCTGTCGATGGCGGCCGAGCGCGATACCGAGGTGCTGCTGGTCGATGCCGATGTCGCCAAGCCCGACGTGCTGCGCCGGCTGGGCATGCAGGACGGTCCCGGTCTGCTCGACGCGCTGGCCGACCAGACGATCGACGTTGAGTCGCTGGTGCTCCACACGGACGTACCGCAATTGTCGGTGCTGCCGGCGGGCGCGAAGACGGCGATGGACACCGAACTGCTCGCCAGCGCCCGGACGGAGGTGGTGATCCGCCGCCTGCTCGACGCCAATCCGCGCCGCCTGCTCATCTTCGACTCGCCTCCCGCACTCGCCGCGTCGCCCGCCGCCGTGCTGGCGATGCTCGTTGGGCAGGTGATGCTCGTCGTCCGCGCCGACCGGACACCCGAAACCGAGATCGGTCAGGCTGCCGACCTGCTCGACGGGTGCGAGCATATTCAGCTCGTGCTCAACGCCGTCTCGTTCGTCCCCGGTGGTGCCCGCTTCGGCAGCTATTACGGCATGGAGGAGCGCGCGTGATCCGGTCCGTCTTCGTCCTCGTGCCGGCGCTCGTCCTCGCCAACCCGGTCGATGCGCAGGATGCTCCTCGCGTCGCCCTCGCGCCGTATATCGAACTCAGCCAGGTCGTGACGGCCGACCTGAACTCCGGCGATGTCCTGACCTACAGCTCGCTGGCCGCCGGCATCGACGCGTCGATCGCGACGCGTCGCGCGAACGGTCAGCTATCGTACCGCTACGAGCGGCGGATCGCCTGGGACGATCGGATCGGCGACTCCGACATCCACTCCGGCCTCGCGCGCGGACAGGTCGCGCTCGCCCGCGGGCTGACGCTGGACGGCGGCGCGATCGCTGCGCGCGCGCGCAACGATATCCGCGGCGATGCGCCCGGCATCCTTGCCGGGAACAGCGGCAACACCAGCCAGATCTACGGCGCCTATGTCGGCCCGTCCTACACCACGCAGGTCGGCGCGTTCGGCCTGAACGCCGCCTACCAGCTCGGCTATACCAAGGTGGAGACGCCGACGGTGGACGGGGCAGGCCCGAACCGCCGCCGGCTCGACTATTACGACGACAGCTGGGGACAGCTCGCCGCCGCCAGCATCGGTACGGCGCCCGGCGCGATCCTGCCCGTCGGTCTCACCCTGTCGGGCGCGTATAGTCGCGAGACAGCGTCGCAGCTGAAGCAGCGGTACGAGGGGTTATATGGTCGCGGGGACGTGCTGCTGCCGGTGTCCTATACCGTCGCCCTGACCGCCGGCGTCGGCTACGAAAAGATCGAGGCGTCGCAGCGCGATCCGCAGGTGGACGCGAGCGGCGCGCCGGTGGTCGACGGCAATGGCCGCTTCATCACCGATCCCGCCAGCCCGCGCCGGATCGCGTACCGCACCGACGGCGTCTATTACGATGCCGGCGTCGTGTGGCGTCCCAACCACCGCACCGAAGTCCGCGGCGCGGTCGGTCGTCGCTACGGCTCCACCAGCTACACCGGCAGCGCCACGTGGCAGGCGTCCCAGTCCACCGGGGTCGGCGTCGTCGTCTACGACACCGTCACTACGTTCGGCCGCCAGCTCCGCACCGGTTTGACCGCGCTGCCGACCAGCTTCCAGGTCCGCCGCGATCCGTTCGGGCAGAACTTCAACGGCTGCACCTTCGGCACGTCCGGTGCCGCACCCGGCGGCTGTCTGAACGACGTGTTCCAGTCGATCTCAACCGCCAGCTACCGCGCGCGCGGGATCGAGGGCGTGCTGTCGTCGCAGCGCGGACGCAGCACCTACGGCGTCGGTGTCGGCTACGCCAACCGCCGGCTATATGCCCCGGCCAATGGCTCGGGCATCATCGTCACCGGGCTGGAGGACGAGAATTACTTCGGCCAGCTATTCTTCACGCGCGCGCTGTCGCGGGTGTCGGGCTTCGATACCAATGTCTTCCTGACCTATTCGGATACCGAGCTTCAGGATGGCGACGGCACGTGGTCGGGCGGAGCGACGGCCAGCTACTATCACGGCTTCGGCCGGCTCAGCACCACCGCGTCGGTCGGCCTCTATGCCTTCCAGGTCGGCGATTTCGAGACGAGCTGGTCGGCGCAGGCGCTCCTCGGCGCGCGCTACACCTTCTAAGGACTGGATGATGGACGACGCGTACTGGGGCCTGACGGATCGCCCGTTTCAACTGACGCCGGACCCGCGCTTCTGGTTCGAGACGGCGACCCATCGCAAGGCGATGGCCTATCTCGGCTATGGCCTCGCGCAGGGGGAGGGCTTCATCGTCGTCACCGGCGACATCGGTGCGGGCAAGACGACGTTGCTCGGCCATTTGCTGGAGACGATCGATCACCAGCGGCTGAACGCGATCAAGCTGGTGTCGACCGCGATCGAGGCCGACGACCTGCTGCGCATCTGCGCGACCCAGCTGAATGTCGACGCCGCCGGCCTCAGCAAGGCCGAGCTGCTCGTCGCGATCGAGCGCGGCCTGCACGCCGTCGCGCGGACCGGTCGCCGCACGCTGTTGGTCGTGGACGAGGCGCAGGCGCTGCCGGTCTCCGCGGTCGAGGAACTGCGGATGCTGTCCAACTTCCAGGCGGGTGGCCACGCGCTGCTCCAGATCCTGCTGCTCGGCCAGCCGGAATTCCGCGATCGGCTGCACGGTCTGGAGCAATTGCGCCAGCGCATCATCGCCATCCACCACCTCGACCCGATGGGCGAGCATGAGGTCGAGGATTACATCGCACACCGCCTGTCCGTCGTCGGCTGGACCGGCCGCCCCGATTTCGCGGACGATGCCTTCACCGCCTTCTACGAGGGGTCGGGCGGGGTGCCGCGCCGGCTCAACCTGCTCGCCGGTCGGGTCATGCTGCACGCCGCGCTGACCGATCTCGACCTGATCGACGGCGCGACCGTGCGTCAGGTGATCGCCGATCTCGCCGCCGATCTGCCCGCGCCCGTGATCCCATCGGTGGCGACGCCCGTCGTCGCGGCCGAACCGGCGGTGGAACGTTCGGAACCCGTCCACCCGGACTCGACCGTCGATGCTCGCATCACCGGGTTGGAGGATCGCATCGAGCAACAGGATGCAGCGCTGCGCCGGGTGCTGACCCTGCTGGTCGACTGGATCGAGGCGGAGGACCCGCACCGCGTCGTCGCGCCGGAAAGCTATGTCCCCAACCGCACCGCGACGGCGTGGACCGATGCGGCCTGATCCACGTATTCTCAATGGCATGTCCGTGGATGTGGAGGACTGGTTTCAGGTCGGCGCATTCGAGAATGTGATCTCTCGTGACGACTGGAACCACCTCGACCGCCGCGTCGAACGCAACACCGACGCCGTGCTGGACCTGTTTGCCCAAGCCGGCATTGCCGCGACCTTCTTCACGCTCGGCTGGGTCGCGGACCGGCACCCGGCGCTGATCCGTCGCATCGCCGCTGCCGGGCATGAGGTCGCGAGCCACGGCTGGGATCACCGGCGCGTCTTCACGCTCTCGCCGGGCGAGTTCGTCGTCGACCTGCGGCGGGCGCGCGAGGCGCTGGAGCAGGCGAGCGGGCAGGCGGTTACCGGCTATCGCGCGCCCAGCTTCTCGATCGACGCGCGAACCCCGTGGGCGCACCCCATCCTCGCGGAGGAGGGCTACGCCTATTCGTCCAGCGTCGCTCCGCTCGCGCACGACCATTATGGCTGGCGGGAGGCCCCCCGCTTCGGCTTCCGCCCGCTGAACGATAGCGCGCTCACCGAGGTGCCCGTCACCGTCGCGGAGTGGCACGGCAAGCGCATCGCGACCGGTGGCGGCTTTTTCCGCCTGCTGCCTGCCAAACTCACGGATATCGCCGTCGGCCAGTCGAACCGCGCCGGCCAGCCGGCGATGTTCTACTTCCACCCGTGGGAGATCGACCCCTCCCAACCACGCGTCGCCAACGCACCGCTGCGGTCGAAGCTGCGCCATTATTCGCGGCTCGGCGCGATGCGCGGCAAGCTCGCCGGGCTGCTGCGGCGGCATCACTGGGGCCGCGTCGACCGCGCGATCGGGCTGTGACGATGCCGCTCGTCACCGCGCCGCTCGGCATCCGCGAAGCTTCGCTGACCGACATCCGCGAAGCGGCGCGGATCGACGCGTTCGTGCGGGACACGAAGGGCGCGACGCCGTTCCACCTGACCGGCTGGAGCCGCGCGGTCGAACGCGGCTGTCGCCAGCGCGCGCGCTATCTGGTGGCAGAGCGTGCGAACGGTACGCTGGCGGGAGTCCTGCCGCTGACCGAGATACGGTCGCTGCTGTTCGGGAAGGCGCTGGTCTCGACCGGGTTCGGCGTCGGCGGCGGCGTGCTCGGCGAGGGTGTCGAGGCGCTCGCGGCCGGCGCGTGGGACCTTGCGACGCGGCTCGGCTGCCCCGACGTCGACCTGCGCGGCGGCCCTGCGCCTGCGGGCTGGACGATCGACAACGCCACCTATGTCGGCTTCGTCCGCGCCCTGGGGGCCGATGCGACGGCCGATCTCGCCGCGATCCCGCGCAAGCAGCGTGCCGAGGTTCGACGTTCGCTCGGCCTCGACCTCACGGTGGAGACGGGCCGCGATCCGGCCACGCATCATCGCGTTTACGGCGAGTCGGTGCGGAATCTCGGCACGCCGGTCTTCCCGCCGGCGCTGTTCCGCGCCGTGCTCGACGAACTCGATGCCGACATCCTAACCGTCCGGCACGCCGGCGTGCCGGTCGCCAGCGTCCTGTCGCTGTATTTCGGCGGCACCGTCTTCCCCTATTGGGGCGGCGGCACGGCGGCGGCGCGGGGGCTGCGCGCCAATGATCGCATGTATCTGGCGTTGATGAGCCACGCCCGCGACCGTGGCTGCACCCGTTTCGATTTCGGGCGTTCCAAGACCGGCACCGGCGCGGCGGCGTTCAAGAAGAACTGGGGATTCGACCCCGTGCCGCTGGCCTACGCCCGCTGGCACGAGGGGAAAGCGCGCAGCGTCAATCCGCAGAACGCCAAATACCGGATGATGGTCGCTGGCTGGAAGCGCCTGCCGCTGCCGGTCGCGCGTCTCGCCGGGCCGTGGCTGTCGCGGGGCCTCGGGTGACCGACCTGCTGTTCCTCGCCCACCGTGCGCCGACCGCGCCGGATCGGGGCGACCGCATCCGCAGCTACCATGTCCTGCGCCATCTCGCTGCGCGTGCCCGCGTCCACGTCGTCGCCTTCGACGAGGGGTATGCACCGCGCCCTGTGCTCGATCTGGCGAGTTGGACCGTGATTCCGCGCACGAAGACGCGCGTTCGCGCGGTGGCGGAGGCGCTGGCGACCGGCCGCCCCGTATCGCTCACCGCCTTCGCCGACCCGCGCCTGACTGCCGCGCTCGCCGCGCTGCCGCCGGTCGACGCCACCTACGTCTTTTCGGGCCAAATGGCGCAGCACGTGCCGGTCGGCGCGACGACGATCATGGACTTCGTCGATCTCGACTCGGCCAAGTTCGCACAGCAGGCGGACGCCGCGCATGGCCCGACGCGCTGGCTGCTCGCACGGGAGGCGAAGCTCCTCGCCCGGTTCGAACGCAATATCGCGTCTCGTGCAGGCTCAACGCTGTTCATCAGCGATGCGGAGGCGGCGCTGTTCCGGTCGACGGGCGGGCAGGGGCACATCGCAGCGATCGGCAACGGCATCGATGCGCGCCACTTCGACCGCGCCGAAGTCGTGCCCGTCCCGAGCAAGCGTCCGCTGATCGTCTTCACCGGGCAAATGGATTACCAGCCGAACGTCGATGCGGTGACGTGGTTCGCCGATCACGTGCTGCCCCGCCTTGCCGCCGATTTCGCGATCGTCGGTCGCGCCCCGACCGCCGCCGTCCGCGCGCTCGGTAGACGCGAAAATATCGTCGTCACCGGCGAGGTTCCCGACACCCGTCCGTGGCTCGCCGCCGCGTCGGTCTGCGTCGCCCCGCTGCGACTGGCGCGCGGCGTCCAGAACAAGGTGCTGGAGGCAATGGCGATGGGGTGCCCTGTCGTCGCCACCCCGCAGGCCGCGGATGGTATCGACCACGGCGACACCATCCGCGTCGCTGAGCCGCGCGATTTCGCCGCCGCCTGTGCCGCGTTGCTCGCCGATCCCGGCACCCTCGGCGTCGAGGCCCGCGCCCGCGTGCTGTCGCATTATGACTGGGCGGCCCGGCTTGCGCCGCTCGACGATCTGCTGGGGATCGTTCGGCCGCTCGCCGCATGACATCGCTCGCCATCAGCCCCACCGACACGACGGGCCCTTGGCCGCGTCACCTCGGCGTGCTCGCGGGCGTGGCGGCGATGATCCTCGCGCTGTTCGCGAACGATGTTGCGCAAATGACCGGCATCTGGTGGACGAGCACCACCTACGGCCACTGCCTCTTCATCGGCCCGGTCGTCGCATGGCTGGTCTGGACCCGCCGCGCCGACCTCGCCACGCTGACGCCGGTCGCGTGGTGGCCGGGGCTGGTGCTGGTCGCGGTGGGCGGGTTAGGCTGGCTTTTGGGCGATGCGGGATCGGTATCGCTCGCCCGCCAGCTCGGCCTTGTGCTGATGCTGCAGGGGGCGGTCGTGACGCTGCTCGGCCCCAATGTTGCGAGCGGGCTGCTTTTCCCGCTGTGCTATGCGCTGATCCTCGTGCCGTTCGGCGACTTTCTCGAACCGCAGCTACAGGCGGTGACCGTTGCGATCGTGATGCCGCTGCTTCACCTCGTCGGCGTCACGGCATCGGTTGACGGTGTCCTGATCCACGCCGGCCGCTATCATTTCGAGGTCGCGGAGGCGTGTTCGGGCGCGAAGTTCGTCATCGCCATGTTCGCCTTCGGTATCCTCGTCGCCGCGACCTGTTTCCAATCCTGGCGGCGGCGGGCGGTGTTCATGGTCGTCGCGCTCGTCGTGCCGGTGCTGGCCAACGGTGTCCGCGCCTGGGGGACGATCTACGCTGCCGATATCTGGGGCATCGAGCGCGCCACCGGGCTCGATCATATCGTCTATGGCTGGCTGTTCTTCGGCTGCGTCATGGCCGGCGTCCTCGCACTCGGCTGGCGCTGGTTCGATCGCGCACCCGACGCGCCGGTGTTCGGCTCGCGCCGCCTGCAAGCTCCGCCCCGGTTTGTAGCCCCTCTGGCCTTCGCCGCCGCCCTGACGCTCGCAACCGCTGCCCTGTTCCCCGCCTGGAGCGGCGCGATCGCCGGCCGGGCCACCGTGTTGCCGCAGACCACCGATCTTCCGCCCGTCGCCGGGTGGAGCGTAGCTTCGCCCGATCGCGAAGCGCCGTGGCAGCCGCATCACCCCGGCGCCGACCGCAGACTGTTCGGCCGCTACACCGACGGGCGCAACAGCGTCGATGTCGGCGTCGCGATCTATTTCGACCAGCATGAGGGCAAGGAACTTGTCGCGTTCGGCACCGGCGTGCTTCAGGAGGAAGACCGCTGGGTCCGCGTCGCCGATCTGCCCTCCGTCGCAGGCGGTTCCGCGATGCGGATCGTTGCGCCGGGGCCGGTGGAGCGGACGGTCGCGACATGGTACCGCGTCGGCTCTACGGTCACGGCGGACGAGCGACGGGTGAAGCTGGAAACGATGCGCGCGCGCCTGATGGGCGGCAATCAGGTCGCGGTGGCGCTGCACATCGCCGCGCCCGGCGACGACGACCCGGCGGTGATCGCGCGATTCGTTGCAGCGGCGGGCGGCCCCGATGCCTTGATCGAGCGGACGCTGCGCTAGCATGTGCGGCATCGCGGGGATCTTTCACCCCGGCATTCCCAAACCCGTCGACCCCGCCCGTGTCCGGCGAATGCTCGACGTGCAGGCGCATCGTGGGCCGGACGGGCAGGGGGTGTGGACCGCGCCCGGCGTCGCGCTTGGCCATCGCCGGCTGTCGATCATCGACCTCGCCGGCTCGCCGCAGCCGATGGCGGACGGTGCACTGACCGTCACCTACAATGGCGAAATCTACAATTTCGCGGCCCTGCGCGCCGAGTTGACGCAGAAGGGCGCACGCTTCCGGACGGATGGCGATACCGAGGTGCTGCTCCACGGCTGGCGGCATTGGGGCCCGGCGATGCTCGACCGGCTCGACGGCATGTTCGCCTTCGCGATCCACGACACCGACGCCGGCACGCTCTTCCTCGCGCGCGATCGGTTTGGAGTGAAGCCGCTGCATTATGCGGAACTGTCGGACGGCAGCGTCGCCTTCGCGTCGGAACTGAAGGGGTTGCTCGCGCACCCGTTGCTGCGGCGCGTGCCGGACATATCCGCGGTCGAGGATTACCTCGCCTACGGGTACGTGCCCGACGACACCTGCCTCGTCGCGGGCGTGCGCAAGCTCGCCGCCGGTCATACGCTGCTCCTACGCCGCGGCCACCCGCTGCCCGCGTCCACCCAATGGTGGGACATCAGCTTCGCCGATCGCGCCATTGGCAAGACCGATGCGCTGGCCGAGGAACTGATCGAGCGCATGCGCGCCGCCGTGCGCAGCCGGATGGTCGCCGACGTTCCGCTTGGCGCGTTCCTGTCCGGCGGCGTCGACAGTTCCGCGGTCGTCGCGCTGATGGCGGAGGCGTCGCCGCGCGCGGTTCGGACCTGCACGATCGGCTTCGACGAGGCGGATCATGACGAGCGCCGCTTTGCCATCACGGTTGCGAAGCGTTTCGCCACCGACCATGTCGATCGCATCGTCGATGCCGACGACTTCGGACTGATCGACACGCTCGCCGGCCAGTTCGACGAGCCGTTCGCCGATGCGTCCGCGCTCGCGACGTGGCGCGTCTGCGCGCTCGCCCGCGAGAGCGTCACCGTCGCACTGTCCGGCGACGGTGCCGACGAGGCGCTGGCTGGCTATCGCCGCTACAAGTTCCACGCTGCCGAGGAACGCGCGCGGGGCCTGTTCCCCGCCGATTTCCGTCGAACCGTATTCGGCACACTCGGGGGCATCTACCCCAAGGCCGATTGGGCTCCACGCCCCCTGCGCGCCAAGTCGACGCTGCTCGCGCTCGCCAGCGATGGCGACGAGGCTTATGCCCGCGCCGTCGGCGTCACCACGCCGGAATGGCGCGCCCGCTTGTTCACCCCCGCCGCCCGCGCCGCCTTTTCCGGACATCGTGCCGAGGATCGCTACGTTGCGGCGATGCGCGCCGCCCCCGCGCGCGACGCGCTCGACCGGGCGCAATATGCCGATGTGAAGATCTGGCTGCCCGGCGACATCCTGACCAAGGTCGATCGCACCAGCATGAGCGTCGGGCTGGAGGCGCGCGAGCCGTTGCTCGACCACCGTCTCGTCCAGTTCTGCGCCACGCTGCCCGCATCGATGCGGCTGCGCGGGGGTGAGGGCAAATGGCTGATGAAGCGCGCGCTCAAGCCCTATCTGCCCGACGATCTGCTCCACCGCCGCAAGATGGGCTTCGTCACGCCGGTCAGCGCGTGGTTCCGCGGACCGCTGGCCGAGCAAGCGGCCGCCCTGTCGCGTTCCCGCAGACTGACCGAAACAGGCTGGTTCGACATGCCGACGATCGCGCAGATGACCGCCGACCACCGCGCGGGCCGGGCGGAGCATGGCCGCACGCTGTGGCAATTCATGATGCTGGAACGCAGTCTGGGGCGGCTGTTCGGCTAGCGGAGAGGCTTGAACGGCGCGCAAAAGAAAGCCTCCCCCGGTCGCCCGGAGGAGGCTTATTCAAACCTCGGCGAGAAGGATCAGGCGAATAGCTTCGCCCAGCCGCGCTTCGCACGGTCCTTCCAATGGCCGCGGTGATAGGCGTCGGACGCCAGCAGCGGCATTACCGAACCGGCTTCCGCGAACACCATCTGCTCGATGCCGGTGTTCACCTTGCCCCAGCTCGCCGCTTCCTGCAGCGTCGAGGACGAACAGGCACCGTCGCGCACGTCTGCGACGGTGATCTGCACCGCGTACTTGTGCACCGCGACGTCCTCGTGGCCCAGGATTTCGGCGCAGACGACCGTGTCCTGTATGAAGTTCTTCGGCACGCCGCCGCCGATCATCAGCAGGCCGGTGGTGCCCGCCTCGATCTTGATCTGCGTCAGTTCCCGGAAGTCCGCGATCGCATCGAGCAGCAGGTACGGCTTGCCGGCCTTGGCCCGGTCGACCTGATGCTTGACGAGGCCGAAGCCCGCCGAAGAATCGACAAAGGCCGGGCAGAAGATCGGCACGTCATGCTCGTACGCCAGCTTGACGAGGCTGTTGTCCTTCTTGCCGTGCTCGACCAGGTACTTGCCCATCTCGCGGATGAACGCGCGGCTCGAATAGGCCTTGGGCTCCAGCGACTCCGCGATCTCGAAGATCGTGTGGTCGACGTTCTGGAGCGCCTCCTCGTCGATATACGTGTCGTAGATGCGGTCGATGTACAGCGACCGCAGCGTATCGTCGTCGGGGATTTCCAGCGCCTGATAGTGCTTGTGGCCAAGCCCTTCGAAGAAATCCATGTCGACGATGGTCGCGCCGGTGGCGACGATGCAATCGACCATGTTGTTGCGGACCAGCTCCGCATACAGGTCCATGCAGCCGCCCGCGGAGGTCGATCCGGCGATGACGAGGCAGACCGTGCAGTCCTTGTCGGCCAGCATGTCGTTGTAGATCTTCGTCGCGCGACCCAGGTCGCGGCTGGTGAAGCTCATGTCCGCCATCGCATCGACGATCGGGCGCGCGTCGAAGCTGGTGATGTCGATATGCTTGACCTGCTTCGACAGAAGCTCGGCCTTGCGGGTATCGTTGATCGGCGCGTTCGCCGCGGCGGTCTTGTTCAGGGTATCGGTCATGGCTGGCCCTTGGCTATCCAGAACCCGTCGTCGTTCGAAATGGGGACGCGGAAACCCAAAGCCGCCCCCTCCACGCAACCGCGCGGAGGGGGGCAGAACTGCAATATAGGTAAGCCGTTACAGCTTGACGACGTTCGACGTCATCTCAAGCTCGGCGGGAACGTACAGCGACACCATCGGCTCGTCGTCGACCATCACGGTTTCGTCGCAGCCGAAGCCGTTGAAGGCGGTACGCATCGCCGCGCCATATGCGCCGAGCATCCCGATCTCGATATAGTCGCCCGCGTTGACGTCGGCCGGCAGCAGGAACGGCCCTGCCATATGGTCCATGTCGTCACAGGTCGGACCATAGAACGAGAAGGGATGATCCCGCACGGTCGATTCCGGCTCGCGCAGCAGCGTCGTCGGGAACTGCCAGCCGAGATGAGCGGCATCGAACAGCGCGCCGTACGCCCCATCGTTGATGTACAGCTCGTTGCCGCGGCGACGCTCGACGCGCACCACGACCGACGAATATTCCGCACACAGCGCCCGGCCCGGCTCCGCCCACAATTCCGCCGAATAGCTGATCGGCAGGGACTCGAACGCGCGGTGGATCGTCTCGAAGAAACGTTCCAGCGGCGGCGGCTCCATCCCCGGATAGGAAGAGGGGAAGCCGCCACCCACGTCGATCACGTCAACCGTCACCGCCGCGTCGACGATCGCCGCACGCACGCGCTCCATCGCCGCCGCATAGGCTTCCGGCGTCATCGCCTGGCTGCCGACGTGAAAGCAGATGCCCAGCGCGTCCGCCGCCTGGCGGGCCGCGAACAGCAGTTCCTTCGACTCGCCTGGGCCGACGCCGAACTTCGATGCCAGCGACAGCTTCGAATGCTCGGACGACACGCGCAGCCGGACGCACAGCGCCAGATCGGATGCGTTGCGGGTGGCGCGCATGATCTTCGCCAGCTCTTCCATGCTGTCGAGCGAGAAGGTGCGGACGCCGTGCGTGAAGTACGCCTCGGCGATCGCTTCCTCGGGCTTGACCGGGTGCATGAAACAGCAGGTCGCCTCCGGGGCCACCGACTTCACCAGACGAACCTCGGCGATCGACGCCGTGTCGTAATGGGTGATGCCGTTGTCCCACAGGATCTGGATCAGGTCGGGTGACGGATTCGCCTTCACCGCATACATCGAACGGCCCTGGAACTTCTCGACGAAGAACCGGGCGGCCCGCGCAGCGGCGTGGGGACGAGTCAGCGTCACCGGATCGACCGGTTTCCGCTTGGCGATGTCGATGCCTCCACGAACGACGGAGAGGACGGTCGAATGGGCTTTCGCTAGCCCCAGCGCGCTATGGTGCTTGTGCAATTCAAGGGACCTCCAAGTGCCTGACGGCTACGGTTCGAAAAACACTGCCTTGCGGTTGGAAGTCCCATGGGGCAGCGGAAGCGCGATCTATGGGCGCGCGCCCTCCATGTAAAGCGGCTTGATGAAGGAGTCGGCAAAGAGTGACGATTTTGCGACAGCCGACGCGTGCGGGCGTGCGCGACGCTGCGGCCAAACTGGCGCAGGTGGTACCGCCGACCCCGCTCTACGTCGCTGAAATCAGGGGTGTTCCGGTAGCGCTCAAGGCTGAGTCGCTGCAACCGATGGGGGCGTTCAAACTGCGCGGGGCATGGCACCGCCTGACCGCGCTGGACGAGGCCGCCCGGCGCCGCGGCGTCGTCGCTTTTTCATCCGGCAATCACGCGCAGGGCATTGCGTGGGCAGCCAAAAAGCTCGGCATCGCCGCGACGATCGTGATGCCGTCGGACGCGCCCCGGTCGAAACGGGAAGGTACGCTCGCGCTGGGGGCGGAGGTGGTCGATTACGACCGAGCAACCCAGAGCCGCGAACAGATCGCCGCACAACTGGCGGAGGCGCGCGGCAAGACGCTCGTCCCCAGCTTCGACGATCCGTGGATCATCGAGGGGCAGGGCAGTTGCGCGCTCGAAGCCGCGACCCAGATGGTGGCGGCGGGCCTGCCCTCACCGGCGCACGTCGTCGTTCCCTGCGGGGGCGGCGGTCTGGCGGCCGGTACGGCGCTCGCCCTGCCGGACGCGCGTGTCACCGTCGTCGAGCCGGAGGGCTGGGACGACATGCGCCGCAGCCTGGAGGCGGGCTGGATCGAGCCGGTCGGCCCCAATCCGCCGCCGACCGCCTGCGATTCGCTCCAGACCCCGCGTGTGTCGCCGCTGACGTTCGACGTCCTCTCCCGTCGTGGCGCCGAGGGCGTCGCGGTGTCCGAGACGGAGATCGCCGCCGCGCAACGCTGGGCTGCCGAGCGCCTGCGCCTTGTCATCGAACCCGGCGGGGCAGTCGCCCTGGCGGCACTGCTGACGGGCAAGGTCGCGCCCGCCGCCGGAACGCTCGCGATCCTGTCCGGCGGCAACGTCGACCTCACCGCCTATGCCAAGGTCTTGGCGGGATGACCGGCCCGCTGGGCACGATCGCCTCTGCCGCCCCGGCGATCGCGATGTTGGGTTGCTTCGCGTGCGTCGCTGGCGGTGCCGTCCTGATCGTCCGCCAGCGCAACTACTTCAAGGGTGCGCTGATGCTGGTGATGGCCGCGGTGCTGCTGGGGAACGTGCTGATCTGGACGATGTGAGCGGGAGGCAATTGCCGGCGACCTCCCGCAGGCTTCGCGGACTTCCGCTTAGTCTCAGGGAGCGCTGGCGATGTCACGGCCCGCCGGGGGCCAAGCCCGCGTCGTCGGACGGCGCGAAGCGCCGCCGGCCGGGCAAAGGGCGCGCATTTCGCGCACCCTTTGCCTCACTTGATCGGCGACTTCGGGTCCAGCCGCATGTCCAGATACTTGTCCACCGACCCCATCAACTCGGGCATCTCATGCTCGAAGAAGTGGTTCGCCTTCGGGATCGTGTCGTGATGGATGGTGATGTGCTTCTGCGTGCGCAGCTTGTCGACCAGCTTTTGGACGGCGCTGGGCGTCACCACCTCGTCCGCCTCGCCCTGGATGATGATCCCAGACGAGGGGCAGGGCGCGAGGAAAGTGAAGTCGAACATGTTCGCAGGCGGCGCGATCGAGATGAAGCCGCGAATCTCCGGCCGCCGCATCAGCAACTGCATGCCGATCCACGCGCCGAAGCCGGTGCCCGCGACCCAGGTCTGCGACGCCTCCGGGTGGAAGCTCTGCACCCAGTCGAGCGCCGACGCCGCATCGGACAGTTCGCCGATGCCGTTGTCGAACGTGCCCTGGCTCTTGCCGACCCCGCGGAAGTTGAAGCGCAGGGTCGCGAAACCGCGCCGCTGGAACGTCTTGTAGAGTTCCTGCACGATCCGGTTGTTCATCGTCCCGCCGGCGCTGGGATGCGGGTGCAGGATCATCGCCACCGGCGCGCGCGGACGCGGTGCGGGGGCGAAGCGCCCTTCGAGACGGCCTTCGGGACCGGGGAAAATGACTTCGGGCATAAGAGACTCGTCCGGGAAAGCGCGACCGAGGTGGAGCGCGGAAACTGGCGCGCTATATAGGCACGGTCCCTTCTTTCGCAAACGAAACGGCCCACCCGCTTGTCCCGCATCTATCTCGACCATGCCGCGACCACGCCGATGACCCCCGCCGCGCGTGCCGCGATGGCGGAGGCGGCCGCGACCTGGGCCAATCCGTCGTCCCCGCATGCGGAGGGCCGCGCCGCCCGCGCCGCGTTGGAGGATGCGCGGCGCCGGATCGCCGCCGCGTACGGCTGGACCGGCGAAGTGATCCTGACCAGCGGCGCGAGCGAGGCGCTGGCGCTGGCCTTGACCCGCACGCAGGTCGCGCATCACCGCATCACCGCAGTCGAGCACGACGCCGTGTTCCGCGCGGCCCCGCAGGCGGAGGTGCTGCGCGTCGGCACCGACGGCCAGCTCGCCGCGATCCCATCCGCGGCCGACACGCTGACCTGCGTCCAGTGGGCGAACAGCGAAACCGGCGTGCGCCAGCCGATCGCAGCCGTCGCCGCCGCGATCCACGAATCGGGTGGCCTGCTGCTGGTCGACGCCGCGCAGATGCCCGCCGGCGTCGACGCGGACATCGCGAAGGCGGATTTCGTTGCCGTCTCCGCCCACAAGCGCGGCGGCCCGCCCGGCATCGGCGCGCTGCTGGTCCGCGATCTCGCCACGCTGATGCCGACCGGCGGGCAGGAGCGCGGCTACCGGCCGGGAACGGAGAACGTGCCCGCCGCGATCGGCTGGGCCGCGGCACTGGCCGAGCCCGAAGACGTGCACGCGTTGAAGTCCCTCCGCGAACATCTCGACGATGCGATCCTGCGCTCGGGCGGCGAGGTTGTCGCCGCCGCAGCAGCGCGCCACCCCGCGATCGGATCGTACCGGCTACCGGGCGTCGCCTCCGCCGCGCAACTCATCCGTCTCGACCTCGCCGGGTTCGCGGTGTCGGCCGGCAGCGCGTGTTCGTCGGGCAGCATGAAGCCGAGCCACGTCCTCGCCGCGCTGGGATACGCAGAGGAGGCCGGTCGCGAGGTCATCCGCGTCAGCTTCGGCCGCACCACGACGGCGGCAGAGGTCGACGCCTTCATCGCCGCGTGGCGCAATGTTGCCCGCGCCACGCACAGCTTCGCGGCATGATCTACCTCGACTATCAGGCGACGACCCCGCTCGCGCCCGAAGCGTTCAAGTCGATGCTGCCGTGGCTGCGCGACCAGCACGCCAATCCGCATTCCGCGCACCGCCCCGGCCGTGCTGCCAAGGCTGCCGTTGAAGTCGCTCGCGCCGAGATCGCCACGTTGCTGCCGCCGGGGGGGCGCGTCGTCTTCACCAGCGGCGCGACCGAGGCGCTGAACTGGGCGATCAAGGGCAGCCGCCGGCCGATCACCACGATCGCCACCGAGCATGCCGCCGTGCTCGACACCGTCGCGACGGTCGGCGACGCGACGATCCTGCCGGTCGATCGCGACGGCCGCGTCGCGACTCCGCCGGCGAGCCACGAACTCGTCGTGGCGATGCTCGTCAATAATGAGATCGGCACGATCCAGCCGCTGGACGCAATGCGCGGCGCACCGCTGCTCTGTGACGCCGTTCAAGGCTTTGGCCGCGTGCCGATCCCCGATAACGTCGACCTCGTCGCCATCTCCGCGCACAAGATCCACGGGCCGAAGGGGACCGGCGCGCTCTGGATTCGTGACGGCCTCCACCTCGAACCGCTGCTCCACGGCGGCGATCAGGAGGGCGGTCGTTCGGGCACGCTCTCGCCCGCCTTGTGCGCGGGCTTCGGCGCTGCCGCTCGCCTGATGCGCGACCGGGCCGTTCAGGACGCCGAGCATGTCGAACGGCTCTGGTCGCTCGCCACCGACCGGTTGAAGGGGTGGACGATCAACGGCTCGACCGAGCATCGCTACCGCGGGAACCTCAACGTCCGCCGACCGCGGCTCGATGTCGCGCGGTTGATGAGCGACTGCCGCGACATCGCTTTTTCCGCGGGTTCGGCCTGCGCCAGCGGCTCCGGCCGGCCTAGCCATGTGCTGCGCGCGATCGGACTGACGGATGCGGAGGCGCGCTCGTCGATTCGGCTCGGCTGGGGCCGGTACACGACGGAGGCGGAGCTTGGCGACGCGCTCGACCGCCTGATCGCCGCCGCGGACGCGCAGGCATGATCCGTGTCCGCCTGGAGTCGCCTGACGGCATCGTCGTGGAAGCGGAGGGCGCGGACGGTGCCCGCCTGCTCGACGTGGCCCAGGCCGCCGGTATGCCGCTGGAGGGAACGTGCGACGGCGACATGGCCTGCGCGACGTGCCACGTGATCGTCGCCGCCGACGATTTCGCCCGACTGCCACGGGCGACGGAGGCGGAGGAAGACCTGCTCGACCTCGCCCCCGTCGCGACCCGCACCAGCCGCCTGTCCTGCCAGATCCGGCTCACGGCCGCGCTCGACGGCCTGAGGGTGCGCGTCCCGGCAGAGTGAAGGTGCGCAACCTCAGTACCCGGCATGGACCGGTCCCGTCTCCCCACGAAGGGGGGATCCAGTACTGTGCTCCCGCCTTCGCGGGAGCACATGGATGCCGGGCAGGTGTCACCGCGGGGGTGGGCTGCGCGTCGACGTGTTTCGGGGTTCACATGCCCAAACCACCGACAAAGCTGACGATTCCACAACGGCGGGTTCAGCCACAATGCATCGGCCGGGGTCCATCTCCCCTTCATGCCCGCACCGGGAAGCGGGTCAGTAAAGGAGTATGGAGCCATGAAGATCATCGCATCGATGAAGATCGTGATGGGTGCCGGCCTGATCGCCGCCAGCGGCCTCGCCACCGCGACGCCGGCCGAGGCGCAGCGCTGGGACCGCGACGGATACGGGCGCGGCGGCTATGATCGCGGTCACGATCGGGATTACCGGGACGATCGCCGCGGCCGCCACTGGAACCGTGGCGACCGCTGGGATCGCGGCGACCGCTGGCACCGCGGCAACGCGCGCTGGGATCGCGGATCGCGCTGGGGCGGCCGGGATTATCGTCGCGGCCGCACCGTGTGCCGCTACGACCGGACGCGTCATGGACCGGTCCGCAACTGCTATCAGGTCTATCGCTGATCCCATTTGACCGGATCGGGCCGGATGGAACGGGCGCGTCGCCCGGACATTCGGCCCCGACCGGGAGCTAGAAAAGGAAAATCGTCATGACATTCAAGTTCGTTCTCGCCGCCGCGCTCGCCGTCGTCGGTGTGTCGCCGGCGCTTGCCAGCCCGGCCGCCGCCGCACCCGTCGCGGCCACCGCACCGCTGTCCGCCGCCGCATGGGAGCCGCAGCGCACCATCGTTCACGAGCGCACCGTCGTACGTCGCGGACCGGGCTATGGCCGCCACGGCTATCGCGACCGCGTCCGCACCCGCCGCGTGTGCACCAACCGCTGGCGTCACGGCGAGCGCGTCCGCGTGTGCCGCACGGTGCGTCGCTACCGCTGACGACTTGATCGCGCCGCCCGGCTCCGCCATAGGAGCCGCGGGAGTCGGGCGGACGTGGTCGTCGCCAACCCGGTCAGGTCCGGAAGGAAGCAGCCGCAACGATTCCGCCACGGGTCGTCCCGGCTCCCACCGCGCAGTCAGCGAGAGCGCAGCAAGCTGCGCCACGCTGACAAGCGCGGCCGGCGGGCGAAGCCCGACCAACGGCGCGGCTTCTGCGCAGCAAGCGAGAGCACGTCTCGACGTGCCACGCGCGCAAGCACGGCCAGCGGTGCGCAGCACCGTCTGACGGCGCGGCTTAGCCGCGACGCCCCTTCTGTTTTCCTAAACGTATACTGGTGACCGCGAAGCATCTCGTTCGCGGAAACCTCCCAGCCCCTCCCCAAGGGGAGGGCAGAAGTAGAGTACCAACCACAAACCTGTCCTACGCCCCCCACATCGTGCATACCGACACCGATGCCAGCCACAGCGCCGATCCCCGCAAACACCCTCCTGACGCCGGCCGTCCGCGCCTCTATGTGGAGACCGATGGAACGCCTCCACTTCCTCCACTTCGATGCCGCCCGTGGCTGATTCGTTCGATCTTGGCGAGCCGCCCCAGCCGGTGAAGCCGGAGGCGTACCGCGTCCTAGCGCGCAAATACCGGCCGCAGACGTTCAATGAACTGATCGGCCAGGACGCGATGGTCACCACGCTGGGCAACGCCATTGCGCGCGACCGGCTGGCGCATGCGTTCCTGATGACCGGCGTTCGCGGGGTCGGCAAAACCTCGACCGCCCGGTTGATCGCGAAGGCGCTGAATTGCATCGGTCCGGACGGACAGGGCGGCCCGACTATCGACCCGTGCGGTGTGTGCGAGCCATGTCGCGCCATCGCCGAGGGGCGGCATATCGACGTCATCGAGATGGACGCGGCCAGTCACACCGGCGTCGACGACGTGCGCGAGATCATCGACGCGTCTCGTTACGCCGCCGTTTCCGCACGCTTCAAGATCTACATCGTGGACGAGGTCCACATGCTCTCCAAGAACGCCTTCAACGCGCTGTTGAAGACGCTGGAGGAGCCGCCCGCGCACGTGAAGTTCCTGTTCGCCACGACAGAGGTGAACAAGGTTCCAATCACCGTCCTGTCGCGCTGCCAGCGCTTCGACCTGCGCCGCATCCCCGCCGACAAGCTCGCGAAGCATTTCGCGGAGGTCTGCGAGAAGGAGGGCGTCGTTGCCGAACCGGAGGCGCTGGCGCTGATCGCGCGCGCGGCCGAGGGCTCCGCCCGCGACGGCCTGTCGATCCTCGATCAGGCGATCGCCCATGCCGGGCTGGAAGGTGGCGGCGTCACCGCCGATGCCGTCCGCCAGATGCTCGGGCTGTCCGATCGCGGCGCGGTGCGCGACCTGTTCGCGATGCTGCTGGCGGGCGACTCTGCCGGCGCGCTCGGCTCGCTGCGTCGCCAGTACGACTACGGCGTCGATCCCGTCGCGGTGCTGCGCGCGCTGCTGGAAACGGTGCACGGCGTGACGCTGTCCAAGGTCGGCGGCACCGACGATCCCGCGCAGGCGGTGGAGGAACGCGCCGCACGCACGGACTGGGCCGCGAACCTGTCTTTCCCGGCACTGCACAGGCTGTGGCAGTTGCTGCTCAAGGGCCATGACGAGGTCGCGCACGCGGCGCTGCCGATCGAGGCGGCGGAGATGGCGCTGCTGCGCGTCATCCATGCCTCCAGCCTGCCCGATCCTGGCGAACTCGCCCGCCGTCTGGCCGGAGCGCCCGAGGCTGCACCGACGCAGGCTCCTGCACCGGTGCCGGTAGCACCGCCCGCACCGGCATCGTTGGTGCCCGCCGATTTCGCCGCGCTGGTCGATGCGCTGGACGAGGGCGGCCAACTCGCGCTGGCGGCGCGATTGCGGCACGGTGCGCGGCTGGTCCGCTATACGCCGCCGGAGATCGTCTTCAGCGGCTCACGGCCGATCGCCACCGACACACTGGCGGAACTCGCCGCCGCGCTGAAGGGTATGACGAAACAGGTGTGGAAGCTGTCGCTGGACGATGTCCCCGGCGAGCCCACGCTGAACGAGCGCCAGCTCGCGGCCGACGCGGCGGAGCGGCAGGCTATGCTCGACACCCCGCTCGTCCGCGCCGCGCTGGCCGCGTTTCCGGACGCCGAACTCGAATGGCCCAACCAACGGAGCACCGCATGAAGAACATCGACGAAATCCTGGCAATGGCCGCCAACGTCCAGCAGGAACTCGAAAAGGCGCAGGCGAACCTCGATACCATCGAGGTCGAGGGTGCGTCGGGCGGCGGTCTGGTCAAGGTCAAGGCATCGGCCAAGGGTCGGATCATCGGCATCGCCATCGACGATTCGCTGATGCAGCCGTCGGAAAAGGGCATGTTGGAGGATCTGCTCGCCGCTGCGTTCAACGACGCGCGGGCAAAGGCCGATGCGGTTTCCGGCACCGAAATGTCGAAGATGACGAGCGGTTTGCCGCTGCCGCCGGGTTTCAAGCTGCCGTTCTGATCCCGCGTTCCGACCCAAAACGGGGCGGTCGTTACGCTACGGGAACAGCCTGTGCGGGTGCGGCGTTGGAGGCCGCACCAGTAACAGGGAGAGTATCATGGCAGACGAACGCATTGTGAGCAGCGACACCGCACCCCACACGACGGTGATCGAGCGGCGTGGCGGCGGTGGCACCGCGATGATCGCGGTCGTGCTGCTGATCGCCGTCCTGATCGGCGGCTTCTATCTGTTCAGCCGCCAGGGCGCGCAGAACAGCAAGGACGCCGCGATCACGTCTGCGGCGAAGAGCGTCGGCGGTGCGGCCGACAAGGTCGGCGACGCGGTCGGCTCGGGCAAGGAATAAGGAAAAGAGGGAGCGGCTGACGCCGCTCCCTCCGAACCGGTCAGGCGAAGGCGATCTTCGCCGACCGACGACGCAGCGCCCCGCCGGCAAGGCCGACACCGGCGATCATCATCGCCCAGCTGGCCGGCTCCGGCACGCCCGGCGTCGGCGTGAACGTCGTGATGACGAACTGCGAACCGTTAGTTCCCAGCGCCTGGAAAACGCCCAGGCCGCGCAGGCCGTTGCTGAAATCGGCATAACCGGTCGACCCGATCAGCTCGTTGCCGAACACCGTCGCCTGGCTCGGGCTGTCGACATCGATATCCCACACGAACGACTCACCGACGGCGAAATTCGCGAAGGTGAACGCCAGACTGGTCACACCGTCGGCGAACGACGACGGCCCGGTATAGCCCGTCGTCGCGGCACTGCCGCCAGCCGGGTTGAACGCCACCGAGTTGTCGAAACCGAAGCCGCCATTGACCGTGTCGAAGCCGAACGGCGAGATCAGGCTGATGCCGAAACCCACGACGGTTTCGCCGCCGGTCGAGGTGTTGCTGATCGTGAACGGCTGCGAGAACGTGTCGCCGACGATCTGGAACGTCAGACCGCCATCCGCAGCGGCCGGCGATGCCGCAGCGACGGCGGCAAAAAACAACATAGATGAAAGTGTCGTACGCATGATGATTTCCCCTGTTCGAGTCGCAAAGCAACTCTCAAGGACAGGTACTCCTCAATTGCGACATAACGAAGTACTATTTCGTTGCGGATGCAGACCTCATCGAGTCTAGGGGCGAAGGCAAGAGTCCATGCCATTGCGCCGCACTACCCCGATATAGCGGCTCAAAACATTTCCGTGCCGCCGCACGGATCCTCTCGGAGAAATTGCGGCGCGCTTCTTCGGCAGCGGTAATACCGCAGCAATTCTCGCTGCTTCTGTCGGTGACAGTTTTGTGGCGTCGTGTCCGAAATACCGGATCGCCCCGGCATTCGCGCCATAGGTTCCGATGCCGGTTTCGGCGATATTCAGATACACTTCCATGATCCGCCGCTTGCCCCACAGCGTTTCGATCAGCACGGTGAAATAGGCCTCCAGCGCCTTGCGGATGTAACCGCCGCCCTGGAACAGGAACGCGTTCTTGGCGGTCTGCTGGCTGATCGTCGAACCGCCGCGGATGCGTCCGCCCTGCGCGTTGCGCCATGCCGCATTGGCGATCGCGCCGAAGTCGAAGCCGTGATGCGCGCAGAAGCCGGAATCCTCGCCCGCAATCGCCGCCCGCGCCATGTCGGGGTCCATCTCCGACAGCGCCATCCAGTCCTTCGTGACGCTGCGCCCGCCAACGACATCGCCCAGCATCGTGAAGGTGAAGGGCGGCGGCACGAACCGGTACACGCCGACCCAAAGGACGGACACCGCGACGAAGATCAGTGTGGCCTTCAGCAGCCAGCGCAGGACGATAAACATCGCCGCTCCTTAGGATGCGGCGCTGCTATCCGCCAACTATGGCGTCTGCCGCGGCGATACCGGTCGCATAGGCACCGTGCGCGGTGGAGAAGTCGGCCGTCGAACATGCTTCGCCCGCGAAGAAGATGCGATCCTCGACGGGTTCGGCCAACACCGCCCGCTCGCCGGCCCGCCCGACGCGGGCATGGCTGTAGCTGCCGCCGATCCACGCCTCCCGCCGCCAGCGCGTCGCGGCGAGCGGCGTCAAGCGCCTCCGCCAGCCGCTGCCGAGCAAAGCGACCAGTTCGTCCACCGCGAATACCGTCGCGGCCTTCTCGTCCTCCAGCGCCTCTGCGCAGGGGCCGCCGAAAAAGCTCTCGATCACCGGCCAGCCGAACGGCGACAGCCGGTGGCTCGCGGTGCAGGCGCGGTGCGGATTGCCGATAAGGTGCGTATTCGCCGGCCATTCCGGGCCGTCCACCGCCAGCATGACCTTGTCCGCCAGTCCCAGCGGCAGCGCGGCGGCGGCGTGATGCTTCGCGGGCAGGGGAGGGTCGAACACCAGCCGTTCCTCGGCCAGTACCGTCGTCGGAATGCAGACGACGACGCGGTCCGCCTCGATCATCCCGTCGGGCGTTTCCAGCTTCAGAACGCGCCCGCGTCGGTCGATCCGCGTGACCGGGGTATTCAACCGCACGGGCACGGCACCCGCATGATGGACGATCAGCGTCCCATACCCCTCGCGCACGGTCCAGTTGTCGTCGGTGGCGGCGTCTTCATACGCCGCCCAGTCGTGCAACGACACGTCCTTCAGCGCCGCGCCATTGGCATAGCCGGAGATCGCGTCGATCATCGGTCGGGCGGGATCGTCGGCCGCGATAAAGTCCGATAGCGGCTGGTCGGGGCCTCCCAGCGCCGCATGCGCGGCGGTCTCCCAGCGCTGCCACGCCTCGCCGAACGCTCGCTGCTCGTCCGGCGGATAGCCGAGGTCGCGCCACTGCACGCCCCAATTCGGTGAAGACCGGTCTACCGTGAAACCTGCCGCGTCGGCGATGCCTGTCCACGGATTGCGCGTCGCCGAATGCAGCCAGCCACACCCAAGGTCCAGGGTCATTCCACCGAAGCGCGCACTCCGCGCCCGCCCGCCGAGCTGCGCCCGCGCCTCGACGAGCAGGATGTCGCCACCGGCATCGTGCAGCCGCCGCGCCGCGGCGATGCCCGCAGCACCGCCCCCGACGACGACGGTCCGCACGTCGGGAGCCGCCCGTCAGGCCGCGAGCAGCCGCTTCTCGCCAGCGATACGCATCATCGCCTTTTGCAGCTTCTCAAACGCGCGCACCTCGATTTGGCGCACGCGCTCGCGGCTGACGCCATAGACCTGCGACAGCTCCTCCAGCGTCTTGGGGTCGTCGGTCAGGCGACGTTCGGTCAGGATGTGCTTCTCGCGGTCGTTCAGGTCGTCCATCGCCGATACCAGCATGTCGTGGCGGACATCCGCCTCCTGCTGGTCGGCGACAACCTTGTCCTGCAACGGAGCGTCGTCCTGCAGCCAGTCCTGCCACTGACCCTCGCCATCCTCGCGCATCGGCACGTTGAGCGACGTGTCGCCGCCCATTGCCATGCGGCGGTTCATGCTGACCACGTCGCTTTCGGCCACGCCCAGATCGGTCGCGATCTTGGTCACGTCCTCCGGCTTCAGGTCACCGTCCTCGAACGCGTCCAGCTTCGACTTCATCCGGCGCAGGTTGAAGAACAGCTTCTTCTGCGCCGCGGTGGTGCCCATCTTCACGAGGCTCCACGACCGCAGGATATATTCCTGGATAGAGGCGCGGATCCACCACATCGCATAGGTCGCGAGGCGAAAGCCGCGATCCGGCTCGAACTTCTTCACGCCCTGCATCAATCCGATATTGCCCTCGGAGATCAGCTCCGACGTGGGCAGGCCATAGCCGCGATAGCCCATCGCGATCTTCGCCACGAGCCGAAGGTGGCTGGTCACGAGCTGCGCCGCCGCCTCCGTGTCGCCATGCTCCTGAAAGCGTTTGGCGAGCATATACTCCTGCTCCGGCTGGAGCAGCGGAAACTTGCGAATCTCGGCGAGATAGCGGTTGAGGCTCTGCTCCCCGCCCAGAGCAGGAATCGTCGCCGGGACGTTGCTGCCTTTTGCCATGATTGCATTCCCTTTCGTCGAAGGACGTGTCCGCCGCATCGCAGCGCGAAACGTCTGGTCTATACGTGGAGCTGGGTGAACAGTTCCTGCATATCGGGCGGCATGGCGCTGTCGAACGCCAGTCGTGAACGGCTGATCGGATGGATGAACCCCAGGTGCGCGGCGTGCAAGGCCTGCCGCCGGAACCCCAGCGTTTCCAGCAAGGTCCGGATCGCACCCTTGGCCTTGCCGTAGACCGGGTCGCCGAGCAATGCGTGGCCGATCGACGCCATGTGCACGCGCACCTGATGCGTCCGTCCGGTTTCCAGCCGGCATTCGACCAGCGCCGCACCGTTCAGTGGCTCCATCGTCGTGTAATGCGTCACCGCCCGCTTGCCGTTCGCGACGATCGCGATCTTCTTGCGGTTCTGCGGACTGCGCGCGAGCGGGGCATCCACGGTTCCCGCCGCCGGCCGTGGAATGCCCCCGGTGATCGCGCGGTAGCGACGATCGATGCTGTGGTCGGCGAACTGCTTCGCCAGCCCCTCGTGCGCGCGGTCGGTCTTAGCCGCGATCATCAGGCCGGACGTATCCTTGTCGATCCGGTGAACGATGCCTGGCCGCGCCACGCCGCCGATTCCCGACAGCGATCCGTGACAATGATGCAGCAGCGCGTTGACCAGCGTGCCGTCGAGGTTGCCGGCCGCCGGATGCACGACCAATCCCGCCGGCTTGTCGACGACGATCAGATGCTCGTCCTCGTAAGCGACGACGAGCGGTATATCCTGCGCCTCGTTATGCGCCGGTGTCGGGTCGGGCACCGCCACCGCGAACAGCGCCCCCGCGCTCGCCCGTTTCGCCGGATCGCGCGCCAGCAGCCCTTCGTGGGACACCGATCCACCCGCGATCAGCACCTTCAGCCGCTCCCGCGACAGCGTCGGCACCGCGTCGGCCAGCGCACGATCGAGCCGCCAGCCATCCGCCGCCGGTGCGATCCTCGCTTCGATGATGGAAACCCCCCGGTTCATGTCGTAGCGAGATATGAATGGAGGTCCGGATTTCAAGCGATTTACTCGATCGAATCGTCATCGAAACGATCGAATCACCTGGTCGCGAAGTATGCGGCCTGCTGCTGGGCGAGGGCGACCACATCGACGCCGTGCAGTCCTGCCGTAACGTCGCCGCCGATCCGGCGACCCGGTTCGAGATCGACCCAGCGCAACTGCTCGCCGCGCACCGTGCGGCGCGGGCGGGGGGCCCTGCGATCGTCGGCCACTATCACTCGCACCCGACCGGCGTCGCAGCACCGTCGCGACAGGATGCACGCGATGCCGCCCCAGACGGATCATTGTGGCTGATCGCCGCGGGCAGCACCGTCACAGCATGGCGGGCAGGCGTCGATGGAGAGGTTCACCACCGTTTCACGCCTGTCGTCTTGCGCGTCGCGACGCGGGACGGCATCAGGGCCCACGGTAATTAGGGAAGACAGCATGACCATCAGCCCGGTCGATTTCGCGAGCCTGCTCTGTTCGCGCCTGTGCCACGACCTGCTGTCGCCGGTCGGCGCGCTCAACAACGGGCTGGAGCTGCTCGCGGACGAAACCGATCCCGCGATGCGCGAGCGTTGTATGGAGCTGCTGGCGGAGAGCGCACGGACATCGGCCAACAAGCTCAAGTTCTTCCGGCTGGCGTTCGGCGCGGCCGGCGGGTTCGGCGATGCCGTCGACCCGCGGGAGGCCAAAAACGCGATCGAGGGCCTGCTGAGCGATGCCAAGCGCACCACGCTCGGCTGGATGGTCGAACTCGACACGATGCCGAAGCCGGCGGTGAAGGTCCTGCTCAACCTCGCGCTGATCGCCAACGAGGCGCTGGTCCGCGGCGGCACGCTGGACGTAGGCGCGGAGGAGAATGCCGGCCAGCTTGAGATCGTCGTGAAGATCGAGGGGCCGCGGATCATCCTCGACCCCGAACTGCGCCGGATGCTGACCAACGGGCTCGGCGAGGAGCCGGTCGCCGCCCGTACCGCCGCCGCCTTCCTCGTCAACACGCTCGCCCACGAATCGGGCGGGGCAGTGCTGGTGTCGGAGCCAGCCGACACCGTAATGATCTTCGGCGCGGCGATGCGGGCGCGCTGACAACGAATTCCGGAGCTCCTCCAGCGCACTAGCGCCGGGTAAAGTCCGTATTAACGCATTTCGGGCACACCGGGGGTCGAGCAAACCCCGGGAGCCTCATGGACGACCTGCTGCAAGAATTCATCGCCGAGACGCGCGAGACGCTGGAAGCGCTCTCGGGCGAGATCGTGCTGTGGGAAGCGCAGCCGGCGGATCGCGCGCGACTGGATGCGATCTTTCGCTTCGTCCACACCGTGAAGGGCAGTTGCGGCTTCCTCGACCTGCCGCGCCTCGGCCGGCTCGCCCACTCGGCGGAGGATGTGCTGGCCGCGGTTCGCGATGGCAAGCGCACGCCCGATACCGCGCTCGTCAACGCCGTCCTCGCGATCGTCGACCGGATCGGCGAGCTGACGGAGGCGATCGCCGCCGGCGTTCCGCTCGACGACACCACCGAAGACCTGCTGATCGCCGCGCTGGCGGAGGATGCCGCGCCCCGCAAGCCTGCCACGCCGCCCGCGCCTCAGGGGCAGACGATCGCCGGCACGCCGCAGTCCCGGATCGCGAATCGCAGCGTGCGGCTGGGCGTCGAGCTGCTCGACCGGATGATGGCGGGCATGTCCGAAATGGTGCTGGCCCGCAACGAATTGGCCCGCCGCCTGCGCGATGCCGCGCCCGATCCCCGCGTCGAAGGAGCGCTGGAACGACTGTCGCTGACCGTCGCGGAGATGCGCGACACGATCACGCGGACGCGCATGCAACGGATCGAGGCGCTGTTCTCCGCCATCCCGCGTATGGTCCGCGATACCGCCGCGCCACTGGGTAAGCAGGTGACGCTTGCGATCGAGGGCTCGGACGTCGAACTCGATCGCGAGATGATCGAGTTGCTGCGCGATCCGCTCGTCCACATCATCCGCAACTCCGTCGATCACGGCATCGAACTGCCGTCGGAACGTCGACTTGCGGGGAAGAAGGAGAATGGGCGGCTCGTCGTCTCCGCGCGCCAGTCGGGCAACCGCATCCTGATCGAAATCGCCGACGACGGCCGCGGCATCGACGTGGCCCGCGTCGTCGCCAAGGCGGTGAAGAGCGGCCTGTATACCGAGAACGACGTTGCGCGCATGGACGAGATTCAGCGGCTGGAGTTGATCTACTGTCCCGGCCTGTCGAGCCGCGACACCGTCACCGCGACATCGGGTCGCGGCGTCGGCATGGATGTGGTCCGCGCCAATATCGAACAGATCGGCGGGCGGATCGCGCTGCGCAACACCCCCGGTCGCGGGCTGATCATCACGCTTCAGGTGCCGCTGACGCTCACGATCATCCCAACGATCGTCGTCGCGGTCGGGGCGCAGCGGTTCGCGCTGCCGCGACAGTCGGTGGAGGAGATCGTGTCGCTGAACGGGGGTGCGGTCCGCATCGATCCGCTCGGCGACGCGCGCGTCGCGACCGTCCGCGGCCAGCGCCTGCCGCTCGTCGCGCTGGGCGATCTGCTCGACATCCCGACCGAGGACCCCCGCGTCCTCGTCATCATGGCGACCCGCGAGGGCAATTTCGCGATGGCGATCGACGCCGTGCTCGACACCGAGGAATTGGTGGTCAAGCCGGCCGCGCCTGCGGTGATGGCCAGCGGCCTCTATGCCGGCCAGACGCTGCCCGACAGCGGCCTGCCGCTGTTGCTGCTCGACAGCGGCGGGATCGCCGCCGTCGCCGGCCTGCGGTTCGCACCGACGATGAACGACGCCGCGGACGCGGTGCACGCGGTCGAGGAAGCGGGTATCACCGCGCTGCTGTTCGACGATCTCGACGGCGCCCGCCGTGCCATTGCGCTCGGCGTGGTCGATCGCGTCGAAACCGCGCCCTTCGCGCTGATCCGCACCACCGGTGGCCGTCGCCATCTGACGGTCGAGGGCGGTGTCATCCCGCTGATCGCGGTCGCGGAGCCGACCGGAGGGGAGGGGGTCGCGGTCCTGCGGCTGACCGATGGATTCGCCGAAATCGGTTACGCCATTGCCGAACCGCACGAAATCGTCACGCTGCCCGCCGCGATCGCACCAGCGCGCGATCGGCCCGGCATCGTCGGCGTTGCGGTAATCGACGGCGAGCAGATCGAGTTGATCGACCCGCATGCCCTGTTCGCGGGCGAGGCCCCGGTTTCGGCGGAACGCCCGCTCTGCCTGCTGCGCTGCGACGGCAGCGGCTGGATGGACACGTTCCTGCGGCCGGTGCTGGAGGCGTCGGGCTATCGCTGCGCCTCATGGTCGGACAGCAACCCGAATCAGCCCGGCGCGATCACGCTGACGATGGACGATTGTCCTGCGGACGTGCCGCTCGACGCGGTACTGACGCTCCGTCGTCAAGTCGCCGCGACACCGGGCAGCACGAGCATCTATCGCTATGACCGGACCGCGCTGATCGCGGCGTTGGAAGCGCGGCTGACCCGTGCGGCCGGCAGCAAGAGGAATGCGGCATGAGCGAGTTGTTCCTGATCGCGCACGTCGCCGGTCGCGCCATTGCGATCGACGCCGACCAGGTCGCCTCCGTTGTCGATATCGGACAGGTCGTGTCGGTGCCACGCGCGTCCGGCGTCGTGCGCGGCCTCGCGGCGTTGCGCAGCCGTGTGGTCACCGTCATCGATACCCAGGCCGCGCTCGGTCACGGGGCGGCGGGTACACCGGGACGCGCCGTCATCGCCTGCTTCGACGGGCATTTCTACGCGTTCCTCGTCGACGCACTGGAAGATGTCGCGCCGTTCGAACGCATGCATCTGTCGTCGGGCATGGCGCTCGACCACGGCTGGGGCAGCTGCGCGGCCGGGGTCATCGAGCGCGACGGCGAGCCGTTGCTGATCGTCGACCTCGTCCGGCTCGTGCCGATGCCGATCGCCGCCTGAACGTCCCTAACGCCGTCCTCACGCGCGATTAATCCAGCGCTTACGCTTTGCTGTCATACCGTCATTCGAGTTTGCGGAAGGCCTATCTCCCATGAAAACCTGTCTAGTTGTCGACGATTCGAAGGTGATCCGAAAGGTCGCCCGTCATATTCTCGAGACGCTCGATTTTCAGGTCAGCGAAGCGTGCGACGGTCGCGAGGCGCTCGACGCCTGCAACGCCTCGCCGCCCGACGTGATCCTGCTCGACTGGAACATGCCCGTGATGAGCGGCATGGATTTCCTGCGTGCGCTGCGCGAGTCGAATGTCCCGACGCGGCCCAAGGTCGTGTTCTGCACCACCGAGAACGGCATGGCGTACATCCGCGCCGCGATCGAGGCCGGTGCCGACGAATACGTCATGAAGCCGTTCGATCGCGACACGATCGAAAGCAAGCTGCAGATCGTCGGCCTCGCCTGATTCCTGCGGCGCGCGCGTCATGGCCTCCGTCCTCCCCCACGTCGTCGACGACACCCGGCGAGTCCTGATCGTCGACGATTCGGTCGTCGCGCGGGCGGTGATCGGCGGCTTGATCGCCTCCGGCCCGCGGTTCGCGGTGGCGGGAGCGGTGGGAACGGTCGCGGCGGCGCTTGCCTTTCTGGCCGATCAGTCGGTCGATGTGATCCTGCTCGATATCCAGCTTCCGGGCGTCGACGGACTGACGGCGCTGCCCGACCTGCTCGCCGCCTCCGACGGCGCGAAGATCGTCGTGGTGTCGTCCTCGGCGGGGGACGGGGCGGCCGACACGATCCGGGCGCTGGCGCTCGGTGCCGCCGACACGCTGGAAAAGCCCACCACCAGCGGCATGTCCGCCCGGTTCGGTGCGGCGCTGAACGAGCGGCTGGAGCGGCTGTTCGATACGCCGGCTCCGCGTCTGCCGCTCCCGTGGCCGACCCCGTCACCGGCGATTCCCGCCGCGCGGCCCGGCGTCGGCGACGACTTCGACCTCGTCGCGATCGGTGCCTCCACCGGCGGTATCCATGCGCTCGGCCAGTTGCTGAAGGCGCTGCCCGCCAGCTTCCAGCTACCGATCCTCGTCACGCAGCATCTGCCGGCATCGTTCATGCCCTATTTCGCGGCGCAGCTCGCCGTGCTGGCCGACCGACCCTGCGACGTCGCGACGGAGCGGCTCCGTATCCGGCCCGGCCGGATCGTCGTCGCGCCCGGCGACGGCCACATGCGCTGCGTCGCGCTGGGCGAGGGGCAGGCGGCGGTTCGCCTGTCGACGGAACCCGCCGTCAGCCATTGCATGCCGTCCGTCGATCCGATGCTGGCGTCGCTGGCGGACATCTACGGCCCGCGCCTGCTCGCGGTCGTGCTGAGCGGCATGGGCCGCGACGGTGCGGAGGGCGCACGCCGGGTCCGCGATGCGGGCGGGTGCGTCGTCGTGCAGGATCAAGCCACGTCGGTCGTGTGGGGCATGCCCGGCGCGGTCGCGGCGCAGGGCATCGCCCACGCCATCCTTCCCCCCGACGAGATCGGCAAGCTGATCGGTACGAGGCGTCGCGTATGATCGAATCCCACCTCGCTATCGCCAATCCGGCGGTACACCCCGGCGCCAGCGGTGCCGGCGCCAGTGCCGGCACGCTGACCGTGCTCGCCCGCCTGCTGGAGGCCCGCACCGGCCAGCAGATTGCCAGTTCGCGCGCCTGGCGCCTCGACGTGGCACTCAAGCCGCTGTTGCGCGACCGCGAGATCGATACGCTCGATCAGCTCGTCGACACGTTGCTTGACGGCAGCGATCACGGGCTCGGCGATCGCATCATCGATGCGCTCGTCAATGGCGAAAGCTCATTCTTCCGCGATCAGCCGGTGTTCGACACGATTGCACAGGCCTTGACCGCCATCGCCCCGGATCACCGCGGCCGTATCTGGAGCGCAGGATGCGCGACCGGGCAGGAGCCGCTATCGCTGGCGATGATGTTCGCCGAGGCTGCGGGTGAAGGATCACCGCCCGAACTCGTCGCGACCGACGTATCGGAGGCGGCGCTCGCCCGCGCCCGCAGCGGCCGCTACAACCAGTTCGAGATCCAGCGCGGCCTGCCGGTACGCCGCATGATGCGCTGGTTCGACAGCGACGGCACGGACTGGACCGCCAAACCCGAGCTGACCCGGCTGATCCAGTATCGCCAGTCCAACCTGGTGACCGATCCCGCTCCCGGCGGCCGGTTCGACATCATCCTGTGCCGCAACGTCCTGTTCTACCTCGCGGCGGGTGCGAAGGCGAAGGTGTTCGCCAGCCTCGCGGCGTCACTGCGGCCCGGTGGCCTGCTGGTCCTTGGCGCGGGCGAGACGGTGATCGGCCAGACCGACCTGTTCATGCCCAGCACGCGCTATCGCGGTTTCTACGAACACACGGATACGAAGCGCCGCATCAAGGGCTGATCCGTCCGGAGGCTTGCCCGCGATCCCGCTTTGCGCCAACGCTGCGCGTCGATCCGCGGAGCGCAGCCTTTGAACATCATCGACACGCCGTCGCCCAATTTCGACGACCGCACGGCGCCGATCTCGATGCTGGTGCTGCACTATACGGGCATGCAAACCGCCGAGGCCGCGATCGACCGGTTGCGCGACCCGGCCGCCAAGGTATCCTGCCACTATCTCGTCGCCGAGGACGGGACGATCCTGCGCATGGTCGGCGAGGAGTACCGCGCCTGGCACGCCGGCCGCTCGCACTGGCGCGAGATCGATGATTGCAACGACGCCAGCATCGGCATCGAGATCGTCAATCCCGGCCACGACTGGGGCTATCGGCCGTTCCCGAACGAGCAGATCGATGCGTTGATCCCGCTCGTCGCGGACATCGTCAAACGGCACAAGATCACGCGCGGCAACGTCGTCGGGCATTCCGACATTGCTCCCGCCCGCAAACGTGATCCGGGCGAGCTGTTCCCGTGGCACAGCCTCGCGCGGCTACGCCTCGCCCTGCCGCGCCCGACGAAGAACCTGCTCGACCCGCAATGGACGGAGGCCGGCTTCTGCCTCGCGCTCGAACGCTTCGGCTACGACGTGTCGGATCGGATGGCGGCGATCATGGCCTTCCAGCGCCGTTTCCGCCCGGAACTGGTCGATGGCGAGATCGACGCGGAATGCCGTATGATCCTGCTCGCATTGCTGCTTCCCAAACCGCAGGGCGACGAGTAGGGCCGCGCCAGCGCCAGAGGGTCGGGCGGCCGCGGCTTCTCCTTTATGGGGGAAGGCGAGGAAAGTCCGGGCTCCATGGAACGACGGTGCCGGGTAACGCCCGGCGGGGGCGACCCCAGGGACAGTGCCACAGAGAGCAGACCGCCTAATCCCCTCGGGGACGAAGCCTTCGGGCGGGCAAGGGTGAAAGGGTGCGGCAAGAGCGCACCGCGCGACCGGTAACGGAAGCGGCATGGTAAACCCCACCGGGAGCAAGATCGAATAGGGACGGCATATGGGCCTCGTTCCGGCTCGTCGTCCGGGTTGATTGCTGGAGGCGGCGCGCAAGCGTCGTCGTAGAGGAATGGTCGCCTATCCCGCTCGCGCGGGTGGACAGAACCCGGCTTACAGACCCTCTGGCGCGATCCCTCCGCACGCGGCATGACCCCGTTCGACGGTTTGGGGGAAGCGCGATGCGGACGGGTTTGACGATGGTGGCCGGTGCGATGCTGGCCACGGCGGCGGTCGCGCAACAGCCGCCCGCGACCACGGTGCAGCAGGATTTCGTCGCCGCGACGGCACTGGACGAAGCCGCAAATTACACTGGTGCCCTCGCGGCGTGGACCGCGCTGGAGGCGAAGACCAAGCCCGGATCGCGCAGCCGTGCCATCGTCATGGCCCGCAAGGCCGATTCGCTCTACCGCCTGTTTCGCTACGACGAGGCGGCTGCGGCGGCCAAGGCCAGCCTCGCCGGCCTGCCGGTTGACGACGCGACATTGCGCGACGATCTGCGCCGGACGTGGTTCATCGTCGGCACGATCGCCGCGAGCACGCTCGATTATGCCGGCGCGGTACCGGCCTTCGCGAAGGCGGAAACTTTCGCGGACACGCCCGGCGGCAAGCTCGGGCCTCTGCTCGCGCTGGTGGACGCTCAGACGTTTGTCGATCCCGCCGCCGCGACCGCATCGCTGGCGCGCGCGGAGACGGTGCTGGCATCCGCTAACTTCGACGCGGATACCCGCGGGTTCGTCGGGCGGCGGCGAACGGTGCTGCTGTTGAACACCGGCGATCTCGCAGGCGCGAAGACCAGCGCTATGGCGACCGTCAAGGCGCTGGGCGGGCTGACCGAAAAGACGAGCGGTCTGGATGCGCAAGCCCGGTCCGATGCGGCGCTGACCCTGATTCTCAACGGCCAGCCCGACAGTGCGCGCGAATATATGGCGATGACCGGTGCAGGTCGCCTCGCCAAGGGGCGGTTCGATCCCGGAGCGCAGATGCAGTCGCCGGATTGCGGCGGAGAGGCCGGCCTGAAGCCGTCGGACGTTGCGGTCGTCGAATTCAACATCGCGCCGGAGGGGCGCGTCACCGGCGTGGCGCCGATCTATGCGGCTGGCGGTGGCCGCGTCGCGCTGGAATTCGCGCGAGCCGTTCAGGGTTGGTCGTGGTCCCCCGCCGAGATGGCTGAAATCCCCGCCTTCTTCCGCTCGAACGTCCGGGTCGAGATGCGCTGCTCGACCACGTTCGAGCGCCCCTCGATCGGCGACGGGCTCGATGCCGGTCTCGAACAATGGCTGACCGAAAAGCGCGTTGCAGTTCCGGCGGCACCGGGCGGCGGCGATGCACAGGCGCTTCCGGCACAACGGGCTGCGCTCACGACGGCGGAATCCGGCGGACCGACGTCGCTCGCCACGCTGGCCGCGCTGTACCGCCTCGCCAACAACCGGGCGGTCGGCCGGGAGGAGCGTGCCAAGCTGTATGCGCGCGCCTTCACGATCGCCGTCACCAATGACGCACCCGTCGAACCGCGACTGGCACTCGACCTGCCCGCCCGCACCGAGGCGCTGGTCGATCGCTGGAAGCCCGAGGCGTATCGCCGCGCTGTTCAGCCTATGCTGTCCGAAGCGCCGTACGCCGCCGATCCCCAGGCGCGTGCCGCGATCCGGCTGACGCTCGCCGACGACGCTCGCCCGGGCCGCGCGACCGACGCGCAGACGCTGGTGCTGCTCCGTCAGGTCGCCGACGATGCCGCGCTGAAACCGAACGATCCGCTCCGGGTCGGTGCACTCGTCCGCATCGCCTCGATCGAGGAGCGCAACGGGCGGGCGGATGTCGCCCGCGCATCCTTCGCGTCGTCGGGTCTGACGGCCGACCAGTGCGCCATCCTCGACGCGCCGCCGAAGATGCTGCGCTCCGCCGGCGCGGAAGCCTTTCCGATGGAGGCCTTACGCTGGGGGTTCGAAGGTTGGACGCTGGTCCAGTTCGACATCGCAGCGGACGGCTCGACGAAAGCGACCCGCACGCTGCTCAGCTATCCGCCCTTCATCTTCTCCAAGGCGGGCAGCGACCTGATCGTCGGTGCGAAGTTCGCGAAGACCTATCGCCCCGACGGCGGTCTGGGATGTGGCGGCAGTACGAGGCGGATCGTGTTCGGCCTGCCCAAATGACGCGGGCGGCGTAGCGCCCGGACCGCGGCGCGACCGAGCCTACACCAGTGCCAATCGACATTCAGTGACTGGAGTGCATGTCGCCGTCACGCATCGTCGCCCCGAAATTGTTCGGTGACTATCCCTTATAGACATGTACCGATCATGTGTCCCTGCGAAGGCGGGGACCCAGTACCGTGCTCCCGCCTTCGCGGGAGAACGTGGGATGCCGCGCCGGCGCCTGTCCCTGTCCCTGTCCCTGTCCCTGTCCCAAGGATAAGTACTGACGTGTTCCGGGGTCCACCCCGCGCCGAGACTCGGAGTTCCATTCACTATTCGCGTCGTAAGCCGCCCGGTGGAACCCCGGAACACGTCCGGGGTGGCGAAGATGTGCTGAATGTCGATCGGTCCTGCGTGCTGGCTCACACCAGAACGGTCGCCGGCCTGCCCACCTCGTCCAGCTTGGTATGCCGGTCGATCTCCATCAGCGGCTTCAGCAGGCCGTCGCGGATGTCGTAGACCCAGCCGTGCAGCGTCAGGTCGCGCCCCGCCGCGAAGGCGTTCCGGATCGTGTCGATCCGCGCCAGATGCAGCAACTGGTCGCGCACGTTCATCTCTACCAGCCGGTCCACCCGCTGCGCCTCCGGCAGCGTGTCGAGCTCGTCCGCGTGATCGCGCGCCACGTCGCGGGCATTCTCCAGCCAGGTGTCGAGCGCACCCGTGACACCGCCGTGCAGCGCATCGTGGATGCCGGTACAGCCGTGATGCCCGCAGATGACGATGTTGGGCACCTGCAACACATCAACCGCATATTGCAGGACCGACAACAGGTTCAGATCGTCGTCATGGACCAGATTGCCGATGTTGCGGTGAATATACATCCGTCCGGGCAGCGACTGCGTCTTCTGTTCCGGGCTGACGCGGCTGTCCGAACAGCCGATCCACAGGAATTGCGGCTTCTGACCCGCCACCTGCCGCGTGAAGAACTCCGGATTCTCATCGGTTAGCTCGTTCGCCCAGGCCTTGTTGGCGAGCAGCAGCTGCTTGGATTCCCTCATGAATACAGGACCTCGGACACGGGGGCGTTGATCTTTCTCACCGTCCGGCCCGCAACGTCGCCGCGGACCGTGATGTGGATGTTGCGAAAGCTGGCGTTCTTGATGAACGCGTTGATGACGTCGATATTGTCGAGATCGACGTAATTCGTCGATGTCAGGTCGATCATCAGATTGGCACCGTCCGGCACCTTGGCCAGATCCTTCTGCAACTCGTACTTGTGGATGAAGTACAGGTTGCGCCGTGCCCGAACGAGCCAGTCGTCGCCGTCGTTCGCGACCGTAATCGCGGTGCGGAAATTGCGCGCGATGACGAAGCCGAAACCGACGACCATGCCGATCAGGATACCTTCCAACAGGTCGGTGAACAGGATCGCGACGACCGTCACGACCAGCGGCACGAACTGCGTGTAGCCCTGCTTCCAGCGTTCGGCGAACAGCTTGGGCTTGGCCAGCTTGTACCCCGTCGCGATCAGCACGGCGGCCAGCGCGGACAGCGGGATCAGGTTCAGCATCGTCGGGATCAGCGCCACGGACAGCAACAGCCACGTGCCGTGCAGCAGCGTCGACAGCTTGCTCTCCGCGCCCGAATCGACGTTGGCGGAGGAGCGGACGATCACCGACGTGACCGGCAGGCCGCCGATCAGGCCCGACACGATATTGCCGCCGCCCTGCGCCATCAGCTCCCAGTTCTTGTCGGTCGTGCGGCGCTTCGGATCGATCTCGTCCACCGCCTTCACGCTCAACAGCGACTCGAGGCTGGCGACGATCGCCAGCGTCCCTGCCGCCATCCACACCGCGCCGTTGCCGATCTGGCCGAAGTCCGGGAAGCTGAACAGCGCGATGAACTCGGACGCGTTCGCCGCCTGCGGCACCTGCACCAGATGCTTGGTACCGAGCTGCCACTCCGGCTTCACCGCACCCAGCAGCATGTTACCCAGTACGCCGATCAGCACGACGACCAGCGGCCCCGGCACGAAGCGGAGCGGACCCTCTTTCGGCCGCGCGCCGTCCCACCAGAACAGGAAGGCAAGGCTGACCGCCGCAATCAGCACCGCGCCGGGCGTGATCGCTCCGCTCAGGCTGTCGACGATGCGCGTGAAGGTGTTGATGCCGTCACCCGTCGAGAATTCGAAAATGCCTTCCGCTTCTGCGTCATAGCCGACCGCGTGAGGCACCTGCTTCAGGATCAGGATCAGCCCGATCGCCGCCAGCATGCCGGTGATGACCGACGATGGCACGAACTCGGCCAGGATGCCCGCCTTGGTGAACGAGAAGGCGAGCTGGAGGATACCCGCCAGCAACACCGCCAAGGTGAACGCCTGAAACGTCGGCAGGCTCTCGATCGCGCCGAGCACGATGACGGTCAGGCCGGCAGCGGGGCCGCTGACCGACAGCGGCGACTTCGACAGCGATCCGACGACGATACCGCCGACGATGCCCGCGATCAGCCCGGCGAACAGCGGCGCGCCGGACGCCAGCGCGACACCGAGACACAGGGGCAGCGCGACGAGAAAGACGACGATCGATGCCGGGATATCAGCGCGGGCCGTGGAGAGCAGGGAGGGCCGGGCGGGGGGTGCGCCGGTATGGAGGTCTGTGGACGGCACCGATGTTCCTGTTCGCTAGGGTGTCAGGACTATGTCCGGAGTGGACATGAAGCTAACATGACGTCGGCGTCATAAAGATAGCGCCGGTGAGATCAACCGCCCTTTGCGCGAGACGAGTTGTTGCGGTGCAACAGCTTCGGCGGCGCAGGAGCAGCAGACTGGCACGCCAGAGGTTGCGCCGGTCCGAAGGCGGCCTATGTCGGTCGTTCATGGCTTACCGCCCGACACGATCGAACGACTGGGGTTTTCCACGCTGGCGCGGCTACGGCTCGGGCCGCGATGCGAAGCCGGTGCGGCTCTGCGACCGGCACGGGTGCGAGGAGCCGGGCGATTGCCCCGCGCCCAAGTCTCCCAACAACCCCGAACGCTGGTATTTCTGCCGCGAGCACGCCGCCGAGTACAATCGCGGATGGGATTATTTCCAGGGCCTGTCCGCCGAGGAAGCCGCCGAGCGCGAGGCGGAGGAGTCGCGTGGCGCGGCCGGCTACGAACGGTCGCGCCATTACGCGTGGAGCGGTCCCGGCGACGGCACCCGCTCGCGCGACGAACTGCGCGCGCTGGCGGCGCTGGGTCTGGAGGACGAGGCGACGTTCGACGACATCCGCGCGGCGTGGCGTCGGATGGCCAAGGAGAACCACCCCGACGTGCGCCCCGGCGATCCCGACGCCGCCGTGCGCTTCCAGGCCGTGCAGGCCGCCTACGAAGTACTTCGCTCCGCCGAGGAACGGCGCAGCCCGGCATGAAGGTCGCGAAAAGCGACTGGCAGGGCGTCATCCTCGTCTGCGGCAAATGCAGCCGCAAGGTCGATGGCGGCTTCGGGCCCAAGGGCCGCACCCCGCTCGCCAAGCTGTTGCGCAAGCTCGCGGGGAAGGGGCGCAAGGCCCGCGCGGGTGTGGTCGAAAGCCGCTGCCTGAAACTCTGCCCCAAGAACGCGGTTACCGTCGTCGACTCGCGCCGACCCGGCGAATGGCTGGTGATCGCCTCCGGCGAACCGATCGACGAACTGGCGGCGAGGGTAGGGCTGGGCTGAAGCGTCCGCGTCTCAGGCTAAACCACACCGCACCACCCCGGCGAAGACCGGGGTCCGGTTGCGGCATCCGGCGTGAGTCTCATCACCTTCGCTGAAGCTGGGCCCTGGCGTTCACCGGGGAGGCCGATTTCGAACTGATCCTCGGTCCCAAGATGACGGCGGAGGCGGACGGCACGACGGTGCGGATCGGCGTCCGTTTCCTCGAACGCTACATCGATGCGGAGGTCGCCGCCGTCGTCGCGCACGAGCTGTCGCATAACGTCCTCCACCACCGGGATCGGCTGGAGGCGGCGGGCGTCAAATGGGGCGTGCTGTCGGAGTTCGGGCGCAATGGCCGGCTGTTCCGGCGGACCGAGGACGAAGCGGACCAGCTGTCCGTCGCGCTCCTCCACAATGCCGGGTACGACCCGCACAACGCCGCGCGCTTCTGGCGAGAGCATGGCGGCGACGTCGACGGCGGCCTGTTCCGCAGCCGCACGCACGCGTCGAGCAAGGATCGCGCCGGCAAAAGAACACCAGCACAGACCGGTCTCAACCGTACCGCGCCGCCGTCTCCCGGATCAGCGCGATCATGTTCGGAATGCCCTGCGTCCGGTTCGAACTCAGCTGGTTCTTCAGATCGAACGGCGCAAGCTCGCCCTCGATATCCGTCGACAGTATTTCCCCGGCGGGCCGGTCCTGCACCGTCAGCAGCACCAGTGCGATAATGCCCTTGGTGATCGCCGCGTTCGAATCCGCCAGAAAGTGCAGCCGGCCTGAGTCCGGCGCCACCGGGTAGACCCACACCGCCGCGGAACACCCCTTCACCAGCGTCGTATCGGTCTTCAGCGCCGCCGGCATCTCTTCCAGTTCGCGGCCCAGATCGATCAGCAGGCGGTACCGATCGTCGGGTTCGAGGAACTCATATTCTTCGCGGACATCGCTGAGGCTGGTCATCCCCGCCGCCTAGCCCTCCCGCCGACGCCGTACAACTACAGGTCGACGCCGGCCGCGATCGCCTCAAGCTTCTTGATGCGTTCGCGCAGGTCGGCGATCTCGATCCGCGCGCCGGCGGTCGGCACCGGAGCATCGCCCGGCATGCGGTCCAGTTCGCTGGCCTTCAGCGCCAGCCAGCCGCGCCAGCCCGCAAGGCCGCCGAGAACGACCATGCCCGTGCCCGCCAAGGCGGAGAGCGAGAGGGTGACGGTGACGAAGGGATCGACCATGATGGCACTCCTTTCAACGGTCGCGCAGCCGTTCGATCTCACGATCGAGACCGATGCTGCCATGATTGTCGGTGACGACGCGCTCCAGCACGGACACGCGCTCCTTCAGTTGCCGGATTTCGTCCGTCGCGGCCCTCAGCGCCTCGATGCTCTGCGGGTCGGGCCCCGGCGTCCGGGCATGCGCCGCGTGGCGGCCCGACAGGACTTTACCGATGGTGGCGATCAGGACGATCAGGACGACCATCACATAGGGTGACATGACGTATATCCTCAGTTCAGCGGCGACTTGGTCGGAGCGGGATCGCGCAAGTCCTCGATCTGGTCGGCCAGGGCGGTGCCCCGGTCGGTTACGATCCGCTCCAGCACGCGGATGCGCTCTTCCAACCGATCGTTCTTCGAGGCGTTCAGCGCGGCCTGCTCGTTCAGCGTCGTGGCCAGCCGCTCCTTGTGCCTGAGCCACGTTTTGAAGATCTCCAGCCCGATCCCGAGGATCACCGGCAGGCCGATCACCACGAAGGCGATCGCGAACACGGTGAAGCCGTTGATCATGAAAAAGTCGGTCATGCCTCGATCCTCAATCGCTCGATTTCTCGGGCGGTGCGGGCGCCGGGATCGGTCGCGATCTGCTCCATGACGGCGATCCGCTCCTGCAAGCGGTCGATCTGCTGCGACCGGCGCTCGTTCTCGTTGTCGAGCAGTTCGACGCCGCGACGTGCCACCATATCCGGCGCTGTCATCGCCTGCTTCACCTTGCGGCGGCCATACCATTGGATGGCCAGCGTGATGATCGTCCCCACGATCATGCCTAGGAAGAATTCCTCGTCCATTACTCTTGTCCCCTCTCGTTCGTGATCGGCGCGCCCTAGCGATCCCGCAGCGCGTCGATCTCGCGGGCGGTCCGCTCGGCGGGGTCGGTGGCGATGCGCTCCAGCACCGCGATCCGCTCCTCCAGCCGGCTGACCTGCCCGGTCAGCTTCTCGTTCTCGTTGGTCAGCAGCATGATCTTGCGGTCGTCGTCGATGTCGCCATCGGTATGATGACCCGTCATCCAGTTCATGCCGCCGTGCCGCTTGTGCCGGCGCCCGCCGAACCCGCCCCAGTCGTTCGTCGGTTCGTAGCCATGCTTGGCGCGGATCCAGTTGTTCACGATCCAGCCGCCCGTCGATATCGCGATGATCGCGAGGACGAAGAAAGGTCCACCCCAGTCCATCGTATCTCTCCCCTGTTGAGCGGGCGCCTAGCGCAGCCGCTCGATCTCGTCGGCCAGCGCGGTGTTGCGGCTGGTGAAGTGGGTTTCCATGTCGGCCAGCCGGCGGTCGATATCGCGCAGCTTGCTGCGGACTTCGGCGCTCGACCGCTTCGGGTTGCTGCGCACGCCCTGCCAGAACTTGGCGTCCTCGCGGGTTTCATACAGGCCGATCGGCTTCGCCTCGGCGACCCACGCGATCACCCAATAGGCCATGATGAGCCACCATTGTTGGGCGACGACGGTGAGGGCGGCGAGGCCGAGGCGGACCCAGAGCGCTTCGACCCCCGTGTAATCGGCGATCCCGGCGCATACGCCCTTGTACTTGGCATTCTGCTTGTCGAGGTAGAAACGGGTACGGGCAGCCATGTCACATGCTCCGGCTGGAGTTGCGGTCGGTGTAGCGTGGCGACGGCAGCGGCTGCGTCGCCTGCGGAGCGTTCAGGCCCGGCTTCCAGTCGGGGTTGTCCGCGGCGACGATGCGCTCGACGGTCTGCACCCGTTCCTCCAGCCGGCGAGCGAGATTGTACATCTCGTCCAGCATCTGTTCGTCCTCGGTTGTGATCTTGGGAGCCTGCTTCCACTTCGTCACATAGTGCATGATGAGCCAGGGCAGGCCGACCAGCGCGCACAGGATCGCGACCAATCCTTCGATATCCATCTCAACCCTCCCGGTTGGTGTTGCCGCCGGAGTTGCCGGACAGCCGCAGCTTCAGCGCGGCCAGTTCGGCATCCACCTTGTCGCTCTGGCGCAACTCGTTGATCTCTTCGTCCAGCGTCTTCGACACGCCCAGACCCATCGCTTCCGCGCGGCCCTCGGCCTCGTCGGCGCGGCGTTCCAGTTCGCCGAAGCGGCTGAACGCCTCCTGCGTCTTCGGCCCGGCGTACATATCGCGCATGCGGAAGCGGTTGTTCGCCGTCTCCAGCCGTGTCTGGATGTTGGATTGCTTGTTCCGCGCCTCGCGCAGGCGGCCCTGCAACTTGGCGATGTCCTCTTCCGACGCGCGCAGCGCATCGTCGAGCACCTGAACCTCGGCGCGCAGCTGGTCGGCCATATCGGCCGCCTTCTGCCGCTCGACCAGGGCGGCTTTCGCCAGGTCCTCGCGGTCCTTGCTCAGCGCGAGTTCGGCCTTCTCGGTCCAGTTGGCCTGAAGGCCGTCGAGCTTCGAAATGTGGCGACGCATCTCCTTTTGATCGGCGATCGTCCGGGCGGCAGAGGCGCGCACCTCGACCAGCGTTTCCTCCATTTCGAGGATGATCATGCGGATCATCTTCGCCGGGTCTTCGGCCTTCTCCAGAAGGTCGGCGAAGTTGGCGGCGACGATGTCGCGGGTTCGGGAAAAGATGCCCATCGAATACTCCTGAGGGACGCGGAAGGCGTTCATCCCCTTATGCCATGAAGCGGACGGTGTGTGCGACCGCAGACTTGCCGGCGCCGTTTGCCGTTGCGCTGGCGGGGCCCACCGCGGACAGAACGCAGGTGGCGCTCATCACGACGGTCAGGGCGAGCGCTGCAAACTTCTGGAACATGATGATCTCCGTTTTCGAACCTGTGGGCCACCGTATCGGCGGTATGTCAGGGTCATTGCAGCCTCCGTGCCAATTTCAAAAATGGCGGATTTCCGCCGGCTACCGGATAAATCGTCAGTCATCTGGCGTTCAGAACTTGCCAAGTGTCGGGATTTTGCGCCAACCATCGGCTATGGAGCGAACCAGTCAGGTCATCGGCCAATCGGGGGCCTTTCTCGACGCGCTCGAACGCGCCAGCCGCGCCGCCGCGCTCGACCGTCCGGTGCTCGTCATCGGCGAGCGCGGGACGGGCAAGGAACTCGTGGCGGAGCGTCTTCACCGACTCAGCCCGCGCTGGGATCAGCCGCTCGTCGTGATGAATTGCGCTGCCCTCCCGGAGACGCTGATCGAAGCCGAGTTGTTCGGTCATGAGGCAGGCGCCTTCACCGGGGCGACCAAGGCGCGGACGGGCCGGTTCGAGGAAGCGGACGGCGGCACGCTGTTCCTCGACGAACTCGGCACGCTGTCGATGGGCGCGCAGGAACGCCTGCTGCGCGCGGTCGAATATGGCGAGATCACGCGGATCGGGTCCTCGCGTCCATTGCGGGTCGATGTCCGCATCGTCGCGGCGACCAACGAGCATCTGCCCGACAAGGTCGACGCGCATGAATTCCGCGCCGATCTGCTCGACCGGCTGTCGTTCGAGGTCGTGACGCTGCCGCCGCTGCGCAGTCGCCAGAGCGACATCATGGTCCTCGCCGACCATTTCGCACGCCGCATGGCCGCCGAACTCGGCTGGGACCGCTGGGTCGGGTTCGGCCCTGCCGCGACGGAACAACTCACCAAATATCGCTGGCCCGGCAACGTCCGCGAATTGCGCAACGTCGTCGAGCGCGCCGTTTACCGCTGGGATGCGGATGGCCCGGTGGATCACATCGACATCGATCCTTTCGCATCGCCCTATCGTCCGCAGGGCCGGGGCGGGGCGACCGTGGCGCCGCCCGCGAAATCGACCGCCCCGGCCGCCGCCGAGGGTCAGGACGAGGAAGTCGTGGCTTGCAATGTTGGACCATCCGACTTCAAGAGCAGGGTGGCCTTGTTCGAACGCGATCTGCTCAGCCGCGCGCTGGCGGAGAACCGCTTCAACCAGCGTCAGACTGCGGAGGCCTTGGGCCTCTCCTACGACCAGTTGCGCCACGCCTTGCGGCGGCACGACCTGATCGGTGCGACCGGGTAGCGAACTTGTGGAGCGGACACGCGTTATGGGCCTAACCTTAGCCTAACCTTCCGCAGCTTTTCCCAATGTTTTCAATGGAGACGTACATGGCCTTCGAATTGCCCCCGCTGCCCTACGACTATGACGCGTTGGAGCCGACCATCTCCAAGGAGACGATGACGGTCCACCACGACAAGCACCACAAGGCCTATACCGACAAGCTCAACGAGGGCGTCGAGAAGGACGCGTCGCTCGCCGGCAAGTCGATCGAGGACATCCTCGCCACCGTGTCGAGCCAGCCGCCGCTGATCCGCAACAATGGCGGCGGCTATTGGAACCACGACTTCTTCTGGAAGACGATGAAGAAGGGCGGCGGTACGCCCTCCGGCAAGCTCGCCGAGGCGATCGACCGCGACTTCGGTGGCGTCGACAAGCTGAAGGAAGAGTTCAACACCAAGGGCGTGGGCCAGTTCGGCTCGGGCTGGGCATGGCTGATCGCGGACGACAGCGGCAAGCTGAAGATCACCTCCACCCCCAATCAGGACAATCCCTTGATGGACGTCGTGCAGGACCACGGTACGCCGCTGCTCGGCAACGATGTGTGGGAGCACGCCTACTATCTGACCTACAAGAATGATCGCGCCGCCTATCTGAAGGCGTGGTGGGACGTGGTCGACTGGGACACCGTCGGCCAGCGCTACGACGCGGTGGCGTGACCCTGCTCCCCTCCCGGATCGGGAGGGGACCGGACCTGAAAAGGAGCGGCCACGGGCGAGATGCTCGTGGCCGCTCCTTCGTGGGGCGACGATGAGAGATTGGTCGACCTAGCGCTGGATCAGGTGATTGCGGATCAGCGTCTTCAGCGCCTCCTCCGCACCGATGGTGTCGGCGTGCGAGGTTTGCAGCCATTCGCGCTCCAGCGTCGGCAGGTCCCGCGTGCCGTCCAGCAGCATCAGCAAGGCGCGCGCCGCCACGTCGTCCAACTTCAACATGCTGTGATCCAGCGTGACGACCACCTCCTGGCTACCCCTCACCATCGCCCGTGCCAGCGGACTGGCGCATGGCTCGTCCGACGCCGTTACGGCAGCAGCCGGTGCGCTGTGCAGCATGATGGCACCGGCCTTGTAGAGTTCGACCAGTGCCAGCAGCCGTTCGTCATCGTCGGCGGCGATATGGTCGGCGATGCGAACGTAAGCGGGCACTCCCGCCGCTGCCGCCGCGATCACCGCGGAGACCTGATCGTCGCCCACGGTGAACCCACCCTTGGACATTTCGAAGCGGCCCTGTCCGGTGGGTATCGCTTCGGTGCTCACCCACAGGCCATGCACCGCCGCCGTGTCCAGCCGACGTGCCGGAGCCGCCTCCGTTCGCACGAACATCGACTGCGCGAAGAACCGCTGAAGCTCATAGTCCAGCGCCTGCGCCCGCCGGACGATCGCCGACTCGTCGGTCGCCGTCTCGTCCTCGTCGTCCAGCAGCATCCCGCTACCCAGCATCGCCGGCTGGGTTTCGTTGAGATAGGATAGCCCATGCGCGTTGGCGACCGCGACGACATCCTTCAGCGCCTGCGGCTCGAACACCTCGCCGAGTTCATCGTGATGCAGCACCTCGGGTTGCTTGCGCAGGATGGCCCGGGCTTCCTCGCGCAAAGACCCGATGCCGGGAAGGTCCGGGTCGCGCGGTTGTCCGAACCGCGAAAGGTAGGAGCGGGCGCTGGACAGCCGCTTTTGTAGGTCGTCGATCCCCTCGATATGGTGGAGCACCATGTCGCGCAACGCCAGCCGGAGGTATCCTCCCGGAAGCGCGTTGTAACTGATGTAAGCGATACCGTTCGGGCTGAGCGTCCGGCCGATCAGCTTCATGATCGCGGTCCGCACCACGGCTGGAACCCAGGCATACACACCGTGGGCGATGATATAGTCGAACGTCTGGTCCAACGTCTCCGCCTCGGCGACGATATCGCCGACGCGGACTTCGACGTTCGGCAGTGCCAGCCGCTTCGCCAGCAACTGCCCCCGTTCGACGGGCGCCGCCGCCAGGTCGATGCTGACGAACTGCGCCTCCGGATACGCCACGGCGAAGGCGATCAGGTTCAACGCGTCGCCTCCTCCCAATTCGAGAACCCGCGCCGTTGCGATCGGCGGCGGGCTCATTCCATGCAGGGTCGCCGTCGTCGCCATCCTGTCCGGATGCGTCGATGCGATGATCGTCGTCGGATAACCGATGACGTCGTAGGCGTTGGTGCTCACGTCGGGCCTTCACCAGAGATCGGAACGACGCCGGCGGCAACACCGACGGCGCGCTTGTAACGTCGGGCTGTCAGCCTTCGCGGACGAATTCGACCCGGCGGTTGCCGGCGGCGCGGGGCGTCAGGCCCGGCTTGGGCTTGTCGAAGCCGAAGCCACGCGCGTCCAGCCGCTGCGCCTCGACACCCTGAGTGACGAGATAGTCGACGACCGACTGGGCACGCCGCTGAGACAGATCACGGTTGAACTCGCGGTTGCCGACGGCGTCCGTATGACCCTCGATCGCGAAGCGCATCGGCGCGAGCTGCGGCGACTTCATCGCGGCGGCAAAGGCGCGTGCCTCCGCCTTGGCCTGCGGGGTCATGTCGGCCGAGCCCATGTTGAAGGTGACCAGCATGTCCAGCCCCGATCCCGAGCGGCGCGCCGGCTGGCGCGTCGCGACCGGCCGGCGGCGTACCGGCGCATCCGCACGCATGGTGGCAGCCACAGGTGCGGCCGCCGGGCGAGCACCCGAAGGACGGGCGAGGCTGAACGCCTTCTCGTCGCCGACCTTGATCTTGCCGTTCACGGGCGGCGGAGGCGCATCGCAGGTATTTGTGACAGCGCAGATAATTTCGTCGGGCGTGTTCTTGGCCTGCTGAGCATCGGCACCTGCGGCGAACAAGGTTGCCGCGGTCATCGTCACGATCATCGTCGAAGCGCGCATGATGAAATCCCCCTAAGAATACAATGAAGTCTTGTCGTCCGACCGAGTCGGGTTGCGCCGAATATTAGCGGAGTGCTTGCTCGCGTACAATCGCGCCGACGAGCGTCGACAACAGGGCATCGCCGCCGCCGTTATTGCCTAACGGCACGCGACGGCTACACACGACGCAGTGCGGACACGCGGATTCGCCCGTCAGTTCGCCGACCCGAAGAGTGCCATGCCGCTGATCCTGACGCTTTGCCCCACCACCACCGGCCTCGTCCTGCCGCCCTGTCGCATCGGCACCGTCGACATCGTCATCGGCAGCGGTGTGGATGTCGATGTGCGACTGCCGGATTCGCAGGGTAAGATCGCGCCGCGCCAGTGCCAGATCGGCTGCCGTGAGGGCATATACCTCATCGTCGATCTCGGAGGCTTCGGCACACGGCTGAACGACCGCCCGCTGGATCGCCCCCAGAGGCTTTCGCCCGGCGACCGCATCGGTGTCGGCCCCTACGAACTGGCGGTCGCACCGGCGGACGCGGCGCCGAACGGGGGGCAGGCGGGCGGCCCCGTTGACGCCCTGCTGGCGGCGGCCGGGCTCGCGCGCGGCAAGGTGGCAGGCGACGATGCCGCGATCGTCCGAACGGCCGGCGTACTGCTGCGTACGCTGGTCGACGGGATGGTCTCGCTGCTCGCCGCCCGCGCGCGCGCGAAGGCGGAGATGGGGGCGGAGGCGACGGCGCTGGCGATCGGGGCGGGCAACCCGATGAAGCTGGCCCGCGACGGCGAGCAGGCGCTGGCGCTGCTGCTCGCCCCCGCCACCCGGGGCGTGATGCCGGCCCAGGCGGCGGTCGCCGACGCGTTCGGCGATCTGGAGGCGCATCAGGCGGCGACCCTGCGCGCGATGCAGGGAGCGATGGCCGCGACGCTCGATCGCTTCTCGCCGACCGCGATCCGCGCCCGCGCCGACCGCCGCGGCCTGTTGTCGCGCGTCCTGCCCGGATCACGCGACGCTGCTCTGTGGCAGGCCTATGAACGCGAGTTCGACGGCGTCGCCAAGACCTCGGGCGAGGATTTCATCGATACCTTCGCCCGCGAATTCCGCGACGCCTATCAGCGGATCAGTTCGGCAGCTCGTCCACCATCTTGAACCACACCATTTCCGCGCGCCAGCCGCCCTTGGCCGCGGCATCGGCGAAGCGCTTCCGCCATTCCGGGCTGCGCGCGCCGGCCCCCGTCGCGACGAGATCGTCGGAAAAGCCGCCATTCCCGGTCAGCAACAGAATGCCCGACCAGCCGGCGGCATCGGCATCGGCCTGGATGCGGTACTTGCCCCCGCCCAGGTCGGCGACCGGAAAGCCCGGCTTTTCCATCGCCTTGAACACCGCCGCATTCTCGATCAGCGGCGAGATGATGCCCTTGGGATCGAGGCCGTAGAGCGCGAAGTCCTTCACATCCGGCCCCAGCGTCAGGTTCAGCACGGTGCGTGCAGCGATCTTGCCCGCATATTCGCCGTCGCTGAGCTTGCTCATCTCGAAATGCCGTTGCGGCACGGCGAGGTGAGTCGCTGCGTCGCTGCTGCGGATCGCGCGGAACGCATCGAGCGAGCTGCACGCCTCCGCCGCGATCGGTGCGACCTCGGCGAAGTCGACGCTGGCGACGCTCGCGCCGGTCTTCTGCACGGCTGTCGACACGGCCGCTTCCGCCTGGATCGGCTGCCCCGCTACACCCGCCAGCGCCAGCGTCACGCCATCGGCAGTCGTCAACGCCTGCGTCACGTCGAGCCAGCTACAGCCCACGGTCGGCAGCACCGTCGTCACCGCGGCGCGCGCCTTGGCAGCCGCCGAGACGGATGGAGCGACCGCAGCGAGCTTCGTCGCCTCGGGCGCAGCCCCGCCGCCGCCGCCGAACGCGATGAACCCCACCGTACCGAGCAACGCCGCCGCCGCGACACCGCCGCCGACATAGTATTTGAGCGCGCCGTTCGGCTTCGTCGCCACGGGCGGGGCAGGCGGAGCCTTGGCCGGCTCCCGCGGCAGGACCGGGGCCGCTGCGCCACCACCCAGGCGGTCGAGCACCGCATCCATCGACCGCAATCGCTCCGCCGGGTTCGCAGCCAGCATCGCCGCCAGCACGCCGCGCAACGGCTCGTCGATATCGGACAGGTCGATGCCCTTGCGCCGCTTGTCGATCGCATCGACGAAGCTGCCGCCGAGATCGACGTTGCGCCCCCGCGCCACCGCGAGGATCACCAGCGCGAGGCTGTACACGTCCGACCAAGGCCCAACCTCGCGGTCGAAATCGCCAAGCTGTTCGGGCGCGACATAGGACAATTTCCCGGCGAAGCCGTCGCCGATGATCGTCTTCGATCCTGGATCGAGATCCTTGGCGATGCCGAAGTCGATGATCCGCGCGCGATCGAGGCGGCCGTCCTCCAGCAGCACGTTGTCGGGCGAAATATCGCGGTGGATCGCCCCCAGCATATGCGCCGCCCGCAACCCCTCCGCGAGACAGCGGAGCATGCCGATCAGCGTCGGCAGGTCGGCCTTCTCCCGCCCCAGCACGTCCGACAGGTTGGCACCGTCGACGAATTCGGTGACGATATACAGCACGCCGAGCTGCGGCTCCTGCGCCAGCACGCGGTATTGCACCAGCGCCGGATGCGACAGTCGCGTCAGCGTCTTCGCCTCCTTGCGGAACATCGCCTGGATGTTCGGATCGGCGGCGAGCGCAGGCAACATCACCTTGATCGCGACGCGTTCGTCGCTCGTGATGTTCACGCCCTCGAACACCTCGCCCATGCCGCCGCGCGCGATGAAGCGCTTGACCTCGAAGATGTGATTCAGGACATCGCCGACCTGAATGCGATCGCCGTCGAGGCGCGGCGCCATCGGGGCGAACGACGTGCCGAGCGACGTCACGCCGAGCGACGTCACGCCGGGTGGCGGTGCGGCGGGCGGAGCAGGGATCGGGGGCGCGACCGGTGGGGTCCCGCCACCGGACGGCATGAACACGGTGCGGTCGTCGTCCGGCGGGCCGTTGTCGTCGGTCATATTACGGCATCCGCAGGCTGGAAGATGAGCGCCGTCGTCTCGTCGAGCGCGACCGTCACGATCGTGACGTTGTCCGGTGCACCGCGTGCCAGACAATGACGGATCAGAGTCGCCGGCACGTCCGGCTGCGCGCGATCCAGCACCGCGGCGATCTCGTCGTCGGTCAGCACGCCGTGCAGCCCGTCGCTGCACAGCAGGAACACGTCGCCGTCCGCCGCCGTGTCGATCACGCTGGCGACCTCGACCGAGGGTTCGACGCCGACGGCGCGCGACAGCACGTGCCCCATCGGGTGCCCCGCCGCCGCTTCGGGTGCGATCAGGCCGCGGTCGATCATCTCCTGCACCTGGCTATGGTCGCGCGTCAGCCGGTGCAGGCGACCCGCGCGCAGCAGATACGCGCGGCTGTCGCCTGCCCACAGCACGCCGAATTGCCGATCGACGATCGCCAGCGCTACGACGGTGGAACCCATCCGCGCGCCCGCAGCGAGCGATTCCGAGTGGATCGCGCCGTTGGCTGCCAAAATCGCGCGGGTTGCATCGTCCAGCAGCGTCTCCAGATCGCCGCGCCGGCCGACCCCCGCCAGCGCTCCGGCGATGGTCCGCGACGCGCGGTCGCCGGCGGACAGCCCGCCCATACCGTCCGCGACCGCCCACAGGCCGACCTGACCATCGGCATGCCAGCTGTCTTCGTTCAGCCGGCGGACCGCGCCGACATCGCTGCCGGCCCGCCACTCGGTTCGCAACGCAGTCATCGCGCGGCCATGCCTGATCCCCCAAATCCCCGCATGAGCGGTAGCCCGCGTCAGACGGCGGTGCAATCCGCTCGATACCGCCGCCCGACCGCGCTATCGGGTTACAGGGGGGACTATTCGATGGCAGATGACGGCGGCACGCAATCATTCGATCCGCGCAGCTGGGTGAAGCCCGCGGCGCCGCCGCCGATCGCGCTGCCTCCTTCGCCGCCACCACTGCCACCGGGACGGCGGACGCCCATGCTGGCGCTCGGCGGTGCCGCCGCGTTGATCGCGGTTGGCGGCGGAGTGGCGTGGCTGTCGCGCGGGAAGCCCGCGGTCGAGGCGGCGGCTCCCGCCGTCGTCGCCGCCGCCAAGTCGGGGCCGGCGCAGCCGGGTACGATGCGCCGCACGCTCGTACTGTCGGGCCCGCAGGACCTGAAACCCGCGCTGATCGCCAGCGGCATCCCCGACGCCAGCGCCGACGCGGCGGTGGCGGCGACGGCGGGCGCGCTGAAGCCGGGCGAGATTCGCGCGGTCATCACGCTGACGCCGGGCGCGGCCGGCCCGACGCTGACCAAGCTGGAGGCATCGAACCCCGACAGTTCCGGCATCGTCGTCAGCGCGGACGGGCAGGGGGGCTTCACCGCCTCACGCATCGCGGCGAACCTGACCAGCCGCGTGATCGTGAAGCGCGGGACGATGGATGCCGACAGCTTCTATTCATCGGCGGTCGCGGCGGGGATCACCGACAGCCTGATCCCCGATTTCGCGCAGGCGCTGGCGTTCGACTTCGACTTCCAGCGCGAGGTTCACAAGGGCGACGTGTTCGAGGCCGCGTTCGAGCAGGAGACGGACCCCAACGGCAATCCGGTCGGGCCGCCGAAACTGCTCTACGCCGCGCTGACGACGGCGGACAAATCCGCCGCCGTCTATCGCTTCGCGCCGTCGGGCGAGGCGGCGGGCTGGTTCGACGCCAGCGGACGCAGCATCGTCCGCGCGCTGCTCCGGACCCCGGTCGAGGCGGCGCGGGTGTCGTCCAGCTTCGGCTTCCGCATCCATCCGATTCTGGGGTTTGCCAAGCTGCACAAGGGCACCGACTTCGCCGCGCCGACGGGTACGCCGATCTTCGCCAGCGGCGACGGTCAGGTGGAGTTCGCCGGGCCGAAGGGACCGAACGGCAATTTCGTCAAGCTGCGCCACGACAATGGCTGGGAGACGCTGTACCTCCACATGAACCGTTTCGGCGATGGCATCGCCACCGGCGTCCGCGTCGCGCAGGGTCAGCGGATCGGCGAGGTCGGCACGACCGGTCGCTCGACCGGCCCGCACCTTCACTACGAACTGCACATCGACGGCCAGCCGGTCGACCCGATGAGCGTCAAGACGGAAAGCGGGAAGACGCTGGCGGGATCGGCGTTGCAGGCGTTCACGAAGGAACGCGACCGCATCGACGTCAGCCGGACGCGGGAGGCGAGCTGACCGCGCCGATCGGCGGCGTCCGCCACGCGATCAGCGGCACGATCAGCGCCGCCAGCACGAGCGTCACGCCGACGCTGGCGTTCAGCCCCTCGGCCGACCCGCCCCACCACCGGCTGCCGACGAGGTCGAGGTTCATGATCGCGCCGAAGCTGCCGACCCCGGGATTGGGATCGAGCCCGAACAGCATGATCTCCGCCCAGTTCCACCCAGCATGCGCCGCCGCCGCGGCCAGAACGCCGCCGGTCCGAACCGCGATCAAGCCGAACAGCGCACCCGCCAGGAAGATATTGAGCAAGGTCATCGGGCTGCGCGCGCCGCCCGCGATGTGCAGCGCCGCAAACGCCAGCGCCGCGACGATCACGCCGGCGGCCATGCCCCAGCCGCGTGTCAGCGAAGGCTGCAACCAGCCGCGAAAATACACCTCCTCCGCGTTCGACTGGACAACGACGCCGAGCGTGCCGATCAGCAGCAGGCCGATGCCGTGCCCGCCACCTGCCTCGCCCGGCTGCACCAACCCGGCGATCATCGCCAGCAGCATCGCCAGCGTCAGCCCGCCGATCCCGACCGCCAGACCCGCCCCCGCAGCAACGCCGTTGCCGATCGCCAGCCGCCGCCGCTCGACCGCCAACCCGATCAGCGCCACCGCGATCAGCAGCCCGAACAGGACGAGGGTGAACACCGCCTCCATGCCCGCATCGCCCAGCGCGGCGAACCACGGGAAGGTCATTGCCGCGCCGAACCCCGTCTGCGCCACCAGCACCAGCACCGCCGCTGCGACGCACGCCGCGATCAGTGTCGCGAGCGCCCGCACCGGGGCATTCACTTGGCGGCCACGCGGGTTTTCGCCTGCGAACCGGTGGACAGCATCGTCTTGCTCGCATCGCCGACGAGGAAATACGCGCCCCAGAAATAGGGGTGCGAATAGTCCGGCTTGGCGATCGTGATCCGCTGCGCCGCCCGCAGTGCCGCACCGATCGTCGCGGTGCGTCCGGTCGCGTAGAAGGTGCGGATGAAGGCGTCCGTCTCCGCGGACGCCGGCACGTTCCAGTAGGTCGCCAGCACCGCGCGGGCGTTGGCGGTGATGAACGCGCGGACCAGCCCGTCGAGCGTCGCCGCCGACTCGTCCTGCCCCGACAACCGCCCGCCAAGCTGCGACACGCCGCTGGCGGTGTCGCAGGCGGACAGCACGACGAGATTGGCGTTCAGCCGCAATCCGGCAATCTCGGAGAAGGTCAGCAGCCCGTCCGAGGGGTAATCGCCCGCGTCCGCCGGGGGATCGAGCGAGGTCACCAGCGACGGCGGAATACGATGACAGTCGACCCGCATTTCCGGCAAGCCATGCGTGGCGAAATGGATGACCTGATAGCGATCGAAGTCGCCCCGCTGTCCCTCGGTCACCAGCGCCGCATCGTTGAAGGCGCGACCGGTGATTTCGGGCGCGTTCGGTACGCCCAGCGCGGTCGCGGCGATGCCGATCTCCGCCGCGCTGACCGGCCGGTTGGCGTTCATGATCTGCGCCAGCTCGCCGTAGCTGATGTCGCACCCCTGTCCGAAGCTGATCCGACGGCTGGTCAGTGCCGCCGATAGCGTCGCCGCCGGCGCATTCTGGCCGAACCCGATGAATGGGTTCGCCGCCGTCGACTCCGGCAGTGCGCGCGAGATCAGGAATGAACGCGCCGATAGCGCACCCGACAGTTGCGCCTGCGCGCCCAGAAACGCCACCTTGCTATAGTCGTTCGGCTGCGTCGCTCGCGTGGCGACATAACTCCTGACGCTGGCGAGGTCGGTGACGAGCACGCCGGCGGGCAGATTTTCCAGCGGCCCGGACGGATCGACCACGATTGCGTCCGCCTTCAGCAGTGCCGGCTCGGCCGGCCCCGCGATGAGCTTGAACAGCGTGAACGCGGCTGGCACGTCGAAGAAGGGCAGGCTGCCGCTGTCGTTCCGGATCGAGGTCCGCACCTTCGCCGCGATCCCGTCGACCTCCGGCACGGTGGCGGCGAGCGCGTAGACATAGGCCCGCTCGCGATCGATCACGATGCCATAGGTACGGCTGCGCAGCCGCGTGACCTTCAGATAGGCTTCGCCCGGCTGGAGCGCGCTTTGCACCTCGGCGATCGTTGCTGGCCGATCATCGACCGCGCGATAGCGCTGGTCCGCCGCCAGCGTGGCGTTGACGCTCGCCAGTTGAACCTCCGCGGCGCTGCGTTCCTGTTCCAGCGCGCGTGCTTCCTCGGGAGTGGCGGTCGCGAGTTGATAGCGGATGCGGACGACCTGCCGCTCCAATTCGGCGCGGTCGCGCACCTTCGCCCCCAGCGGGCCATCGGCGGTCACGATCCGCTGCAACTGCGCGACCTGCCGCGCGATCGCCGGCTCCCCCACCGCCTGGATGGCGCGGAAGAACCGCTCCTCCACCGCCGCGATCGGGGCTGCGGCATCGCGGTCCGCCAACAGGTCGAGATAGGTTTCCATCGCCGGCGGCACGATGCCGCCCGCCGCGCTGGAGGCGATCAGCGCCTCGACGGACGCGTCGAAGTCGGCCAGCACCTTGGTCTGGTCGGCGCCCGGCTGGCGCGCGAAGAGGCTGGCGCGTTCGAGACCGGTTTCCGCGATCAGGGGTCCGGTCGCGCCGCCGGGCGTCTGTTGCCCGACACTGCCGCGAGCGCCGGCACGGGGCGCCAGCAGGCAGGTCCGCGGGTCTTCGGGCGCGACGTTCTGGAGCGTCGCCAGCGCGCAGTCGAAATGCGTCAGTGCCGGCCCGATCCGCCCCGCGCGGGCTTCGACGCGGCCGAACTGGCGCTGGATTCGCGCCTTGATCGGGATGATCGCCGCCGGATCGACGCTCCGCTGGAGTTGCGTGACGTTCAGGACCGCACGTTCCAGCGCGGCGCGCGCCCGCGCGGTGTCGTTCGTGGCAAGATAGGCGACACTGCGCGCCCATTGCCGCTGCGCCTCCAGCAGCAGGCGCGACAGTTGCGCGTTGTCGCCCGTCGCGATCGATGCCGTCGCGCCGTTGCCGGCGCTCGGCTGGTTCAGGTCGGCAAGCACTGCCGGGTCCTTCAACGGCTGCCCCACCGATTCGCCGCCGCCCAGCGCATCGACCGCCGCCTTGAAGTCGCGCCGGTTGATCAGATCCAGACCGCGATAGGTCGCGCGCTTCGATTCGAGGAAGGCCGCGCGGTCGATGTTGGGCTGCTGCGCCAGCAATGCGCCCGCGCGCTCCAGATGCTCGCTCGCGGCATCGAACTGGCTGATGTTCGAATCCGCCAGCCCCGCTTCCAGCTCCAACTCGACCCGGTTCAGCGGCGGGGTGCTCGCCGGCAATCGGCTGAGTGCGTCATTCAGCAGGCGCGATGCCTCCACGTATACACCGCGCTGGTTGAGCGCGATGCCCGTCTGGAGCGCAGCGGTCGGGTCGATCTCGCTGAACGTAGCGGTGGATGCTGCCGCCTTGGGGGCGGCCGGCACCTGCGCCGCGGGGATCGACGCGACGACCGCCACGTCGCGACTGGCCGGCGGCGGTGCGACGCCGGCGGCCGTGCGCAGCGCTGCCTCCAGCGGCCCGAGCGCCGTGGCGGACGCCGCCCCCAGATACTGGACTCCGCCACGCTCGAACCGGATCGTCGTCACCGGCAGGCCGAGCGTGGCATCGATGCAGGCGCGGGCCTCGACCGGCCCGACGCCTTCCATCGCCACGGTCACGGCCGCACCGCAGCGCGTCGTGTCGACCGCGGGGATCGCGACGCCCCGCACCGCCAACACCGAACCCTGCGGACGGCTGGCCGCGACGCCGCGACAGGTGATCGACCACGCGCGGTCGAACAGGCTGCCAATTCGTGCGTCGTTCCACGCCCGCGTCGCCGCACACGGTTCGCCGTTCGCATCGCGACCCAGCACGAAGCTTTCCGGCGGCACCGTCATCCGCGCCTGAAGCGGGGCGGAACCAGGAATTGCGCCACCCAGCGCCGCCAGCGTGGCCAGACCGTGACGAACGTCGACGCGCTTCACTTGGCATCTCCCACGGGCGGGCAGGGGGTATCGTCGGTTCCGCATTCCTGATCGGTGCTCGGTACGTAACCGCCGATGTCGGAGAACAGCGCTTCGTTGTTCGTGCCCACCAGCGGGTCGAACGGCAGCGACAGGTCGTCCGCGGTGCGGAAGATTTCCGAACGGCTGCTGTCGAAGATGTTCAGCGATGCCTGCGCTATCGAGGACGACAGGCATCCTCCGCCCGCCGACCCGATCACGCAGCCATTGGCGCGGCTGTTCGTGCGGCTGACCGCCGCATCGACGGCGATCGCGTCGCCGCCCAGAAGCGATGTCGCGGTGCTGCCGATGCCGTTGATCGTGCCGAACAGCGCGAACGCGTTCGGCGTCGCGCCGCCGTTCGCTACCAGTTGCAGCGCACCGCTCGTCGGTGCACCGGGCGTCGTCCCCAGCACCGCGCCCGTCGTGTCGCCGGCGCGCCCGGTATTCTGGAACAGTGCGTATTGCGAATAGCGGACGATCAGCGACCGTGCGGTCAGCAGGACCGGGTCCGTATAGCCGGGCTGGCCGGTGAAGGATGCGTTGTACAGGGTGCTGTTCGGCTGCGCGACATAACGGCTCGCGACCTGATCGGAGCCCAGCGGGGTGCCACCGTTGGCGAGGCCGATCGCCGACAGGAAATCGGCATCCAGCCCGACGCCGATCCGGTCCGCTCGCAGATCGAGCGTGGCATCACCGACGAGCAGGCGTCCACCGCCGCCCTGCGTCGCAGCGATCCGGATCACGCCGGCCCGACCGCCCGACCCGTCCGCCGCCGCCGCAACACCGTCGCCTCCCAGAACGATCTGCCGGGCCGCTCCCGACCCGATCGCCGTCATGCGTCCCAGCACGTCGAGCCGGCCCCCCGTCCGAACCTCGAACCGGTTGGCGCCGGTAGTCACGCCGATCGCCAGCGCGCCGATGCGGACATCGCGACCGCGCGAGTCCATGACGAATGTGGTGGCCGCCATCCGACCGACTTCCGCGGTCGAGAGATCGAAGCGACGCCCAGCGAGATCGAACTCCGCCCGATTGTCGGCGGGCGAGTCCCCCAGTCGCGTCGCGCCGCTCGCCGCGATGTTGGTCAGGCGGATCGTGTCGGCCGTCACTCCGCCTGCCAGCGTGACGTCCTGAGCGGACACCGCGATCGTCCTGCCCGTGGCGGCGACGGTGCCCAGCGCAGCCGTTTCACCAGCGGCGATCGTCACGTCGCCCCCGGCGGCCCGCACGGAACTTGCCCCCGCCAGCGCGATGTCACCGCTCGACGTCAGCGTCACGCCGGGTGCACCGGACGCCAAATTCAGGGCCGCGCCTCCGGTGATCGCGCCGCCACGCGCCGTGATCGTCACGCGGCCGTTCGCCGTCTGGCGGGCGGTTGCCGCTGACCCGAGCGCTACGTTGGCCGCATCGATCGCGTAATCGCCACCCGCGCTCAGATCGCCCGCGACGCTCACGAGCCCGTTTGCGGCCAGAGTGACGTTCGCCGCGACCGATGCCGTGCCCAGCGCGAGGTCGCCGCCCGTGGCGGTCAGCGTCATCCCGCCACGTGCGGCCGTTGCGCTGCCGATCGCGACGCTACTGCCGGTCGTCGTCAGCGTCTGTCCCGCGATCAGCGTGGTCGCCGTCGTGGACCCGGCCGAGCGTGTCCGAACGGTACCCGTCGCGTCCGCCGTGCCGATCGCGAGCGTGCCGCCTGCGGTCAGCGCCGCATCCCCCGCGACGGTGAGGCTGCCGATCGACGTCGATCCGCCGCTGGTAATCACGGCGTCGCTGCCGCTCCGAGCGGTGACGAGGCGCGCATCCCCGGTGCTGGTCACGGTCAGCGCACCACTCGTAACGCCGTCGTTCAGCGTCAGCGCACCGACGCGGATCGTGGCCGTCGCAGCGCTGCGCAGGCGGTCGATCGTCGCCGTACCACCGGCGTCGATCGTTATCGCCCCGGTCGTCGTCGCCACGTCGCCCACGGTCAACGTCCGCCCGGTCGCTACGGTCAGGTCGCTGCCGGTCGCGATCGTGCCGAGGCTCATGTCCCGCGCCGCATTCAGCGTGGTCGTCGTGCCGGCCGACGCTGTCGCCACCGTCAGATCGCTGCCGGCGCGGATGTCGATCGCACGCGCCGCCGCCAATGTGGTGGCGGTCAGGGCATCCGAGGCGAGCAAGGTGATCGCCCCGCCTTCTGCCCGGACGCTGCCCAGATGCGCCGCGCCAGCCGTCGCGGTCAGCGCCACGTTTCCAGTCGTCGCATGCGCAGCATCGATCGAGAGACTGCCGGCATCGGCCGACAGGCTTCCACCCGATGTCAGATTCCCCGCCGTCAGCGTCAGCGCGCGAAGCATCGTCGCGGAACCGCTGCTGAGCGTCCCGATCGCCAGCGCACCCGCGCCGGCAATCGCCTGCGCCGTCGTACCGGCGCTGCCCGACGTCAGGGTCAGGTTGCCGCGCGTCGCCGTCAGATCGATCGCGCCGGTCCGCGCCGTCGCGTTGCGGATGTCGATCGCGCCGCCGCGCATCGTGAGGTCGTTGGCAGCGATGATCGAATCCGCGACGATCGCGTCGCCTGCGGTCAGCCGCACGCCGGCGCCCCGCGATTCGAGCGAGCCGATCGCGGCGCTGGTTCCCGCCGTCAGACGGACATCGCCGCCAGCAAACCCCTGCGTCAGGCGGACATCGCCGACGCTCGCGATCGTCAGCGTTCCCGCCGTATCCACCGACCCGATCGCCACGCGGTTCGCCGAAACGTCGACGGCCCCGGTGCCGGTCGCCGCCCCGATCGTGGCAAGCCCGTTGCTCGCCGTCACGCTCGTCGTAGCGCCTCCGCGGGCCGTGCTCACTGTCAGGTCACCGGCGGTCGCCGTCAGGCGCAGCGCGCCGCGTTCTGCTGTTACCGTGTCGATGGCGACGCTGCCGCCCCCGACATCGATGGAGTCCACCGCATGAAGCGTCGTTGCGAGCAGGTCGCCATCTGCGGCGATCGTCAGGCTGGCGCCGGTATCGACGCTGCCGATCGTCGCCCGAGCCGCGCGAATGTCCGCCGCGCCGCCGCTGGTCAGGGACCCGATCGTCGCAAGTCCACGCCCCGCGGCGATGGTCGTCGCTCCACTCGACCGTCCCACGCCCAATGTCAGATTGCCGGTCGTCGCGGCCAGCCGCAACGTGCCTGCGGTTGCCTCTGCCGAGCCGATGTCCACGACACCTGCCGACGCCTCCAGATCGCCGGCCGCCGTCAGCCGGGTCGCGTCCAGAGCACCGGCCGTCGCGATCAGCAGCGGGCCGGCGATGTCCGCCGTTCCGATCGCCATGTTGCCGCCGGCGGAGAGCGATGTGGCGGAGCCTGCCGTGACGGTTTGCAGGCGACTGGCGGCCGCGCTGACCGTCGTGAGTGAACTTCCCGCGACCAGGGTCGTCGCGTCGATCCGGTCGGCATCGAGCACCATCGACGTGCCGCTCGTCGACGAGCCGATGCCGACCAGCCCGCTCGCCGTGATCGAGACGCTCGATCCCGCTATCCCTGTGCCCAGCACCGCGTCGCCGCCTCTGGCGATCATCGTCAGCATACCGGTGCGGGCCAGACCGCTGGTCAGGTCGATCGATCGCGCGGACACCGCAAGGTCGGTGCCCGCATCGGCCGTGGCGAGCAGAGCGGCCCCCGCCGCATCCAGGGTGATCGCCCGGGCCGCGGTCAGCGTCGTGCGGGTCGCGCCGACGATGCCCCCGATGTCGCCGTCGGCGTTCGAGATCACGATGCCGCCGGTCCGGCTGACGGCGCGGTCCAGCCCGATCGTACCGACGCCGCCGATGAACGGGACGCCCAGTCCGCTGCGCAGGCCGATATCGCCAGCGGCATCGATCGATCCCACCACGATGCCCACCGACGTTGTGCCGGCCACGTTGCGACGTGCCATCACGGACACGTCTCCGGCCAGGCTCGTGATGGTCTCGGCCGTGACGTCTCGGCCTGTTATCGCCACACCGCCTTGGCCGGTGACGGTCGCCAGCCGGACAACGCCGCCGGTTGACACCGTCTCATTGGTCGAGACCGTCACGGTGCCACCGCTGCTCGCCAGCGTGGCCGAACCGAAGCCGCTCCCGCCGGATCGACCGGTGATGTCGCTCGTCGCGGTCGCACCGATCGCTGCTGTCGCCGCCGCGCGGTCGAACCGCAGGTCGCCCACGGCGTCCAGCATGATCGAACCGGCGGCCGCATCGACCGATCCGACCTCCAGCGTGCCACCCGTGCTGCGCAACGTCGCACCGGTTCCGGCCCGCGCCGCGCCGATCACGGCGCTCGCGCCGTTAACGTCGATCATGCCCCCCGACAGCAGGTCGGTCGCGGTAAGAGCACCGTCACTCGCAAGGCGGATATCGCCGCCACTGACCATTGTTGCGACGGCCAGCAGCGCACCCGCAACCCCGATGTCCAGCGTGTCGACGACCGTCGCGTTGCCGAGCGATACCGGTCCGTCGTGACGGAGCGTCGTGGCGGTCAGCCCCGGATCGTAGGACACCAGTGATCGCGCATCGACCCGGTCGAGCGAGATCGTATCGCCAGACCCGGCGGCGACGCGGATCGCCGCCACCCGCGTCGGACCGCCCGCGGCGAGCGAACTGCCCGCAGCGAAGTCTATTCCCGCCGACGAGCGCAAGATCAGGTCGCCGCCGCTGCCGTCGATGTCCGACGCGAGCGCCAGCCCGCTGCGCCCGACGATCGCACCGCCCTGCGACAGGATGTCGATCCCACCCGTCGCCGTCTGGTCGATTGCGGTCCCGGTCAAGCCCAGCGTCACGGATCGTCCGGCCACGCCGTACAGCCGGCCAGCGCTCACCGTGTCGATCATTGCCGTATCGCTGCCGGCGGTCACCATCACCGCGTCACCAGTGATCGCGCCGAGTTGCGCCGTCCCGAACGCGGAAACGGCGACATCGCCGCTCGCGGTCAGCCTTGCCCCATCGTAACTGGTCAGCAATCGGCCGTCGGTGGCGGGTGCAGGGCGGGCGAGCCCACTCACCGCGCCCCCGGCGGTAATCAGGATGGCGCCGGTGGTCGCGTCTACGCTGCCGAGCCGCGCGTCGCCCGCCGCCTCGATCGTCGCCGCGCCGCCACGTGCCGACAGTGCCGTCGTGACGATGTCGCCGCTGCCGATCGTCCTCAGCGTCGTCGCCCCGCTCGCCGACCCGTCCGCCAGGACGATCCCCGCCACGCTGGTCTGCGCGCGATTCGCCGCAGTCATCGTCAGCGCCCTGCCGCGCGCCGTCGCCGTTCCGAGGCGGATGGCGCCTGCGGACGCCGCGTTCAGCGGATCGCCGGCCACGATCGTCACCGATCCGCCGGCGTCTACGGAGGCCGCGTCCAGAAGCGTTCCCGTCGATACCAGCACGTCGCGCGCGTCGGCCCGCAGCAGCGTGGCGGTGGTGGCCCCCGATACATTGGTGACGAGGGTCCCTGCCGTGCTCGTCACGGACCCGAGTGCGGCATCGGTGGTGCTGCCGATCGTGATGTCGGAGCCGGCGGTCAACGTCGCAAGCACGCGCAACGCACCGGTCGTCCCGCTTTTGTCGAGGACAGCGGTCGTGCCGGCTGTGCCGCTGCCCAGTTGCAAGTCGCGCGTCGTCGCGGTCAGCGTCAACGCCGTACCCGCCATCGCCGTCCCGATCGAAAGCCCTCCCGCCGAGGCGTTGGCGGACCGGTCGGCGGCGCCTCCGAACGTGCCGGACGTCAGCGACGTGAGCGTCAGATCGGTCGCGGCCCGTATGTCGGCACGCGCGCCGGCGGAAACCACGCCGACACCCGCGATGCCGCCATCCTGCGCGATCAGGGTGACGGCGCCCATCGGGCTCACCGCCGCTCCGCTACTTACCAGCATGATGCCGTCACGCGCGGTGACCGCCACGTCGCCGTCGGCCTGAAGACGCCCGCGCACGGTCACGTCGCTGCCCGCGCCGGTCGTGGTCAGACCTAGCCCTTCGCCGACGCCGCTGACGGTGATAGCACGGGCCAGGATGTCGCCCGACGTACTCGCCTGCAACGCGCGGGTCAGCGTCACCGGACCGTTCAGGTCGATCGTCCCCGTCGTCGTCAGGGGTGAGAACACCGTCCCGCCCAAATCGACCGACAGGAGCGCCCGGGCATCCACCGCGCCGAGCCGCAGTGTTCCTCCCGGCGATCCCAATCTGATCCCGATGTCACCCGTCCGACCGACACCGCCCGAAACCAGCGTGTCGGGCGCGAACAGGATGTCGCCGCCCGTGGCATCGAGCACCAGCGATCCCGCGCCGCCACCCGCGGCGCTCAGGGCCAGCGACGCTTGCCCGACGATCGATCCGTCGCGGGCGGTGATCGCGATATTGCGAAGGGCGGTCTGCGTGACGGGCGTGCCGGCGCCCAGCAGGACGCTTGCGCCCTCCACGGCGTAATCGCGGCCCGCCGCGATGCTGCCGGTGACGCTTGCCTGCGTATTGCCGCGGACGAGCAGGTCGCCGCCGATCGCGGTCGAGCTGCCCAGCAGCGCCGTCGTCCCCTCGGCCACCAGCCTCGCGCTACCGGTCCGAGCCTCGATGCTGTCGATCGCGAAGCTATTGGACGTGACGGTCAGGTCGCTTGCCGCGATCAGGCGCGCGGCGGTGACCGCCCCCCCGGCGGTGACGACGACGTCGGCGTTCACGCTCTCCAGCGTCGCGATATCGATCGCGCCGGCCGCCTGCGCGGTCACGCTCGTGCCACCGCGATAGGTGCCGGTCAGCGACAGGCTCTCCCCCGCGTCGAGCAGGGTCGTCGTACCCGACCGGCCGCTTCCCAACTGCAAGGCGCCACCCGCGCGACTGGTCAGCACCAGCGCGCCGGTTTCGGCGATGGCCGACCCGATCGCGACGCTGGCGCCGGCTCCCGACAGAGTCGTGGCGGCGTTCAGCGTCGTCGCGGTCAGTCGGCCGGCGGCATCGATGTCGATCGCGCCGGCATCGATCCGGCCGATCACCGCCGCACCGGCTGCGTTCAACGTCGCCGCCCCGGCCGCGAAGCCGTCGGTCAGTCGCAAACTGCCCAGCGGATCGCTCGTCGTGATCGCAAGGTCGGTGCCGAGCGCATCCACCGTCCCCAGGTTCGTGCCGGTACCGTTGACGGTCACACTCGTGCCGCCGGTAACCGCGGTGGCCGTCACCACGCCGCCGCTGGCCGACAGCCCCACCGCGCCCGATGTCGCGGCCGCGGTACCGATGGTCAGGTCGCCGGTCGCCGCCGTCAGCGACAATGCGCCGGCGCTCGCCGTGGCCGTGCCGGCGTCGATGGCGCCGGCACCGATGGTGGCGCCCGTGGCCCCCCGGATCGCGGCTAGCAGGGCAGGGCCTGTCACGGTGACGTCCAGGGCACCCCCGGCCGTCAACGTCGCCCGCGTGCCGGCACCGACTCCCGAAACCGCGCCTCCCAGCACGCTCAGGTCGCTGCCCGCCAAATTGGTCACCGCCGTGTCGACGCGGGTCGCAACGGCACCGTTCAACGTCATCGCGCCCGCGGAGCTCGCCGCGCCGATCGCGAGTGTCCCGCCGCTCGACACCAGCGACATCGTCCCGCCGGTCGTGATCGCGCTGGTGCCGGTGATATCTCCCGATGCGGCGCCGCTGATGGCACCGGAGGACTCGATGGTCGCGAACGCCAGCGCACCGGCACCGGCGTTCAACGCCGTTCCGCCCACGCCGGCGACCACGGTTCCCAGCGACACCCCGCCGGCCGTTGCCGTCGCCCCGACCGAGTTGCCTGTCGCCGAGCCGAGCACGACATCGCCGGTGAGCGAAGTGGCCAGAATGGCTTGGCTCGCCGCGAGCGAGGACGCGAACGGCGCTGCCCCGCTGCCCGCGCCGATGCCGCCATTGCTCGCCAGCCGGATCGCCCCACCCGCGCCGGTCGCGGTCAATCCGCTGTTGAGCGCTGCGCCGCCCAGCGCCAGCGACACGGTGCCGCTGTTCGCCGCCAGCGGCGCTCCACCGGGACCGCCGGCGAATGTGACACGCGCATCGGCAGCGGTGTCGCGGCCGGCGATCAGCACGATGCCACGGTCCGTCGCGACCGCCGTCGTCGCCGTGACGGCCGCACTCATGTCGAGCACGGCATCGGTCACCGTCTGCCGCGTCGCGGCGACGAACAGTGCCGAGCGTCCGCCGATCGTACCGCTCACGACCATCGGGCCGTTCGTCGTGACGCCGCCGGTCGTTACGGTGCCCAGCGATGTGCCTTCGCGCACGGTAAAGCCGAGCGGGTTGGCCGCATCGTAGGTCAGGGTCACGTCGCTCGCCGCGACGAGCGCCACGTCGCCGGCCGCCGCGATCGTGCCGGCGCTGTCGATGCGCGCGCCGATCAGTGCGACTTGGCCAAGCTGGTCCGCCGCGATTCCCGTGCTCGTCAGGTTGGCCGACGATGCGACGGTGATCCCCGCCGTATTGGCGGGATCGGCGAAGATGTAATTGCCCGCCGCGAAGTTCGTGTCGCTGATCGCCAGCGTGCTCGCGATCAGTCCGCCGACATTGACGACGGCATTGTTGCCGAACACGATGCCCGAGGGGTTGACGATGTACACCGCGATGTTGGCGGCACCGTTCAGCGTGCCGTCGATCTGGCTTCGCGGGACGATACCCAGCAGCCCGGTCACCCGGTTCAGCATCGTCATTCTCGATCCCGCGGCGGGGCCGGTCCGCGCGTCCGAGATCGTCACCGTCTGGCCGGTACCGATGTTGAAGCTCTGCCAATCGATGATCGTGCCGGTCTGCGTCACGCCGATAGCATCGGTAGCTAGGCCCGGAGTAACGCCGGTGGGGCTACCGATCAGCGTGCCGACCGGTGCCACGACGGGCAGATCCTGCGCCCGGGCGGCCGTCGTCGCGAACGCAGCCAGGCAGCCGCCCAGCGCGGTCGTCAGCACCAACCGACCGCGCAGACGCCCAGGGAGGCGGAGCGGGGTGGGGGCGGGCCGGCTGCGGGTCATGGGATAATCCTTGGGTTTGCGCCGTCTGAGTGGTGGGTGATCGGGATTACCGTGGTCGCGGGGTCAGCTGCGCCGTCACCGACAACAGCACGCGGTCGGTCGGTCGACCGCGGTCGAACGTCAGCGCGCGGTCGAGCGCATGCGCGTAGCCGATGTCCATCAGCATCTTGCCCGGCAGCGACACCCGCAGCCCGCCGCCGATCGAGCGCAGCTTGCGATCCGTCTCCGTCGAGAAGCTGTCGAGATTCGTCAGCCACACCGTGTCCGCGAAGCCGTAGAATTGCAGCGGCACCGGCGACGTCTGGAACAGATCGGCGCGAAGTTCGGTATGGATGCCCGCCGCGCGGTCGCCGGTATTGGCACCCGGATCGTAGCCGCGTCCGACCGTCAGACTACCGATCGCGAACTCCTCGAAATTCAGGAGCGGTCGGTCGGTATATTGCGCGCGGACATTGGTGACGGTGCTGAACACCCGCCCGGCCCGCAGCAACAGGTCGAGGTCGGCGCGCACCACGGTCGCCTTCGGGTCGCCCTCGAACCGGGAAGGCGTATAGCCGCCGGCCGAGATCGCGCCGAGCCTCGTCGCGTTGAGGACGCCGAAGCCCTGCCGCACCTCCGCCGAAGCGCCGATCGCGAACGCGTCCAGCCCGTCCGGTCGCCGTCCGCGCAGATTGCCGTCCAGCCGCACGAACCCCACCCGCAACCGGTCACGGTTCAGCGGTGAGGAGTCGCCGTCCCCGTAAACCCGCGTCCGCTGCTCGATCACCTCCGCGCCGCCGGTCACCGACAGGTTGCGCCGCACCGTCCGCAGCACCGGCAGCGTCACGTCCAGCCCGCCGATGAACGAGCGCGACCGCAGGTCCAGCGGTCCCAGGTCGGGTCGCGACCACGCATAGGTGCTCCGCACGCCCAGCGTCAGGCCCTGATTCCCGATCGGGAAGATGTAGCCGCCCTGGACGACCTGCTGCTCGTCGAAATCGATCGTCGAGGACGCGCCGACATAGACGATGTCTCCGGCGGTCAGCACCGAATAGGTTTCGCCGCGCAGATAGGCCGTACCGCGTCCGATCTGGCGCGACCCGTAGTTCTGAATGTTGCCGATGATCGCGAAGTTCTGCGTCGCGACCACGACGTCGCCGATCACGTCGCCCGGTGCCGTGCCCGCGGGACGCAGCGACAGCCGCACGTCGAGGCCGGGGATGTCGCCCACCAGCAACAGGATGCGCTCGGCATCCCGCTCGTTGATCGGGTCGAGCGCGCGGATCTGGGCGATTCGCGCGGCGAGCACGTCGCGGTAGCGACCGGCCTCCCCGTGGATGCGGATTTCGGTGATCCGGGCCATCACCACCGCCAGCGTCAGCTCGCCGGTCGTGATCTCCTGCGGCGGGATCTGGACGGAGGCGACATACCCCGATGCCCGCAGCGCCGCATTGGCGGCATCGCGGATCGCGCAGACGTTCGCGATCGGTTGCTCGCCCTTCGTCGCGGGCACGATCGGCGCGAGAATGGCGGCGATCGCGGGCGGCAGCGTGTCACGACCCGCCGGGACGAAGGTCACGCGGTCGATCGTCACCTTCAACGGTGATGTCGCCAGCGCACACGGCGGACGACCAAACGCCTCGCTGCCGTCGACGCTGACGCTGGTGCCGGTCGGGGCGCTTTGCGGTCCGGGCTGCTCCACCTGTTGCCGCGTCGGGAGCCCGGTCGGGGTGGTCGGCTGCGGCGTGGTCTGCGCGCCCAGGCCAGCGGGGCCCCCGATCAGCGCGACTCCCAAGCCGATGCGACAGGCACGGCGCCCGTCGACACGCCTCATCGCGAGCGCCGCCGGCGCCCGATCCTTATAGAGTCCCCACCCCATCGAATCCCCCTGCGCGGCTTTTACATCCCGAACCTCATGCCGCCAAGCGCAAAACTTGGTCTTTATTTCGGGATGCTCTTGTGTTTGCTTGATGTCGCCGTCGAACCTTTTGGCAACGCAGCATGATTGTTAGGCGGGATGCCGGGCATCTATAGGTCGCGCATGATCGATTCTGCCACCGCTCGCGACGCCTCTCCCATCACTGCTGCTGCCGCCCTGACCGGCGTCCGCATCCTCGACCTGTCGCGTGTTCTCGCGGGTCCCTGGGCGACGCAGATGCTCGCCGACCTTGGCGCGGACGTGGTGAAGGTCGAGGCACCCGGCCGCGGTGACGACACGCGAGCGTGGGGCCCCCCTTTCTTGACGGACGGCGGCGGGAACGAGGATTTGAGTGAAAGCGCCTATTATCTGTCGTGCAACCGCAATAAGCGGTCGATCGCGATCGACCTCGCCGATCCGTCCGGTGCGGCACTCGTCCGCGATTTGGCGATGCGGGCGGACGTCGTGGTCGAGAACTTCAAGGTCGGCGGACTCGCAAAATATGGGCTCGACTTCGCCAGCCTGTCGCGCCTGAACCCGACGCTCGTCTATTGTTCGATCACCGGCTTCGGCCAGACCGGCCCGTATCGTGACCGCCCCGGCTACGACTTCGTCGCGCAGGGAATGGGCGGCTTCATGAGCATTACCGGCGAGGAGGGCGGCCAGCCGCTGCGCGCCGGCGTCGCGATGGCCGACCTTTCCACGGGTCTCTATGCGGCGGTCAGCATCCTTGCCGCGCTGCGTCATGCGGAGCGGACGGGAGAGGGGCAGCATATCGATCTCGCGCTGCTCGATACGCAGGTGGCCATGCTCGCCAATCAGGCGATGAACTGGCTGGTCGGCGGCATCGATCCCGGTCGCCTCGGTAACCGTCACCCCACCGTCGTGCCCTACACCACGTTCGACGTGGCGGACGGCACGATCGTCATCGCGGTCGGCAACGATCGGCAGTTCCGGCTGCTCTGCGCCGAAATGGGCGTTCCCGACCTCGCCGACGACCCACGCTTCGTCACCGCCCGCGCGCGCCAGATCAACCGCGACGCAATCGAGTCCATCATCCGCGTCCATGTCCGTACGTTTGCGGGGGAGGCGTTGGTCGAGCGCCTCGTCGCGGCGGGCATCCCCGCCGGGCCGGTAAACACGATCGGCGAGGTCTTCGCCGATCCCGTCATCGCCGCGCGCGGCACCGTCCACCATTTCCAGCGCGAAGACGGCGCGACGATCCCCAGCGTCGCCTTCCCGGCCAAACTCTCCGCCACCCCCGCGACCTTCCGCCGCCGCCCGCCGCGGGTGGGGGAGAATGCGGCCGACATCCTCGCGGACTGGCTCGATCTTGACGAAGCCACCGCCACCCCTGATCGGAGCGATCGGGGAGAGACGCGTTGAACAGCTACGACATCGTCATCGTCGGCGCGGGCCATGCCGGCGCACAAGCCGCCATCGCGCTGCGCCAGCGCAAGTTTGCCGGCAGCATCGCGATCCTCGGGGAGGAACCCGAACTTCCGTACGAGCGCCCGCCGCTGTCGAAGGATTATCTCGCCGGCGACAAGCCGTTCGAACGCCTACTGATCCGCCCCCCGGCCTTCTGGGCCGAGCGTGCCATCGACATGCTACTGGGCCACTGCGTCGTCGCCGTCGACCCTGTCGCCCGGACCGTCACGACCGCCGATGGTGCAGTCGTCGGCTATGGCGAGTTGATCTGGGCAACGGGCGGCCATGCCCGGCGGCTTAGCTGCGCCGGCCACGATCTCGCGGGCGTCCACTCCGTGCGCAGCCGCGCCGATGTCGACCGCATGATCGCCGAACTCGGTGGCACGACCCGCATCGCGGTGATCGGCGGCGGCTATATCGGACTGGAGGCCGCCGCCGTCCTGTCGAAGCTCGGCAAGCAGGTGACCGTCTTCGAGGCGCAGGACCGCGTCCTTGCCCGTGTCGCCGGTGTCGCCTTGTCGCGCTTCTTCGAGACCGAGCACCGCGCCCACGGCGTCGACATCCGTCTTGGTGTCGGGGTCGATTGCATCGTCGAGGATGCGGGTCGCGCAGTCGGGGTGCGGCTCACGGGCGGAGAGGTCGTGCCCGCGGAGATGGTCATCGTCGGCGTCGGCATCGTCCCCGCTGTCCAACCGTTGCTCGATGCGGGCGCGGAGGGTGGCAACGGCGTTGCGGTCGACGCCCACTGCGCCACCAGCCTGCCGCACGTCCACGCGATCGGCGACTGCGCGCTTCACGCCAGCGTGTTCGCGGACGGCCTGCCGATCCGGCTCGAATCCGTCCAGAACGCCAACGATCAGGCGACCGTCGTCGCCAAGGCTCTCACCGGCACGCCCGAACCCTATGCGGCGGTGCCGTGGTTCTGGTCGAACCAGTACGACCTGAAGCTCCAGACCGTCGGCCTCTCGACCGGTCACGACGCCGAAGTGCTCCGCGGCGATCCCGCGACGCGCAGCTTCACGGTCGTCTACCTGAAGGCCGGCCGCGTCGTCGCGCTGGACTGCGTCAACGCGGTGAAGGACTATGTGCAGGGCAGGGCGCTGGTCCTCGCCGGCGCGACGATCCCGCCGGATCGGCTCGCCGATGCGAGCGTCCCGTTGAAGGACATGGCGCCCTAGCCGATCACGCCTCGGGCGGCGCCATCACCTCGATCACCCCCGCCGCGATCCGCGCCGTGATCGGCGTCTTCGCCAGCACCTCGCCGTCGATCGAGATCGGCAGGCGCGGCTCGGTGTCGATGTGCACTTCCTTGCCCGAGAAGCTGATCGTGTCATGATGCCGCGCCTCGTGCCCGAAGAAGCTCAGCGCCCAATTCTTCACGAGTCCGCGCTTGTAGTGGCCGCGCACCGCCTGCACGACGATCTCGCCCGAATTCACCGACGCCTCGTCCACCAGCCAGGTGCCGCCATGATAGGGGCCGTTCGAAATCCGGACTTCCACCACCCGCATCTTCCGCTTGGTGGTGCCGTCGTCGACGTGCAGGATGAAGGGGCGGAACTTGGCGAACTGGTAACTGGCCCAGCCGAGATAGCCGACCATCCCCAGCACTTTCTTCAACCCGTGTGGTACGGTCTCGGCGATCTGCGGGCTGATCCCCATCGCCGCGCAATTCGCGAAATAATCGCCATCGATCATGCCCAGATCGATGCGCCGCGTATGGCCGGCGCGGATCACCTCCACCGCGCCTTCGATCGTCAGCGGAATACCGAGCGTCCGCGAGAAGCTGTTGGCGGTGCCCAGCGGCAACACGCCTAATATGACATCATGCCCGACCATCAGGTCCACAAGCCCGCTGATCGTGCCGTCGCCACCGCCGAGGATCAGCAGGTCGGGTTTGGCGGCCAGAACGTCGCGGACGGTCGATTCCAGCTTCTTCGGATCGTCGACTGCGCGCGCGTCGACCTCGTACGGCAGTCCCTGCATCGCCGCGCACGCCCGTTTGAACAGTTTCTGCCCCTTGCGGGACTTGGCGTTCACGACCATCGCGGCCGACCTGATTTCCCGCATTCGATACGCTCCCGCAACCAACGCCGCCAACGCTTGCGACCGCGCGTTCGATCCCGCAAAGCGTGCGACATGTCGTCCTATCCCGCCGTCCGCCTTCGCCGCACCCGCGCCTCCGGCTGGAGCCGCCGCCTCCACGCGGAAAACACACTCACGCCCGCCGACCTGATCTGGCCGCTGTTCGTGACCGAGGGGCAGGGGGTGGAGGAGCCGATCAAGAGCCTGCCCGGCGTCTCGCGCTGGTCGGTGGACGGCATCGTCGCCCGCGGTCGTGAGGCGCGCGACCTCGGCATCCCGTGCGTCGCGCTCTTCCCCAACACGCCGGCTCATCTGCGCAGCGACGACGGACGCGAAGCGCTGAACCCCGACAACCTCATGTGCCGCGCCGTCCGGGCGCTGAAGGATGCGGTGCCGGAGGTCGGCGTACTGACCGACGTCGCGCTCGATCCCTACACCAGCCACGGCCATGACGGGCTGGTCGATGCCGCCGGCTATGTCGTCAACGACACGACCGCGGACGTGCTGATCGGGCAGGCGCTGGTGCAGGCGGAGGCGGGGGCGGACATCGTCGCGCCGTCCGACATGATGGACGGCCGCATCGGCCTGATCCGCGCAGCGCTGGAACAGGGTGGCCACCACAATGTCCAGATCATGAGCTACGCCGCCAAATACGCCTCCGCCTTCTACGGCCCGTTTCGCGACGCGGTCGGCTCGCGCGGGCTGCTGAAGGGCGACAAGAAGACGTACCAGATGGACTCCGCCAACGCCGAAGAGGCCTTGCGCGAAGTCGCGCTCGACCTCGCGGAAGGGGCGGACACGATCATGGTCAAGCCCGGCCTGCCGTATCTCGACATCGTCCGCGCGGTGAAGACCCGGTTCGAAGTGCCCGTCTTCGCCTATCAGGTCAGCGGCGAATACGCGATGATCGAGGCGTCCGCCGCGGTCGGCGCGGGCGACCGCGACGCGCTGGTGCTGGAGACGCTGATGGCGTTCAAGCGGGCCGGCTGCTCCGGTGTCCTCACCTACTACGCGGCTCATGCCGCGCGGCTGCTCGGCGCATGATCGTCGTAGCCCGATGACCGCGCGCATCTCCGGCACCACGCCGCTCGGCCGCGGACTCTTCGTCGCGACGATCCTGGCCGGATCGTTCCTGTTGTTCCTCGTCCAGCCGATGGTGGCGCGGATGGCGTTGCCGCGGCTGGGCGGTGCGCCCGCCGTGTGGAATTCGGCGATGCTGGTCTATCAGGCGCTGCTGCTCGGCGGCTACGCTTATGCCCACGCGCTGGGCCGGGTCCGGCCGCGGATGCAGGCGACGATCCACATTGCGGTGCTGCTGATTGCCGCCTTGTGGCTGCCGATCGGGCTGATGTCCGCCGACCTGCCGCCCGACGCGCAGCCGGCGGTGTGGGTGCCGTGGCTCCTGCTCGGCTCCATCGGGCCATTGTTCTTCGCCGTCTCCGCGCAGGCGCCGCTGATCCAGCGCTGGTTCTCGCTGGCGAGCGACGGGCGCGATCCGTACGCGCTCTATGCCGCCTCCAACTTCGGCAGCTTCGCGGGCCTGATCGCCTATCCGCTGCTGGTCGAGCCCGGCCTCGCGCTGCACTGGCAAAGCCTGATGTGGAGCGGCGGCTACGTCCTCGTCATCGCGCTCGTCTTGGCCTGCGCCAGCATGCTCCCGCGGATCTCGGCGGAGGCGCATGTCCGCGCCGAAAGCCCGGCTCCGGCGCGCGCGTCCGTTCTCCGCTGGATCGTGCTCGCACTGGTGCCGTCCGGCCTGATGCTCGCGACCTCGACCTACATCACCACCGACATCGTCGCGATGCCGTTATTGTGGGTGCTGCCGCTCGGGCTGTATCTGCTCAGCTTCACGATCGCCTTCGCCGACAACCGCGCGCCGGCCGACCTCATCACCCGCATCGCGCCGGTCACGATCCTGCTGTTCGGCGGCGTGATGATGGCCGGGTACAATCAGGGCCCGTGGTTCAGCCTGGGCGTGTCGCTGCTGCTGCTGTTCATGGTGTCGGTCGCGCTGCACACCGCGATGTACCGGTCGCGACCCGCGCCCGATCGCCTCACCGGCTTCTACCTCGCCATGTCGCTGGGCGGCGCGCTCGGCGGGGTCTTCGCCGGCCTGCTCGCGCCGGTGCTGTTCGACTGGACCTACGAATACCCGATCCTGATCCTCGCCGCCGGCGCACTCGCGCCGCAGACGTTCCTGACGCACGGCATCCGCAACGTCTGGCATGCCGGCGCGACGCGGCGGATCGCCTTCCTGACGGTGGCGCTGGCGATCGGCATCCTCATCCTGCTCCGTTTCAACGGCCCCGCGGCGCTGTTCGGGGAGGGGCATGACGGCTTCGCGTTCATCATCATCGCCGCGATCGGACTCGCGACGATCGGCTTTCGCCCCGCCTATCTCTGCGTCCTCGCCGCGGCATTAATGATCTTCGGCGGCTATCGGTCGATCAGCCTGTCGCTCGACCCAGGCGCCCGCACCCGCAGCTATTTCGGCGTCTACACCGTCCGCGGCGACGGCAACGTCCGCGAGCTCGACCACGGCACCACCGTCCACGGCATCCAGTTGCGCGGCAGCGTCGCGCGCGAGAAGTCGCCGACGACCTATTATGCGCCCGGCTCCGGCGTGGGTCAGGCGATGCTCGCCGCCCCTGCGCTCTACGGCGCAGGGGCGCGGATCGGCGTGGTCGGTCTCGGCACCGGCACGCTGTCCTGCTACGCCCGGCCCGGTCAGCACTGGCGCTTCTACGAGATCGATCCCGCCGTCATTCGCATCGCGCGCGATACCGGCCAGTTCACCTATCTGTCGCGCTGCCTGCCCAACCCCACCATCCGTCTCGGCGATGCTCGCCTCAGCCTCGCGGCGGAACAGGAATCGTCGCTCGATCTGCTCGCCCTCGACGCGTTCTCGTCGGACGCGGTGCCGATGCACCTGATGACGCGGGAGGCGTTCGCGACCTATTCGCGCGTCCTGTCGCCGCGCGGGCTGCTGCTGGTCCACATCTCCAACCGCTTCCTCGATCTGGAGCCGGTGGTCGCCGCCGCCGCCAAAGCCGGGGGCTGGCATAGCGCGGTGATGAACTACCGCCCGTCCGCACTGGCCCGCGACGCCTCGTCGTCGCTATGGGTGGCGCTGTCCCGCGACCCGGCCGTGCTCAAGACCCTGCGCGGGCAGGAGCCGGACTGGCGAGACATCCGGCCGCGGCCCGGCATGACTGCGTGGACCGACGATTATTCGACGATCCTGCCGCTATTGAAGCATTTCTGAAGCGTATCAGGCGGCCGGCAAGGTCGCCTGCAACCGGTCGATCGTCCCGCTCTGGCGCTGGCCCTCGGCGGCGATCCGCTGCTGCACCGCGTCCAGCGTCGGATAGGCCGGCTCCAGCGCCGCCGCCCGCCCGCTCGCCAGATCGCCGGCCTCGCTCGCCAGCGCGTTCGCCTGCGCGCGCCAGTCGTCGAGCAGCCCCAGCGCGGTCTGCGCGTCGAGCCACGCATCGCTTCCCACCGCGCGACCCTTCGCCGCCCGCGCCGCAGTCTCCGCCCGCCCACCATCCCGGTCGAACCCGCGCGTCACCGCCGCCAGCCGCGTGGTCAGGTCCGCGACCTTCGCGTCCAGCGCGGGATCGGCCTTCAGCTGTTCGGGCGGCGGCGGCGCAGGCTCCGCAAACCCGATCTTTTCGGTCGGCCGCACCGCTAGCGAGGGGTAGACGCTCGCGTCGCGCGCACAGGCGCCGAGCGAGACGAGCGACGACGCGAGCAGCAGCGCGGTGATGACCTGTTTCATGGCCCCATCCCTAGAAGCGCGACTTTTTGCGCGCAACGGACTTGCCACCCCAGCGAACCCTGCTAAGAGCGCACCTCCATTGTGCGCCCGTAGCTCAGCTGGATAGAGCATCAGACTACGAATCTGAGGGTCGGACGTTCGAATCGTTCCGGGCGCACCATTGGAAACTCCTGAAAAAGCCGGACCGGCGACGGTCCGGCTTTTCGCATATCGGGCCTATCGCGATCCCGCCCGCCCGCTATCCTCCCGCAAAAGTACGGAGAGGATCATGACCGACCATCCCGCCCCCGGCCCGCTGCGGCTGGCGCAAACCTATGCCGCCGGCCTGATGGGTCGTCGCGCGACGGTGCCGTTCCGTATGGACGAACTGGAATTACGGGCGGAGGCGACGATGACGCCCGAGGCGTTCGGCTATCTCCGCTCCGCCGGCGCGGAGGCGACGGCCCGCGCCAACAGAAACGCGCTCGACGCGGTGAAGCTCGTCCCCCGCATGCTCCGCAACGTGGCGAAACGCGATCTGGCGGTGGACCTGTTCGGCCGCCGCCTGCCGGCCCCGGTGCTGCTCGCGCCGATCGGCGTTCAGGACCTGGCGCACCCAGACGCCGACCTCGCCACCGCCAAGGGAGCGGCGGCGCGAAATGTGCCGATGATCTTCTCCAATCAGGCTTCGGTCGCGATGGAGGACTGCGCCGCCGCGATGGGTGACGCGCCGCGCTGGTTTCAGCTTTACTGGACCCGCTCCGACGCCTTGGCCGAATCGCTCGTCCGCCGCGCCGAGGCCTGTGAGTGCGATGCTATCGTGGTGACGCTCGACACGACGATGCTCGGCTGGCGGCCGGTCGACCTCGGTCACGGCTTCCTGCCGTTCCTGAAGGGGCAGGGGATCGCGCAATATGTCAGCGATCCGGTCTTCCGCAGCATGCTCGCCAAGTCGCCGGAAGAGGAGCCGCTCGCCGCCGCGCAACTGTTCACGCAAATCTATTCCGATCCCAGCGTCGACTGGACCCGCCTGCGCAAGATCCGCGAATGGACGCGATTGCCGGTGGTCCTGAAGGGCATCCAGCATCCTGCCGATGCACTACGCGCTGCGGAGGAGGGCTGGGACGGCATCGTCGTATCCAACCACGGCGGCCGGCAGGTCGACGGCGCGGTGGGCTCCGCGACGCAGCTTGCCGCCTGCGTCGATGCCGTGGCGGGTAGGGCGCGCGTCCTGTTCGACAGCGGCATCCGCGGCGGCGCCGATATCGCCAAGGCGCTCGCGCTCGGTGCCGACGCAGTGCTGCTTGGCCGCCCCTATGTCTGGGGACTGGCCATCGACGGTGCGGACGGAGTCACATCGGTCATCGACAATGTCATCGCCGAACTCGACCTCACGCTCGGCTTGATCGGATGTCGCTCCGTCGCCGAACTCGGCCGAGAATATCTGGCGTGATCTGACCCGACCCTCGCGGCACCCCCTACACGAAACGATTACAGCCGGGGTGCACGCCGCCGGCTAGAACCCTGCCAACGCTTTAGGAGAAGCAGTGATGGTCGATCCAATCACGGGCACACAGGTCCGCCCCTCGACGGCTCCCGCAACCGCCGCAAGCTCGAAGACAGATACGGTCGCCCAGATCAAGGCGCATCTCGACGGTACCGGCTTCCTCGGGGTCCAGACCGACGGTGACATCACCGCGATCAAGGACCTTCTTACGGCACTCTCGCCCGCCGATGCGAAGCGGGTCGTCGCCGACCTTCAGCGGTCGGGAACCTTGGACACGGTCGCGGCGGCCTTGACGGACGATACGATGCTGGTCGGCTCCGGCCTTGCCGCATCGGATCGTCAGGGATTCTTCGCCAGCATGGCCAAGTCGCTCGACGGCCCCGGCCTCGCCTCGCTCAGCCGTGCCTTCGGCAAGGTCGACCAGGGTGACGGTTCGACCGGTGGCAAGCCGGACGGTACGGACGGTGCGACCTATGCCCGCGAACTCGGCCATGCGGTGGCGTCGCACGCGACGGTCGCGGCAAAGGTCGATTTCATCGGTGCCCTGGCGAAGGACACGACAGCGACCGGTCACGACTCGCAATTCGCGGCCACCAGTTTCGGCGGCACGATCCACATCGGCAATGCGCAGGCCCGGGCTTCGGGAGAGGTGCTCGCGTCGCTGCGTGGCGGCGCTGCCGAACGCGGCTTCGCGTCCCTGACGGGCGAGCAGCAGAAGGCGGTGTTCACCGCCGCGATCGGCGCGCGCTTGTCCGCCGGCAACGGTCAGGGGCCGGCCGGCAACCCGGATTACGACATCACCCTGTTCCGCGACCTCTCAAAGGCCGCGGCGACGATGGGCGATCCGCACAACAAGGCGCAGGTGTTCGCGGCGGGTGCCGACGTGCTGCGCGGCGAGCGGATCGACAACCAGCTCGGCGCGACCCTGCTCGGGGTGCGTGCGGACCCGGCGAACAAGGCGTGCGCGGGGATGGCGAACAGTCTGGCGACGATCATCGACAGCGATCCCAGCCGCATCATCAACGATCTGGCGAGCTTCAAGACGCCGCTGGCGGGGTCCGGGGACATCTCGACGTGGCAGGGCAGCGCCGTCGCGGCTTATACGAAGCAGATGGTGCTCAACGGTGACGCCGGACAGGCGCGTTTGGGTCAGCAGGTCGCGCTGGTCGCGGCGGGCTCGAACGGGGCGACGAATGCGACCGCCGCTTTCAACGCGGAGGTGGATGGCCATTACCAGACGGCGACCGGCCTCGGTTACCTGACCGGCGCCGTCTCGGCCTCGGTCAAATCGATCGACAGCGACGCCGCCAAGCAGCGCGAACTCGCCACCAATATCTTCCAGGCAGGGCTGAGCCTCGTCGACAAGGCCGACGTGACCGGACCGGCGGCGTCGCTGGCGAAGGATTGGCTCGGCTCGGCGATCAACTCGCTGTCGGGCACCGGTGGTACGGGCGACATCGTCGCGCGGTTGACGGACGCGGCGGTTCCGACCGACACGCGTGGCTATGTCTCCGCCGAATCCAATCCGCTCTCCGCTTTCCGCAGCGCCGTCACCACGGTGTCCACGGATGCGACGCCGTAATCGGATGATCCTCGTCCGGTCGGCGATATCGATAGGGGCGCTGGCGCTGGCGGCATGCCAGCCGCCGGCCCCGATCGACGGTCCCCCCGATCCGGCCGGTGCGCGCGACGACGCCTATCTTCCGTTCACGGAGCCGTTGCGATCCGAACTGGTCGGCGCGACCGTCGCGGTCCTGCGGACGCTGAAGCCGGATCACCGTTGCGTCGACAGCCGTATTCTCAGGGTCCCGGTTGCGGAGGCACCTGCCGTGGTCGCCCATTATCGTCGGGCATTGCCGAGCTGGAAGCCGCTGGCGTTGACGTCGCCGGCGCGTACGCAGGTCGCCGGCCTGACGAATGGGCAGGCGGTATTCGCGATCGTGCAACCGGCGGGCTCGCAGGACGGCTATGCCGGTCTGGGCATCGTCACCGATACCGCCTGGGATGCGGACTCGAAACAGCGGGTCGCGGAATGCCTGCGGTAGCGGCCGGCGGACACCGACCGCTCCCGGATCAGGCCGCCCGGCCCAGCGCGATGTAGCGCTGCAAATGCTCGTCCTGATCGCCCAACTGGTGATCGATCATCGTCAACCGCTTGGCATAGTGGGACAGCGGCAATTCCCACGTCATGCCGATGCCGCCGTGAAGCTGGATCGCTTCCTCCGCCACCAGTTGTCCCGTCGCGCCGACCGTGTATTTCGCCGCCGCCAAAGCCCGCTCGACACCCGGCTTTCCGAACGCATCCGCCGCGTTGATGACGGCGGACCGCGCCTGCTCCACCTCCAGCAGCACCGTCGCGATGCGATGTTGCAGCGCCTGGAACTTGCCGATCGGCACGCCGAACTGCTTGCGCGTCTGGAGGTATTCGATTGTCGCGGTCTTCGCGACGTCCATCGCGCCCAGCGCTTCCGCCGAGAGCGCCAGCAGCCCCGCCGCCTCCGCCGCCGCGATCGCCGCTTCGGCATCGCCGCCGACCGGAGCCGCCACGCGCACGCCGTTCAGCCGAACCTCGCCCGCGCGTCCGCCGTCGACGGTGTTGTAGCCGTGGATCGTCAGCCCCTCCGCGCCCTTCGACACGAGGAACAGCGCCATGCCCGCGTCGGTCTGCGCCGACACCAGCAACACGTCCGCCGCCTCCGCCTGCGCGACGACCGCTTTCGCACCCGTCAGTGACCAACCGTCGCCATCTCTCACCGCCCTGGTCGCCAGCGCCTCGCCCGGCGCACGATCCTGCGGCTCGGCATGCGCGAACGCCGCGATCGTCGTACCCGCGACGATCCCCTCCGGCACTGCGTCGGCTATAGCCAGTGCGCGGCCGACCATCAGCGTGCCGAGGAACGGCTCCACCGCCAGCGCCCTGCCGAGTTCCTCGAACACGACCATGATGTCGAAACCGCTGCCGCCGAACCCGCCGACATCCTCCGCGAACAGCGCGCCTGCGATGCCCAGCTCGCCGAGCCCCGCCCAGACCTCGGGCGAATACCCCGTCTCGCCGTACGCAGCCCTGTTGCGCGCATCGACCGGCGCCGCGTCCGCCAGATAGCGGCGCAGCGTGTCGGCCAGCATCTGCCGGTCCTCGCTATGCTGGAAATCCATCAGAGCCCCACGATCATCTTGGAAATGATGTTCTTCTGCACTTCGTTCGATCCCCCGAAGATCGACAGCTTGCGCATGTTGAAATAGGTCGGCGCAGCCGCACCGGCATCCTCAGGTCCGACCGGCTCGCCGTTGTAACCGTCCTCCAGCGCCTCCGGGATGAACGGGATCGCATAGGCGCCATAGGCGCGGCGGGAGAGCGCGGTGATCGCCTGCCGAATCTCCGTACCCTTGATCTTCAGCATCGAGCTTTCCGCGCCCGGCGCACCGCCACCCGCCGCCGCCGCGACGACGCGCATGTTGGTCGTCGCCATATTGGCGAGGTCGATCTCTATCCGCGCCATCCGCGCCGCGAAAAGGGGGTCGTCGGTCAGCGGCTTGCCGCCCCGCGTGATCTTGCCCGCGACGCTGCGCAACCGGTCGAACGCCGCCGCCGACGATCCGACCCCCGCAATGTTGGTCCGCTCATAGGTCAGCAGGTACTTGGCATAGGTCCAGCCCTTGTTCTCCTGCCCGACGAGGTTCTCCACCGGCACGCGGACATCGGTGAAGAACACCTCGTTCACCTCGGCGTCGCCGTCCAGCAGCACGATCGGCCGCACTTCGATACCCGGCGACTTCATGTCGATCAGCAGGAACGAGATGCCCTCCTGCGCCTTGGCGGTCGGTTCGGTGCGGACGAGGCAGAAGATCCAGTCGGCGAACTGGCCCAGCGTCGTCCACGTCTTCTGGCCGTTGACGACATAATGATCGCCCTCCCGTACCGCGCTGGTCTTCAGGCTGGCGAGATCCGACCCCGCCCCCGGCTCCGAATAGCCCTGGCACCACCAGTCGGTGCCATCCAGAATGCGCGGCAGGTAATGCTGCTTCTGCTCATCGCTGCCATATTTGATGAGCACGGGGGCGAGCATGCTCAGCCCGAACGGCACGATCCGCGGCGCGTTCGCGCGGGCCATCTCGTCCTCGAAGATCGACCGCTGCACCACCGTCCAGCCCGGCCCGCCATATTGCTCGGGCCAATGGCTCGCCAGCCAGCCGCGCGCGTTCAGGATCGCGTGCCATTCGGCCATGTCATCCCTGGTCAGCGACAGCCCGTGCGCAACCTTGTTCGACAGCCGCGCGGGCAGCTTCTCCTTCAGGAAGCTGCGTACCTCATCGCGGAAAGCCTCTTCCTCGGGCGTGAAGCTGAGGTCCATCATCCGTCTCCATATCTTGTACTGCTGGCATATCACGCCCGGGTCCGGACGCAAACGCTTCCATACCGAATGTTCGAGAATTGCGATCGTTGCGTGCGATCGGTCGACCTGTCACGATGTTCATCAAAGGGGCGTTGAATGAGTGAATGGCAGGCGGCCGTGGCCGCGATGCGCCGCGGCGATACGGTGGGCGCTGCGGGCTGTGCGATCGTACTGGGCGCGCGGGGTCGCGTCGGCTCCGCCTTCGCGCGCCGGCTCCATGACGACGGCTTTCTGGTGCTGACCGATCCCGCCGATCCCGCGGCCGTCGCGCGTGCTGCTGCACCGACGTACCTGTTCGACTGCGCCTATGCCGACGGGGACCCTGCCGGCCATGTCGAGCGCGTCGTCCGCCACTTGGCAGACTGGCGCGACTATGCCGGCATCTTCGTTCCCTCGTCCGCGTGGATCGACACCGATAGCGACTACGCCCGCGCCAAGCGTGCGGTCGAGGCGCTGGTCGCCTTCTACGTCGCGCTCGGCGCACCGGTCGTCACCGATCGCATCGGCTACTTCCCCGGCGACGGTGCGCAGCCTGATGCCAACGAGCCGATGATCGACCGGTTGGTCGACGGCGACACGCTCTATGGGCGCGTGATGGCTAGGCTGTACCAGCCTGCGCGATGACGCTTAGCACCTGCTCCGCCAATTCCGGCCGGCAGATCAGCAGGTCGGGCAGCAACGGGTCCGCGCAATTGTAGACCAAGGGACTGCCGTCGATCCGCGACGCGTGCAGCCCCGCCGCCAGCGCCACAGCGGCCGGCGCGCAATTGTCCCATTCATACTGGCCGCCGGCGTGGAGGTAGATGTCGGCGCGCCCGTCCACGACCGCCATTGCCTTCGCCCCGGCCGATCCCATGCCCAGCATCTCCGCATCCAGCGCAGTCGCCACCCGTAGAGCGATGTCCGGGCACCGCGTCCGGCTGACGACGACGCGCGGCCGGAGGGGCAGGGGAGGCAGTACGGCGCGCGCATGATCCGTGCACCAGACGCGACCCCATTGCGGAACCGCCACCGCGCCGAACGCCGGTCGCCCGTCGATCGCCAGCCCGATATGGACCGCCCAGTCGTCCAGCCCATCGGCATAGTCGCGCGTCCCGTCGAGCGGATCGACGATCCACACCCGTTGCGCCCCGCACCGCGCCCGGTCGTCCAGGCTTTCCTCCGACAGGATGAAATCGTCCGGCCGTGCCTCTGCCAGCCGCCGCAGGATCAGCGCGTTCGCCTCGCGGTCGCCCCGATCGCCCAGCGCCCGGCCCGTCTCCGCACCCTCGGCCCGGATCGCGCGCAGCAAGTCGCCCGCCTCGGCCGCGATGGCGACCGCGAGTTCGGTGTCGGTCACAGTTCATGGCTCCACACGCCGACGACATACTCCACGATCCGCTCGGCCGCAGCTTCGGGAGTTTCGCGCGTCGTGTCGATCCTGATCTCCGGCCGCTCCGGCGCTTCATAGGGGCTGGAGATGCCGGTGAAGTCCCGAATCTCGCCCGCCCGCGCCTTGGCGTACAGGCCCTTGGGGTCGCGTTCCTCCGCCGTCGCCAGCGGCGTATCGACGAAGATCTCGACGAACTCGCCCTCCGGCAGGCGCGACCGCACCATCGCCCGTTCCGCGCGAAACGGCGAGATGAACGCGGTCAGCACGATCAGCCCGGCATCCGCCATCAATCGTGCGACCTCGCCGATCCGTCGGATATTCTCGATCCGCCCCGCATCGGAGAAGTCGAGATCGCGGTTCAGCCCGTGCCGGATATTGTCGCCGTCCAGCAGAAAGCTGTGCTTGCCCAGCGCGTGCAGCTTCTTCTCGACCAGATTGGCGATCGTCGACTTGCCCGATCCCGACAGGCCGGTGAACCACAGCACGCGCGGCGACTGCCCCTTCTGCTGCGCATGCGCCTCCCGCGTCACATCCACCGACTGCCAGTGCACGTCGGTGGCCCGCGCCAGCGCATGCTGCACCATCCCCGCCGCGACCGTCGCGTTGCTCGCGCGATCGATCAGGATGAAGCCGCCCAGATCGGCACCCTCCTCATACGGTTCGAACACGATCGGCCGGTCGGTATAGACCTCCGCGACGCCGATATCGTTCAGCGCCAGCGTCGTCGCCGCCACCTCCGCCTGGGTGTTCACGTCGACGGTATGGCGCGGCGGCTGCACCGTAGCATTGACCATCTGCGTACCCAGCTTCAGCCAGTATCCGCGACCGGGAACGAGCGGCTGGTCCGCCATCCACACGATCGTCGCGAGCATCTGGTCCGCCACCTGCGGCGGTGCATCCGCCGCGGCGATCACGTCGCCGCGCGAGCAATCCACCTCGTCCGCCAGCACCAACGTCACCGACTCGCCGGCCGTCGCATGCCCGCGCTCGCCGTCGGCGGTCAGGACACGCGCGATCGTCGTGTTGCGCCCGGACGGCACCACGCGCACCCGGTCGCCGACCGCCACGCCGCCGCTCGCGATCATCCCAGAAAAGCCGCGGAAGTCGAGATCCGGCCGGTTCACCCACTGTACCGGCAATCGGAACGGCCGCGCCGCCGCCCGGTCGCTGTCGACCGGGATCGCCTCCAGATGCGCCAGCAGCGTTGGCCCGTAGTACCAGCCCATCGCCGGCGACGGCGTCGCGACGTTTTCCCCGGTCAGGCCTGATAGCGGGATCGCCGTGAAGCGGTCGATCCCGATGCCCCTCGCGAATTCGGCGTAATCGGCGACGATAGCGTCGAACTGTGCGCGGTCATGCCCGATCAGGTCCATCTTGTTCACCGCCAGCACGATCTCGCGGATGCCGACCAGATGCGCCAGCCAGCTATGCCGCCGCGTCTGCGTCAGCACGCCCTTGCGCGCATCGATCAGGATCACCGCGCAATCGGCGGTCGACGCGCCGGTGACCATGTTGCGCGTATATTGCTCGTGCCCCGGCGTATCAGCGACGATGAACTTGCGTTTCTCGGTTGCGAAGAACCGGTATGCGACGTCGATCGTGATGCCCTGCTCGCGCTCGGCCGCCAGCCCGTCGACCAGCAGCGCGAAGTCGATATTCGCCCCCTGCGTCCCCATCCGCGCCGAGTCCGCCTCCAGCGCGGCAAGCTGATCCTCGAAGATCGTCTTCGAATCGTACAGCAGGCGGCCGATCAGCGTCGACTTGCCGTCGTCCACCGATCCGCAGGTGATGAACCGCAGCATCGTCTTGGCGGCATGTCCGGCGAGGTACGCGTCGATATCCTGACCGATCAGCGCTTCGGGTGTGTAGGCCGTCATTCTGCCCTCTCCCTCTCGAGGAGGGGAGCTTCGATCAGCACACCCATCAGAAATACCCCTCCCGCTTCTTTTTCTCCATGCTCGCCGCCTGATCGTGATCGATCGCACGGCCCTGCCGCTCGGAGGTCGTCGTCAGCAGCATTTCCTGGATCACCGCCGACAGCGTGTCCGCGCGACTCTCCACCGCCCCGGTCAACGGATAACAGCCGAGCGTGCGGAAGCGGATCGATCGCTCCACCGGCACTTCGCCGGGCAGCAGGCGAAACCGGTCGTCGTCCACCATCAGCAACATGCCGTCGCGCTCGACGGTCGGACGAGGCGCCGCGAAATACAGCGGCACGATCTCGATCCCCTCCGCCAGAATATATTGCCAGATATCCAGCTCGGTCCAGTTCGACAGCGGAAACACACGCAGGCTCTCGCCCCGGTTCAAGCGTGCATTGTATAGCCGCCACAATTCGGGCCGCTGCGCCTTCGGGTCCCAGCCGTGACTGGCCGACCGGAACGAAAAGATGCGCTCCTTCGCGCGGCTCTTCTCCTCGTCGCGCCGCGCGCCGCCGAACGCCGCGTCGTAACCGCCCACGGTCAGCGCCTGCTTCAGCCCCTCGGTCTTCCAAAGGTCGGTGTGTCGGCCGCCATGATCGAACGGATTGATCCCCGCCGCCACCGCGTCCGGGTTCTTGTGGACGATCAGCTCCATGCCGGCGTCCGCCGCCGCCTTGTCGCGCAGATCGTACATCGCCCTGAACTTCCAGGTCGTATCAACATGCAACAGCGGGAAGGGCGGTCGTCCCGGCGCGAACGCCTTCTTCGCCAGGTGCAGCATCACCGCGGAATCCTTGCCGACGGAATACAGCATCACCGGCCGCTCCGCCTCGGCGACTACCTCGCGCAGGATGTGGATGCTTTCGGCTTCGAGCCGTTGAAGGTGGGTGAGCGTACTCATCGACGCTTCAGATAGTCACGTCGCCGCGCCGTGCGACCAACTTATCCTGTCAGTCGCAATAGTCCGCCCGCTCGCGCTCCAGCGAGTCGAGGATGCGCGCGCCCGCCATGAACACCGCGACGGGGCACAGCGCGAACAGCATCACGCCACCCCACCCAGGATACTGGTTCATGTAATGCACGCCCCGCTCGGTCGCGCCGTTGGCGAGGCCGTAGATCACGAGGAACGCCTCGAACTTGGTCTTGATGACGAACAACCGGGCGAAGCGGGACCACATGCCCGAAACATAGCAAGGTTGGGGCCAATGGCGGAAGAGCGTCGGTTCGCCGCGAGCGAAGATGGTTACCCGTAAGTTAATCCGACACATTCAGCGGGATCGGGATCGTCCTGGGATCGACGATCATCGGAGCGTGACGATATCGCGTCGAGCCGGCGGATCCGTTCGCCCTGAGCCTGTCCCGATCCGTTCGCCCTGAGCTTGTCGAAGGGCATGGATCCTGTCCGTGCTTCGGCGGGCTCGGCATGAACACGCCTAAGCCGATGTCCGCATCCTTCGAACGTGATAGCATGCGGAACCGTGGACGCGGGGCGAGCCCGGCTCGAATGACCGCTGAGCGATCCATCAACGGGGGAACGTTGCGACCAGACCGTCACACCAGCTCGGCCAGACCCAACGCCTCCAGCAACGCCGCCCGCGCCGCTTCGACCGCCGCCATCAGCGCAGGATCATGCAAACCGTCCGCCGCGATCTCCTCCGGCCAATGCGCCTCGATCACCGCCGCGATCCGGTCCAGTCGGGCATGGTCCACCAGAAACCGCGGATCGACCAGCGCCGGCTCGGCCACCACGCGCAGCCGCAGACACGCCGGCCCGCCACCGTTCGCCATCGACTCGCGAACGTCGACCACCTCGACACGCCGGATCGGACCGTTGCCGGCGACATGCTCCATCAGCCACAACCATACGGACGGCGTCTCCCGCGCCTCGCCGGGCACGATCAGCGTCATGCTTCCATCGGGCAGCGTCACCAGTTGCGCGTTGAACAGATAGCTGGAAATCGCATCCGCCAGCGATACCCGCGCCGCCGGCACCTCCACGATCTCCACCGCGGGCAGCGCCGCACGCAAATCTGCGTAGAAGCCGTCACGATCCGCGAACGCCTGTTCATGCGCGAACAGCACCCGCTCGTTCGCCACGGCGACGACATCGTTGTGGAACGCGCCCGCCGCGATCGCCGCTTCCGACTGTTCGACGAACAGCGCGTGACGGACACCGTGCCGCCGCGCGACAGCCGCGCTCGCATCGCGGTGCTGGCGCGCAGGAAAGGGCCCGCCGCTGCGTCCGTAGACGAACACCTCGACGCCCGCCTCGCCATGCCGCTCGCACAGCCGCATGTGATTGGCCGCGCCCTCGTCCCCGAACGGGGCCGGCACCGGGCCATGCACCACGAACGACGGATCGGCGAACGCGACGCGCAACTGCGCCAGCGTCGCCGGCCATTCGTGGCTGCGATGCGGCATCGTCACCAGATTGGCGACGGTCAGGTGACACCGTCCGTCCTTGCAGTCGGTGGCGGGCGACACCGTCGCCGCATTCGCCGCCCACATCGCCGACGCCGACATCGCCTGCGCCAGAAGATGCGGTTCGGCTGCTTCGACATCGCTCGCCAGCGCCGCCAGCCAGCCGCGATCGGGCCGCGGGTGCGGCAGCAATATGCCCTGCACCAGCCCAAGATCGAGGTTTGCGCGCATCTTGGCGATGCCCTGCAACGCCGCCGCGCGTGGCCGCGACACCAGCCCGGCGTTCCGCGTCGCCGCCAGATTGCCCGGACTCAGGCCGGCATAATTGTGGCTCGGGCCGACGATCCCGTCGAAATTGATCTCCCGCATCACAGCCGCCCGACATGCGTGACGTGGTCGTCCTCACCGACGCCCAACGCACTCGCCGCCTCCACCGACAGCACGATCCCGTCCGCCGCCTCGCGTACCAGCCCGAACGTGCAGCGGAAATCCGCCATGTGCCCGCACGCGACCAGCGCCTCCGCGCCGCCGTCGCGATCGACCGCGATGATCCGGCTCGCCCGTGCCTCGCGGATTGACCGGACGGCATCCGTCCGCGCCGTCATCGTCGGTCCCCCATCGAAGATGTCGCAGTAATTCTCGTACGCGAAGCCTTCGTTCTCCAGCATCCGCATCGCCGCTCGCCCGCTGGGGTGGGGCAGGCCGATCACCGATCGCGCGTGATCCGACAGCATCGCGGTGTAGATCGGGTGCTTCGGCATCAGGTCGGCGATGAACTGGTGGCCGTTCGTCGCATTGAACTGGTCGGCATCCTGAAAATTCATCCCGAAGAACCGCCCCGCCAGCCCGTCCCAGAACGGCGATCCGCCTGCCTCGTCGATCACCCCGCGCAACTCCGCCAAAATGCGATCCGCGAACCGCTTCCGGTGCATCGCGATGAACAGATAGCGCGCCCGGGCCAGCAACAGCCCCAGGCCACCCGCGCGCTCGCCCGGATGCAGGAACAGCCCTCCAACCTCCGACGCCCCCTCCAGATCGGTGGTCAGCGTCAGCATCTCGGCGCGGAATGTCCGCCCCAGTTCCTTGCTTGCCTGCGTCAGCGTCCCCAGCCGATAGCTGTAGAAGGGGTGACGCTGCCCGACCCGCGTGAAGATCTGGCACGTGCCCCGGACCTCGCCCGTCGCGACATCCTCCAGCACCAGCACGAACAACTCGTCCTCGATCGCCTCGTCCTGCCGCGCGAACGCCTCGTGGCTGCGGTCCAGCTTCGCCTTCAGCGCGCGGCGGTCGGGCGGCAGGTTCGTGAAGCCGCCCCCGGTCAGCTTCGCCATCTCGTACAGGTGCTGAAGATCGTCGTCGGTCGCGGCGCGGATGCGGTGGCTCATGCCGGCAGCCTAGCCGCGATCCGCAGCATCGTCACGGCGGTCAGCGCGGCCCGTTCGATCAGGCTGTCGACCAGCAGGAATTCGTCGCTGGAATGGATCGCACCGCCGCGCACGCCCATCGTGTCGACCACCGGCACGCCCGCCGCGGCGATGTTATTGCCGTCGCACACCCCGCCGGTGTCCCGCCAGCCGACCGCGATGCCCAGCGATCCTGCCGCATCCTCGATCACCGCCTGCAACGCTTCCGCCCCAGAATCGACCGGCTTGGGCGGGCGATTGAAGCCGCCATGCACCGCCACCGAGACGCCGCGTCGCCCGGCGACTTCGGCCGTCACCCGGTCCACCACCGCCTGCGCCCGCGCGATCGCACCGGCATCGCGCGGGCGGAAGTTCACGCGCAGCACGGCGAGTTCGGGCACGACGTTGTTCGGCCCGCCGCCCTCGATCCGCGCCGGATTGACCCACAGCCCGTCGCCGCGCGCATCCGCCAGCCGCACCGCGATCTCCGACGCCGCGACGATCGCGTTGCGGCCCTCTTCGGGATTGCGCCCGGCATGCGCGCTCCGACCGCGCACCACGATCGAGAAATTGCCCGTACCTCCGCGTGCGCCGACCAGCGTGCCGTCCGCCAGCGCCGGCTCATATCCCAACGCGGCGACCTTGCTCGCCGCCACCTCCGCGATCAGCGCGGCCGACGACAGCGATCCGGTCTCCTCGTCCGAATTGATGAGCACATCATACCCCAGCGCGCAGCCGCCCACCGCCTCGATCGCGGTCAGCGCCGCCAGCATTGCCGCCAGCCCGCCCTTCATGTCGGCCACGCCCGGCCCCACCAGCACCCCCGGCTCGCGCCAGTGCAGCGTCTGAAACGCGTGGTCCGCACCGTACACGGTGTCCATATGCCCCATCAGCAGCACGCGCTGTTCGGCATCGGGCCGCACCCTCACCAGCAGGTGCCGCCCATGTGCCAGCGGCGACACGATCCCATCCGCCGCCACGCTCTCGACCGGCGCCGGCTCGATCAGCGAAACGTCGCCCGGCAGCACCGCGAACGCATCCGCCAGCACGGTAGCCATCCGCGCCAGCCCGTCGATATTGCGCGTGCCGCTGTTGATTGCCGCCCAATGCTCGACTTGTGTCAGCATCGCCGCCGCATCCAGCCGCGTGACCACGGCCTGCTCGTTCGAAGTCATCCCCACCATCGACGGGGATGTACCGGCGTCAGAAGGAATAGACCAGCGAGGCCCGGCTGATCGTGTCCGTCGTCTTGCGCCCGGCGGGCGGCATGCTCTCGTACTGGACGTTGTACGACAGCTGCGCCGACAGCGGCCCGATCAGCTTCGCCTGCACGGCGCTGTTGGTGTTCACCGTCGAATTGAACCGCTGCACATAGGCGGATGCGGTCTGCGTAAAGCCCAGCCCCGGCAGGATGCGGATCCGGAAGTCGATCGTGCCGCGCCCGGCGAGGCTCGACTGCACCGTCCCGTCGGTAAAGGCGGTGTGCCGGTATGCCGGCCCCAGCTCGACATCGAGTTGCATGTTCGCTTGCTTGATCGCGCTGTACCCGGCACCGCCCGACACCGACACACGGTCGTAATAGCCGAGGAATTTGTCGCTTTCATACTGTGCCGCCCCGTACGCATAGGCGCGGTCGCCGAACTTGTAATTGGGTTCGTAGCTGGCGAGGTAGTGCTCGCGCGTCGTGATGCCCAGGCTTTCCTGATAATCCGCCTGCGCGCGGAACTTGTGCCGCCATTGCAGCCCCTCGCGCGTCAGATCGACCACGGCACTGCCCCCCGCCGTCTCCGAATTCCCCGTCGACACGAAGCCGCCGAGTTCGGCCTTGCCCGTCCACAGCGTCAGGAAGCTCGCCTGCCGGATCACCCGTTCGCGTGCCGCCGCGCGGTCCGCACGCCACTTGTTCGCGATCGCCAGCACCGCGTCGCCGCTCAGCGGATCGGCCGAGCGCGCATATTTCACGATCGTCGACACCTCGCCCTCGTTGCCCGAATCCAGCGCGGCATCCAGCATCGCCCGGATATTCTCCGGGATCATCGCCCCCGCCGCCGTCTGCTGCGGGGCGGGAGCCGGCGCCGACACATCGACCGCGGCGCTCATCAGAAGGGCGAGGGTAAGCACGCTTGTCCTACTATAACATTGTCGCCGGCTCGCAACCGTCTCTGGGCGATCCGCTTTTCGACCTTCTAGGGCTATGCGCCCAGATGCCCCGCGAACGCGGCCAGCACATCCTCGTACAGCTGCCGCTTGAACGGCACGATGACTCGCGGCAACTCCGCCGGCTCGATCCAGCGCCACGCGCGGAACTCGGGATGCGGCGTGCGGATGTCGACATCGTGATCCTCGCCGAGGAAGCGGAACAGGAACCAGCGCTGCACCTGCCCGCGCCACTTGCCCTTCCAAACCTTGCCGATCAGCTCCGGCGGCAGGTCGTAGGTGAACTCGCCCGGCGCCTCCGCGACCAGTTCGACCTTGTCGGGCGCAACGCCGGTTTCCTCCCATAGCTCCCGCGTCGCCGCAGTCAGGGCATCCTCGCCGGGATCGATCCCGCCCTGCGGCATCTGCCACGCCTCCAGCGTCGAATCGAGCCGCTGCCCGACGAACACCAGCCCCTCGCGATTGACCAGCATCACGCCCGCGCAAGGGCGATAGGGCAGGTCGCTCACGATCCCGCCGCCTGCCGCATGACGCGGTCGCCTTCCATCTCGACGATCATCCCCTTCACCGCCAGCAGGAAGCCCGCGACATCGGCCTGCGACGAGGGGATCGCCTTGCGGACGTTCAGGAAGCCGTGGATGTTGCCCACCGCTTCCCGGTACACCACCGGCACCCCCGCCTGCGCCAGTGCCGCGACATAGGCACGCCCCTGATCGCGGATCGGGTCGAGGCTGGCGGTGATGACGACGGCCGGCGGCATGCCCGCCATGTCCTGATGCAGCGGTGACGACCGCACATGATGCAGGTCCGCCGCGTAGGCATCCTGAAACCACAGCAGCGTCTCGCGATCGAGCAGGTACCCCTTGGAGAACGCCCGCACCGACGCATAGTCGCCGCCCGTCATGTCCGCCGCCGGGTAGAGCGGCGCCTGCGCGATCACCGGCACGGCGGCCGGTCGGTCACGCAGGCTCATCGCGGTGACGATCGTCAGATTGCCGCCCGCACTGTCCCCGCACAGCACCAGCGCCGTGACGCTCCGCCCCAGCTCCTCGGGGCTGTCCGCCACCCACCGTGCCGCCGCTTCCGCATCGTCCGGTGCGGCCGGCCATTTCGCTTCCGGTGCCAGCCGATAATCGACTGCGATCACCGGGATATCCAGAACCCGTGCGATCTCCGCACACGCGCTGGCGTGGCTCTCCAGATCGCCGATCACGAAACCGCCGCCGTGATAGAAGACCATCGCCGGCCCCGGCACGCGCGTCTCCTGCGCATCGAACAGCCTCGCCTTCATCGGCCCGCCGGGTCCGGGGATCGTCAGGTCGCGCATCACCGCCAGCGCGCCGACCGGCGGCTCCGCCACGCCGGGCATCGCCGAATACACTGCACGCGCGGCGGGCGGTTCCAGCTGATAGGTTCGCGGGCCGGGCAGGTTGTTCAGATACTCCAGGAACTTGCTCACGTCCGGGCGGACATACGGGCTCGGGTCGGTCATTCCTGCTCCTCGCGCTTCTGGCGTGTCGATGCTACCTAGGGGGCGTGATCCATGTCGTCCATCACCCCGCCTATGTCGCGCCCGCACCCGCCCGCTCCACCTATCGCTGGGGCAAGAACGGCCTGATCCGCGACCTGCTGCGCGAACGCGGCGAAGCACTGACGTGGCACACGCCCGACCCGATGCCGGTCCGCTGGCTGGAGGCGACTCACGACCCCGAATACGTGGCGGAGGTGCTGGAGGCCCGCGTGCCGCCCTCGAAGACGCGCCGCATCGGCTTCCCGATAACGCCGGAGGTCGCCACCCGCGCCGCCGCGGTGCCGGGCGGGACGTGGCTCGCCGCGCACCTCGCGCTGGAACACGGCTTTGCGGCCAATACGGCGGGCGGCAGCCACCATGCGCTGCACGATACGGGTGCCGGATACTGTATCTTCAACGACCTGGCCGTCGCCGCGACACGGCTGGTGGAGGAACGGACCGTCGACCGCATCCTGATCGTCGATGTCGACGTCCATCAGGGCGACGGCACCGCCGCGCTGACGGCCGGCCATCCGCAGATCGCGACCTATTCGATCCACGCCGAAAAGAACTTCCCCGCACGCAAGGCGCGTTCGACGCTCGACGTGCCGCTGGCGGACGGGATCGGCGACGACGACTATTGCGCAACGCTGGAGACGACGTTGTCCCCGCTGCTCGACAGCTTCGCCCCCGATCTGATCCTGTATCAGGCCGGTGTCGATCCGTTCGCCGACGACCGCCTCGGCCGCCTGTCGCTCAGTCTGCCGGGCCTCGAACGCCGCGAACGGCTGGTGGCGCGGCTGGTGTCCGACCGCGGCATCCCGCTTGCGAGCACCGTCGGCGGTGGCTATGGCGACGACGCGCTGGAGATTGCCCACCGCCACGTCGCCGCGATCATGACGCTGGGCGATGCGCTGTCCTACAGGTCCGCTCTCGTGTAAGGACAGCAGGATCAGGGGTTTATGGCCGGACTCCGGGTGGTCGTGAAAAGCCGCATTGGACTAACCTTAGCCTAACTTTCCGAAGCATCGGGGAGGGTCAGGCGGGACAGCGATCGGGAACGCCACCACCCGCCGGAGCGTACGTCCTGCCGATGCCGAATCCCGTAATCGTCTGGCTCCGCCAGGACCTCCGCCTCCACGATCAACCCGCCCTGATCGCCGCCGCCCATGAAGGCCCGGTGATCCCGGTCTATATCCTCGACGACGACACCCCCGGCGAATGGCGGATCGGCGGCGCGCAGCGCTGGTGGCTCCATCACAGCCTGACCGCGCTGGCGGAGGCGCTGGCGGAAAAGGGCAGCCGCCTGATCCTCCGCCGCGGCAAGGCCGTCGAGGTCCTGGACGCGCTGATGCAGGATACCGGTGCCGGCACGATCCACGCCATCCGCCACTACGAACCGTGGTGGCGCAAGGCAGAGGCGGCGCTCGGTGATCGACTTTGCCTGCACGACGGCAACCACCTCGCGCGGCCCGAGGATGTCCGCACCGGCTCCGGTGGCCAGTTCCGCATCTATTCCTCCTTCTGGAAGGCGCTCCAGAACCACCTCCCGCCGGAACATCCCCATCCGGCTCCGCGCGATATCCCCGCACCGGCGACATGGCCGAAGTCGGAGACGCTCGCCGACTGGGACCTGCTGCCGACCAAGCCCGACTGGTCCCCCGGCTTCGACGAGGATTGGGTGCCCGGCGAGGATGAAGCGCTCCACCGGTTGAAGACGTTCGCGAAAAAGGCCGACGCTTACGACACCGCCCGCAACATGCCGTCGGAGGAGGGCAGTTCGCGCCTGTCGCCGCACCTGCATTTCGGCGAAGTCTCGCCGCGCACCGTCTGGCACGCCACGTCCGGTACGACCTACCGCAAGGAACTGGCGTGGCGGGACTTCACCGATGGCGTCGTCCTCGCGCTGCCCGGCTACGCCACCGATAACGGCCGCCCCAAATACGATGCGCTGCAATGGCGCACCGGCAAGGACGCGGCATCGGACCTGAAGGCCTGGCAGACCGGCCATACCGGCTACCCGATCGTCGACGCCGGCATGCGCCAGCTTTGGACCAGCGGCTGGATGCACAACCGCGTGCGGATGATTACGGCCAGCTTCCTCATCAAGCATTTGCTGATCGACTGGCGGGAGGGCGAGCGCTGGTTCTGGGATTGCCTGATCGATGCGGATTACGGCAACAATTCCGTCAACTGGCAGTGGGTGGCGGGTACCGGCGTCGACTCGAATATGTTCAGCCGCATCATGGCGCCGCTGACGCAGTCGGAGAAGTTCGACGCCGCCGATTACATCCGCCGCTGGGTGCCCGAACTCGCCAAGGTGCCGGACGCCGCGATCCACGATCCCGAAGCCGCCGGCTGCCTGCCCAGGGGCTATCCGCCGAAGATCATCGGCCACCGCGAAGCCCGCGAACGTGCATTGGCAGCGGCGGCGGCGCTGTAGGGCTTCCCTCCGGCCGTCCGCCGGTGCAAAGGCGCGCCGCATGGAAGCAGGGGGCATCCACCTTCATCGTCGCAGCCGGACGGCGCGCCTGATCGCGCGGCCGTTTCACCGGCTGCTCGACCGTATCGATCGCGGACTGGAATGCGGGGCGATCGAGGCGCAGTTGCCGGACGGCACCGCGCGCCTGATCGGCGGTCGCTCCGACGGCCCGGTGGCGATCGTCGCCGTTCACCGCTGGCGCGCGCTCGTCCGCCTCGCGACCGCGGGGTCGGTCGGCTGGTATGAGGGATGGGAAGCCGGCGACTGGTCCAGCCCCGATCCCGTGCCGCTGTTCGATCTGTTCATGCGCAACCGCGTCGCACTGGGTCGGGCCGCGCGTTCGGGCGGTGTGGCACGGCTGGCGGCGCGGGCGTGGCATCACCTCCACCGCAATCACCGCGCGGGCTCGCGCCGGAACATCGCCGCGCATTACGACCTCGGCAACGATTTCTACCGCGAGTGGCTGGACGAAAGCCTGACCTATTCCAGCGCGATCTTCGGGCAAGGCGATACGCTGGAACAGGCGCAGGCCCGCAAGCTCATGGCCGTACTGGATCGCACCGGGACGAAGCCGGGCGATACGATCCTGGAGATCGGCTGCGGCTGGGGTTCGTTCGCGGCGCTCGCATCAGAACAGGGACGCAGGGTTCACGCGCTGACCCTGTCGACCGAGCAGAAGGCGATGCTCGACGCCCGCGACCTGCCGGGTGTCACCGTCTCGCTGACCGATTACCGCGACACCGCGGGCCGGTTCGATGCGGTCGCCAGTATCGAGATGGTGGAGGCGGTGGGGCAGGCTTATTGGCCCGCCTATCTCGATACTATCGCCCGCGTCCTGAAGCCGGGCGGGCGTGCCGCAATCCAGTATATCGCCATCGCCGACGACGTGTTCGACGCCTATGCCAGCAGCGTTGACTTCATCCAGCGCCACGTCTTCCCTGGCGGAATGCTGCTCTCCGAAAGCCGATTCCGCGCACTGGCGGAAGCACGCGGCCTGTCATGGCAGGACACGCGTCATTTCGGCTTCGATTACGCGGAGACGCTGCGCCTGTGGCGCGAACGCTTCGACGCTGCGGAGAGGGAAGGGCGCTTGCCCGCCCGCCTCGACGCGCGCTTCCGCCGCCTCTGGCGCTATTACCTGATGTATTGCGAAGGCGGCTTTCGCGGCGGCGGCATCACCGTCGCACAGGTGACGCTGGTCCGGGAATGACGCTCAGACGCTGACCCGTTCGCGGTGGCCGTCCGCGAAGCCGCCGACCGCCAGCGCGACGATCGCTTCGGCCACCACCTCCGGCGCCTTGACCGACGCCGGGTCCTCGCCCGGATAGGCGCGCGCGCGCATCTTCGTGCGGGTCGCGCCCGGATCGACGATCGCGGTGCGGACGCGGCTCATCTCCGCCACCTCGTCACCATACGCGCCCAGCAGCGTTTCGAACGCCGCCTTCGACGCACCGTAAGCACCCCAGAAAGCGCGCGGCGTCTGCGCCACGCTGGAGGTGACGCCGATCACCCGGCCGTGTTCCGCACGGCGCAGCATCGGGTCGAACGCCGCGATCATCGCCGCCTGCGCGCTGACGTTGAGCGTCAGCACCTGTGCGAACTCCTTGGGATCGATCGACGGCACCGACGCGAGGCTGCCGAGCATGGCCGCGTTCAGGACCATCACGTCCAGCGCCTCCCAGCGCTCGCCGACTGCCGTCGCCAGCTTGGCGATCGAATCGGTCTGCGTCAGGTCGAGCGGCGCGATCGTCGCCGAACCGCCAGCGTCGAAGATCGCCTGCTCGACCTCCTCCAGTCCCGCCGCGGTGCGGGCGGTGATGACGACGTGCGCGCCCCGTGCCGCCAAAGCTTTCGCGGTTGCGGCACCGATGCCACGGCTGGCGCCGGTGACCAGCGCCAGCCGGTTCTCGAGTGTCTTGTCCATGTTCGGTCCGGTCAGTTGACGCGTTCGGCCAGCAGCGCGAATTGATCGACCTCGGCGCTTTCGTCCTGGTCGGTCAGGGTGGTGGGATAGTCGCCCGTGAAGCAGGCGTCGCAATACCGCGGCCGCGCATCGCGCTGCGCCTCGCCCAGCGCCTTGTACAGGCCGTCGATCGACACGAAGGCGAGGCTGTCGGCGTGGATGAAGTCGGTCATGCCGCCGATGTCCAGCTTGTGCGCCAACAGCTTGGTCCGCTCCGGCGTATCGACGCCGTAGAAGCAGCTGTGCTTGGTCGGCGGCGACGCGATGCGCAGGTGAACTTCCGCCGCGCCGGCATCGCGCATCATCTGCACGATCTTGAGCGAAGTCGTGCCGCGGACGATCGAATCGTCCACCAGGATCACACGCTTGCCCTCGATCAGCGCCCGGTTCGCGTTGTGCTTCAGTTTGACTCCAAGGTGGCGAACATTGTCGCCCGGCGAGATGAAGGTCCGACCCACATAATGCGAGCGGATGATGCCCAGTTCGAACGGAATGCCCGACGCCTGCGCATAGCCGATCGCGGCCGGCACACCCGAGTCCGGGACCGGGATGACGAGGTCGGCGTCAACCGGCGATTCCGCGGCGAGTTGCGCGCCGATCTCCTTGCGCACCGAATACACGGAATGATCGTCGACGATCGAATCGGGGCGCGAGAAATAGACCCATTCGAAAATGCAGGGCCGTGGTGCCTGTTGCTTGAACGGGTGGATCGAGCGCACGTCGGAACCCTGCACGATCACCAGCTCGCCCGGCTCTACCGCACGTTCGAACGTCGCGCCGCACACATCGAGTGCGACGGTTTCGCTGGCGAAGATGATCGCATCACCCAGCCGGCCCATCACCAGCGGCCGGATACCGAGCGGATCGCGGCAGGCAATCATACCCTCCGGCGTCATCACCAGCAGCGAATACGCCCCCTCGACCTGCTTCAGCGCGTCGATGAACCGGTCGAGCAAGGTGCGGTAGTTGGAGGTGGCGACGAGGTGGATGATCGTCTCGGTGTCGCTGGTCGATTGGAAGATCGAACCGCGACGGACGAGATCGCGGCGGAGCTTCATCGCGTTCGAGATGTTGCCGTTGTGCGCGACCGCAAATCCGCCCGACTGAAGCTCCGCATACAAGGGCTGCACGTTGCGCAGCGCCGTCTCGCCGGTGGTCGAGTAACGGACATGGCCCGTCGCGACGCTGCCGGGCAGGCTGCGGATCACGGAATCGCTGTCGAAATTGCCGGCGACGTGGCCCATCGCCCGGTGCGTGTGGAAATGGTGGCCGTCGAAGCTGGTGATCCCCGCCGCCTCCTGGCCGCGGTGCTGCAACGCGTGCAGCCCGAGCGCCACCAGCGCCGCAGCACTGTCGCTGCCGGATACGCCGAAGATGCCGCACTCTTCGCGCAGCTTGTCGTCATCGAAAGGGTGGGTGGTCAGCATGATGTCCGCAGGTCCGCCGGCTGTGTGGCCGGGCATATAGGGACGCTAACATGGTTTGTCGCCCCGCCCGTGGAGCGCTTCGTCGAAAGGATCGTTATGGGCGGCCGAAGGAGAGGTGTCATGGCACGCGATCACGGTCCCCAGATCAAGGACGATGCGCTGTACGAGGACCTGCTCAAGCAGGGCAATTCGAGGGAGAAGGCGGCGAGGATCGCCAACGCCAAGGCCGCTGGAACGATCGACCACCGCAGCACGCACCTCGAGGATCGAACCAAGGCGGAACTGATGGACGAGGCGAAGGAGATCGGGATCGAAGGCCGATCCAAGCTGGACAAAGCCGCGCTGGTGAAGGCGATCCGCGACCATCGCTGATATAGCGACGAAGCTGGCGGGCGATCCCGCATCTACGCTACGCCGCGCCGATGACCGACCGCGATGCAACGCTCCGCCTTGATCCCCGCTATGACGAGCACGGCCTCGTCACCGCCGTCGTCAGCGACCGGGCAGGTGCGCTGCTGATGGTCGCGCACATGAACGCTGATGCGCTGGCGGCGACGCAGGCGAGCGGCGAAGCGACCTTTTGGTCGCGCAGTCGACAGCGCTTGTGGAAGAAGGGCGAAACGTCCGGCAACGTCCTAGCGGTCGTCGAGATGCGGATCGACTGCGATCAGGACGCGCTGTGGTTGATCTGCGACGCGGCGGGCCCAGCCTGCCACACCGGCGCGACGAGCTGCTTCTACCGCCGGGTGGAGGGCGACGCGCTGGTTCCGATCGCATGAGAGTGAGCATTGCGCTGGCGCTGGCGATCGCGGGGTGCAGCGGCGAAGCGCCCGACCGATCACCTGATACGCCCGGATCGAAGCTGGAAGCGGCTGCTCTGGAGCAGGGCCTGATCGTTGATCCCGCAACCGCCACGCTGGGCGGTTCATGGGCGCGCGACTCGGATCGGCTGTGCGTCGTCGGCGAAGAGCGTGGTGATCAACGGATCGGCATCGTCACCGATTACGGCGAAGGACAGGCGTGCAGCGCGACTGGTCTTGTTCGTCGTTTGGGCGAAAGACTCGACGTCGAGCTTCGCAACGGGTGCCGGTTCGATGCGCGGTTCGAAGGCGACCGCATCGTTTTTCCCGCCGAGGTTCCCGCGGCCTGCGCCAGTTTGTGTACGGGTAGAGCGTCACTTGCAGCGATCCGCGTCGAGAGGCTCAGCACGTCCGTGTCGGAGGCGCGCACGTTGCGGGATCGCGACGGGGCACCGCTCTGCGGCGATCCTTGACGTTGACGTAAGGGTAAGCTAAATTTGGGGATATGGTGCAGGCTGCTTCCTACGCGCCGATCGCGGCCCATCCCGATCGGCAGACCTTCTCGATCTCTGACTTGTCGGCAGAATTCGGGATCACCGCCCGCGCGCTGCGGTTCTACGAGGACGAGGGGCTGATCGCGCCGGAGCGACGCGGCACCCAGCGGATCTATTCGCAGCGCGATCGGGCGCGACTGGCGTGGATCCTGCGCGGCAAGCGCGTGGGCTTCTCGCTGGGCGAAATTCGCGAGATGATCGACCTCTATGACTTCGGCGACGGACGCCGGTTGCAGCGTCAGGTCACGATCGAACGTTGTCGCGCACGGATCGCGACGCTGGAAGCGCAGCGCCGCGATATCGATGCCGCGATCACCGAGCTGACCAACTTCGTGGCGGTCGTCGAACCCGCCAGCGATAACGACAACAAGACCAAGGACTGAGAGAGATGCCGCAGTACACGCCCCCCGTCCGCGATACGCGTTTCGTGCTGGAGCACGTCGTCGGCCTCGATCGGCATGCCGATGTGGAGGGTTTCGCCAATGCCACGCCCGATACGGTCGACGCCGTACTGGAAGAGGGCGGCCGCTTCGTCGCGGAGGTGCTGTTCCCGCTGAACCAGATCGGCGACCTGCACGGCTGCACCCGCGCCGACGACGGCAGCGTCACGGCGCCGCCGGGCTTCAAAGACGCGTATCGCCAGTTCGTCGAGTCGGGCTGGGGCACGCTCAGCGCGCCGGAGGCGTTCGGTGGGCAGGGGATGCCGCACGTCGTCTCGACCGCGTTTCAGGAATACATGATCTCCGCCAACATGGCCTTCGCCATGTATCCCGGCCTCGCTCACGGGGCGATCGCGGCGCTGGTGGTGAAGGGTAGCCCTGAACAGCATGCCAAGTATCTGCCCCGCATGGTGTCCGGCGAATGGGGCGGCACGATGAACCTGACCGAGCCGCAGTGCGGCACCGACTTGGGCCTGATCCGCACCCGCGCGGAGCCGCAGGCGGACGGCAGCTACAGCATCACTGGCACCAAGATCTTCATCTCGGCGGGCGAGCACGACCTGACCGACAACATCATCCACCTCGTCCTCGCCAAGACACCCGGCGCACCGGACAGCAGCAAGGGCATCTCGCTGTTCGTCGTGCCGAAGGTGATGGTGGAGGACGATGGCTCGCTCGGGGCGCGCAATGCCGTGACGTGCGGCTCGATCGAGCACAAGATGGGCATCCACGGCAATTCGACCTGCGTCATGAACTATGACGGCGCGACCGGCTGGCTGGTCGGCGAGGAGATGAAGGGGCTGGCCGCGATGTTCATCATGATGAACGCGGCACGGCTGGGCGTCGGGCTTCAGGGTCTGGCGGTGGCGGAAACGGCGTACCAGAACGCGGTCCATTACGCCCGCGACCGTCGCCAGGGTCGTGCGCTGACCGGTCCCGCCGAGCCCAACGAAAAGGCCGATACGCTGTTCGTCCATCCGGACGTTCGCCGGATGCTGATGGAGGCGAAGGCGTGGACGGAGGGTCTGCGGGCCCTGTGCCTGTGGGGCGCGCTTCAGGTGGATCTGGAGCACAAGGCGGGTACCGAGGAGGAGCGCCAGATCGCAGCGGACCTGATCGGCCTGCTGACCCCGGTCATCAAGGGCGTCGGCACCGACAAGGGCTACGAGATCGCCACGACGGCGCAGCAGGTTTACGGCGGCCATGGCTACATTCGCGAATGGGGTATGGAGCAATATGTCCGCGATGCCCGCATCGCCCAGATTTACGAGGGTACCAACGGCGTGCAGGCGATGGACCTCGTCGGCCGCAAGTTGGCGCAAAACGGCGGTCGCGCGGTGCAGGCGTTGTTCCGCATCGTGACGGAGGAAATTGCGGCGGCTGAAGGCGATGCGGCGACCGTGGATTATGCGACCCGGCTGGAGCGCGCGCTGAACGAGCTTCAGGCGGCGACGATGTGGTTCATGGCGAACGGCATGAAGGACCCGAACAACGTCGGTGCCGGCGCGACCGCGTACATGCACCTGATGGGTCTGGTCGCGACCGGCCTGATGTGGCTGCGCATGGTCGTCGCGGCGACGGCACTGAAAACGGCAGGTGAGGGCGATGTCGCCTTCCTCGACGCCAAGCTGGTCACGGCGCGGTTCTTCGCGGAGCGTATTCTGCCGGACGCGGGCGCGCTTCGCCGCAAGATCGAGGGCGGTGCCGAGGCAGTGATGGCGTTGCCGGAGGAGATGTTCCTCGCAGCTTGATATGGGTGAGGAGCAGCCGGTGCGAGGTGTAGCTCGGCTTGGGCGTCGAACTTGACCATGTATCGCTAGAGAGCGTCATCAGCGAAAGCTGGTATCGTCCAGTGGCTTGCCGGCTTGCGCCGTCGCGGAAAATGCCAGCTTTCGCTGAAATCGCGGAGGGGCGGGGACGGCACCAGCTTAGTCGGAATAGTGGGTCGAGGCGTTGCCTGGACTATTCCCGAGACTGGCCGATCTCCGCCGTCGTAGAAGCTCCCAGCCTCTGCTGGGCTGACGCAGGGGGCGGGGACGGGGAACCGGACTTGGTCGGGGTGGCGCGTGATGTGGGGCGGGACGCTTCGGGTGCCGTTGCATCCTTCGCGGGCGCGGGCCGCACCGGCTTCGTCGCGTCATTGCCGGTCGAGCGACGTACGCCGGTCAGGTCCGACACGGTTCTGGTCGGTGACGGCTGCGGGGTCGGCGTTGCGGTTGGTGCCGGGCCCGCCGCCGGCAGCGTCAGGACCTGCTGGCGCATGCAACTCCGCGGATCGGGGCGTTTGACGATGCGGCAATTCCACAGCGTCCGTTCGAACCCGAAACCCCGATCGCGCAGGTAGCTGAAGGTCATCGTCGCGACCTGTTCGGGCTCCAGCGGCAGGGCCGTCGGTGTCTTCTCCGTCCAGGCGGAGAACTTGCAGACCGGTCGATCGCCGCAGGACTGTGCCGCCAGTTGCGGCCAAGCCTCTGGTGCCAGACCTGCGGGCAACGTCACGAGGAACGTCGTCGGATCGCTCGCCAGAGGATGGGGAGCATCCTTGCCCAACACAGCGGCACTTTCGGCCAATGCGCTCGTCGCCTCCGCCAGCGCCGCTGCGGTCTTGTGCGCGTCCGAGAACGGGGCAAGGGCGGCGATCACCGGCTCCGCACCTGCAATGCCGCGATTGAAAGCGGGCGGCGTGCCCCACCAGCCGGACCAGCGGAAGAACAAGTGGCTGTGGACGGCGGCGATCTTATCGAGGCTCGACTGCCAATAGGGCACCACCCAGTCGGTATGATAATGCGTGGCATAGCCGACCTTGCGGTAGACGGTGCCCGACAATGCCGCGGCGGCTATCTTGCGCGCGGCGGTCCACAGCGCCTCGGGCGGCGTCCAGCGGGTCAGGGCACCGTCGCAGCTAAAGCTGAACTGGCAACCGGTGCGCCGCTCCTGACCCTCGAACACGACGCCGCACACGGTCTTCGGGAAGGCGGGGTGGCGGATGCGATTGATGACGACCTGCGCCACCGCGCGTTGCCCCTCCGGGTCTGCGCCGGCCTCGTACAAGAGCGCGGTCGCGAGGCAATCGGTCGCGCGGGCGCGGTTCTCGGCGTCTTCCGGGAGGCGGAACGGGCGCGCAGCCGGGTTCGGATCGCGCGAGAACGGCACCGACGCGTTGAAGGCGCGGGCCTCCCCGGGTGGCAGGTCGACGAACTCGACCGGCTCGACCGGCGGCAGCACCGTCTGCGGCACAACCTTCGTTGCGAGACGCAGCTTCGGCGCGCGGACGTGGGGGATCGTCGGCGCGTTCAGTACGACTAGTGTCGGGATCGCCAGCGCCAGCACGGCGACGATCAGCAGGACGGCCCGGAGCCAAGCTCCGGGCGCAGCTTGGGGTGTCACTGTTCGGGCAGGAAGTCCGGGACCGACAGATACCGCTCACCCGTGTCGTAGTTGAAGCCGAGCACGCGCACATCGTCGGGCAGATCGGGTAGTTTCTGCAGGATCGCCGCCAGCGTTGCACCGGACGAGATGCCGACCAGCATGCCTTCTTCACGCGCAGCGCGGCGGGCCATGTCCTTGGCCACGTTGGCATCGACCTCGATCACCCCGTCCAGCATCTGCGTATGGAGGTTGGCGGGGATGAACCCGGCGCCGATGCCTTGGATCGGGTGTGGCCCCGGCTGGCCGCCGGCGATCACCGGGCTGGCGGCGGGTTCGACGGCATAGACCTTCAGGTTGGGCCAGACCTTCTTCAGCGTCTCCGCGACACCGGTGATGTGGCCGCCGGTCCCGACGCCGGTGATGATGACATCGACCGGGGTGTCGGCGAAATCCTCCAAGATCTCCTGCGCGGTGGTGCGGGTATGGACCTCGATGTTCGCGGGGTTCTCGAACTGCTGCGGCATCCACGCGCCGGGTGTTTCCCCGACGATCTCCAGCGCGCGCTCGATCGCACCCTTCATGCCCTTTTCGCGCGGCGTCAGGTCGAAGCTGGCGCCGTAGGCCAGCATCAGGCGGCGACGCTCCAGCGACATCGACTCGGGCATGACGAGGATGAGCTTGTAGCCCTTGACCGCCGCGACCAGTGCGAGGCCGATGCCGGTGTTGCCGCTGGTCGGTTCGACGATCGTGCCGCCGGGCTTCAGGTCGCCGGAAGCCTCCGCCGCCTCGACCATCGCCAGCGCGATGCGGTCCTTGATCGAGCCGCCGGGGTTGGACCGTTCCGACTTGATCCACACTTCGGAATTCGGGAACAGGCGCTGGACGCGGATGTGCGGCGTGCGACCGATCGTGTCGAGGATCGTGTTGGCCTTCATGGCTGGGCTACTCCGTGCTGCGGTTCGATGGCGAGATTGTCTGGCGGGTCAAAGGTCCGCGCGCGCTTCAGTTCCGGAAACAGCCGTGCCCACAGAAGTGTCACGGCGATTGCGCCGACGCCGCCGAACACGACCGCGCCGACCGGCCCGAGCAGGGACGCGAGGAGGCCGCTCTCCGCCTCGCCGAGCTCGTTGCTGGCGGAGATCGTCAGCTGCGACACGGCGCTGACGCGGCCGCGCATGTGATCGGGAGTGTGGAGCTGGATCAATGAGGAGCGGACATAGACCGACACCATGTCGGCACAGCCGGCGACGACCAGCGCTACGAGGCTCAGCCAGAAATTGGTCGAGAGCCCGAACGTCAGGATCGCGAGGCCGAACACGACCACGGCGATCAGCATCTTCACGCCGACGTTCGACGTCATCGGCCGGATCGAGAAGAAGATCGCGGTCGAAGCGGCGCCGATACCCATGCCGGCGGCGAGGAAGCCCAGTCCCTGCGAGCCGACGTGCAGGATGTCGCGGGCGTAGATCGGCAGCAGCGCGGTCGCGCCGGCCAGCAGCACCGCGAACAGGTCCAGCGTGATAGCCGCCAGCACCAGCCGGTTGCGGCGGACATAGGCAAAGCCTTCGAGGATGCGGATCAGCGGCCGGCGGTCGGTCTGTGCCGGCGGTTGCGGGACCGGGGCGATCAGGAAGATCGCGCCAAGTGCCACCACGAACAGCGCCGAGATCGTGCCGTAGGCGACGTCGGGATGGATCGCGAATAGCAATCCGCCAACCGACGGCCCTGCGATCGTACCGACCTGCCACGCGATCGAACTCACCGCGATCGCCGTGGGCAGCGATTCGCGTGGCACGAGATTCGGCGCGAGGGCGGAATAGGCAGGACCCGAGAAGGCGCGGGCGATCCCGATGAAGATCGCGGCCCCGAACAATGCCGGCAGCCCCAGCATTCCAGCCCAGGTAAAGACGCCGAGCGTCCCCGAGGTCAGCACCAGCAGGCCGGTCGTGAAGCGCACGATCCACCGCCGGTCCACACTGTCCGCGACCAGTCCGACGAGTGGCGTCAGCAGGAACAGCGGCACGAACTGCGCGACGCCGATCATGCCCAGCAGGAACGCCGCCTCCCGGATCGACATCGTTTCGCGCGCCAGGCTGTACACCTGCCAGCCGATCACGATCGCCAGCGCGCTGAGCGCAACCGTTCCGGTGAACCTTGACAACCAGTAGGCGCGGAAGTTGGCGATCCGGAGCGGGTGGAGCGGTTTATCCATTGATCACGGGCTGTAGTCGCCCGGCGGAGCGGCGCGCAAGCCGACTTCCTGTATCGATCGCCCAAGCGCGGATTGATGTTGCAGCGCGACCGGTTCTATAGGCACCCCCTGATCCCTTACGGAAACGAGGAAGTTTCGTGGCCAAAGCCCCCGCTCGCGCGATTGCCGACCCACCCATTCCCAACCGCGAGCGCCCGGGCGAACCGCTCCCGTTCGAAGCGACGAAGGAGCAGTTGCTCGATTTCTACAAACAGATGCTGCTGATCCGCCGCTTCGAGGAAAAGGCCGGACAGCTTTACGGCCTCGGCCTGATCGGCGGTTTCTGCCACCTGTATATTGGTCAGGAGGCGGTCGCGGTTGGCCTTCAGTCCGCGCTGGACGGTGACAAGGACTCGGTCATCACAGGGTACCGCGACCACGGCCACATGCTGGCCTATGGTATCGATCCGCAGGTCATCATGGCCGAACTCACGGGGCGTGCCGCCGGCATCTCCAAGGGCAAGGGCGGGTCGATGCACATGTTCTCGACCGAGAAGCGCTTCTATGGCGGGCACGGCATCGTCGGCGCTCAGGTGTCCCTGGGCGCGGGCCTCGCGTTCAAGCACAAATACAGCGGCGACGGCGGCGTCTGCATGGCGTATTTCGGTGACGGTGCGGCCAATCAGGGCCAGGTCTACGAAGCGTTCAACATGGCCGAGCTGTGGAAGCTGCCGATCATCTTCGTGATCGAAAACAACCAGTATGCGATGGGCACCAGCGTCAATCGCGCCTCTGCCGAGGATCAGCTGTATCGCCGCGGCGAGAGTTTCCGGATTCCCGGCATCCAGGTCGACGGCATGGACGTGCTGGCGTGCCGCGGTGCCGCCGAGACGGCGCTGGAGTGGGTGCGCGCGGGCAAGGGCCCGGTCATCCTCGAGATGAAGACCTATCGCTATCGCGGTCACTCGATGTCTGACCCGGCCAAGTATCGCAGCCGCGAGGAAGTGCAGGCGGTGCGCGACAAGTCCGATCCGATCGAACACGTGAAGCAGCTGCTCGCGGCGCAGGGCGTGAAGGAGGAGGATTTGAAGACCGTCGAACAGGCGATCCGCAAGACCGTCAACGAAGCGGCGGATTTCGCCGAAAGCACGCCCGAGCCGGATCCGGCCGAGCTGTATACCGACGTGCTGGTGGAGACGTACTGAGATGCCGATCGAGATCAAGATGCCCGCGCTGTCCCCGACGATGGAGGAAGGCACGCTGGCGAAATGGCTGGTCAAGGAAGGCGATAGCGTTAAATCCGGCGACATCATGGCCGAGATCGAGACTGACAAGGCCACGATGGAGTTTGAAGCCGTCGACGAAGGCACGGTCGCGCGGATCGTCATCGCCGAGGGTACCGATAACGTGAAGGTCGGCACTGTCATCATGACGCTGGCCGCCGAGGGCGAGGACGCCTCTGCGGCACCCGCCGCGCCCGCAACCAAGGACGACAGCCCGAGCCCGGACGCCAAGGCCGACGAACGGAAGCCGGCCGATACCGTCGAAGACTCCGCGCATCCCGCGCAGGAGAAGGTCGACACCGGTGCGCGCCAGATGTTCGAGGCGGCTGGCCACACAGCCGAAGTCGCGGACCCGCAGGTGCCCGAGGGCACCGAGATGGTGAAGACCACCGTTCGCGAGGCGTTGCGCGATGCGATGGCCGAAGAGATGCGCGCAGACGACCGCGTGTTTGTGATGGGCGAGGAAGTCGCGCAGTATCAGGGCGCGTACAAGGTCACGCAGGGATTGCTGGACGAGTTCGGCGACCGTCGCGTCATCGACACGCCAATCACCGAATACGGCTTCGCCGGCGTCGGCACGGGCGCGGCGATGGGCGGACTGAAGCCGATTGTCGAGTTCATGACGTTCAATTTCGCGATGCAGGCGATCGATCACATCATCAACTCGGCCGCCAAGACCAACTACATGTCCGGCGGCCAGATGCGCTGCCCGATCGTGTTTCGTGGTCCGAACGGTGCGGCCAGCCGCGTCGGTGCGCAGCACTCGCAGAATTACGGCCCGTGGTACGCCAGCGTCCCCGGCCTGATCGTCATCGCACCGTATGATGCGGCCGACGCAAAGGGTCTGCTGAAGGCGGCGATCCGCAGCGGCGATCCGGTCGTGTTCCTGGAAAACGAGCTGCTCTACGGCCGCAGCTTCGACGTTCCCAAGGTCGACGATTGGGTCCTGCCGATCGGCAAGGCGCGGATCATGAAGTCGGGCAAGGACGTGACGATCGTCAGCTATTCGATTGGCGTCGGGCTGTCGCTCGAAGCCGCCGACAAGCTGGCGGACGAGGGCATCGACGCGGAGGTCATCGACCTGCGCACGCTGCGGCCGCTCGACAAGAAGGCCGTGCTCAAGTCGCTGGCGAAGACCAACCGGCTGGTCGTGGTCGAGGAGGGTTGGGCGACCTGCTCGATCGCGTCCGAGATCGCGGCGATCGTCATGGAGGAGGGCTTCGACGATCTCGACGCCCCCGTCCTGCGCGTGACGAACGAGGATGTGCCGCTGCCCTATGCCGCCAACCTCGAGAAGCTGGCGCTGATCGACTCCGCCCGCATCGTCGCGGCGGTGAAGAAGGTCTGCTACCGCTAAATGCGACTGCTCGATCGGTAGCGCAAAAACCCCCGCCGGCGACGGCGGGGGTTTTTCGTTGCGCGTGTCCTATCAGCGGATGATCGTAGGTGTCTGGGTCGCCTGACGGAACAGATTCTGCATGGCGGCGTGGATGGTGGGTTCGTCGGAAGCCTCGAAGAACCAGCCAGGACTCGCGCATTTTTCGAGATTGGGTTTGATATCTTTCGCGATGGGCTGCACCAGTTTGATGTATTCGTCGCGCAATGCAGTACTATTGGGCTTTGTGGGATCGGCCTTCGTCGGGAGAAAAGTAGTGTAAACGATCCCGACTGTGACCCCCTTTTGTTTGTACGCGTCGCAGCTGGCGGGATTGATCGGCGCTGTGCAGTGACCGTAGGTGCAGTTGCCCTCGATATCTGTGACGCCGTCCGTGACCATGAAAAAGAACTTACGGGCCTTCGCCTGCGTCGTCCCGTCATCGACGCTGGTGCTCGTGGCCTTGATATAGGGCAGAACGAAATTGGCGGTGGTCGGCAAATCCGTGTCGCCGAAGCCGATCGCCCCATCATTGTCGCTGAGCGTGAGCGAGCTGACCTTGCTGCTCACGCTGGCGAGATCGGTCGTCAGCTTTACGTATTCGTCGACGCCTATGTTCCAGCGGCCGGAGTTCTTCCCGATCCGGTAGAGGCCGAACTGATAAGTCTGGTCGTTGCCTTGGCCGGCAACGGCCGTATTGATCATGTCCATCGTGGCTTCGCGCAGCACGTCGATCCGCATCTTGGCGTTAACGAGCGGCATGCGCGCGATTTGTTCCATCGAGTATTTCTCATTGGGATCTTTGGCGTGACAGCCGAACTGACAACCTCGATTATTGTAGAACTTGGTTGCATTCCAGAGTTTCAGCGCTTCGGCATCCGTCGCGGCCAAGCCCATCGACTGCGAAGTATCAAGCGCGAGATGGATGTCGATGTATGGCGCGATCGTGGTCTTGGCGGTCGCGGAGCCGCCGATGTCCAGCGTGGCCTTGCCCAGAATGCCCGAGAAGCCGTTGGCGGACGTCGCATTGTACGTGACCACGACGGTTCTGCTGAGCGGGCGCGAAAATGGCACGATTGGTGTGCCACTGGCCGGACAGACGATCGTGACCGGGATACCGATCGGCAGCGTGTCGGTGATGGTGATCGTCAGGCCGGACGCGCGCGAGGTGTCGATCGCAAGCCCGGGAATGGCGGTGGACTGACTTTCGAACGTACTGCGCGCCGCCTTGCACGCCACGTCCATCGTGTTCTTCATCATCGGCGCAGTGACGCCGGCGAGCGACGCCGCATCGGTCACCGCGTTGAGACGTGTCTGAAGCCGCATCGCGCCCGCATAATCGATGCCCATGCCCGTCGCGAAGGTGAGCGGGATCATGGAGAAGGCGAAGATCATCAGCATGTTGCCACGCCGGTCCCGGCGCAGCCCGCCCAAACGGCGAAAGATCGCGTGCGTCAGCACGTCGAGCAATCCACGTAAGTCGATTTGCGGGGAACCATGAACAGCGACTGGGTGAAGTTGATCGGCCAGGCGAACTGGCCGCCGATCGGGCGATAGTCGTACGCGACTTCGCCAAGCACATAGTAGCTGTTGGCGATCCTCATCGCGGCGGGCAGACCGGTGAAGGCGCCGGTCGGGCGCTCGACCCCATTCTTGGGGACGCTCCAGACCACGGTGACGTTTCTGGCGGCATCGACCTTGATCAGGCTGACGCGGGACTGGGCCGCCGCGACGTCATACGGGGCCATGATCTGGGTCGACGCGTCGAGGATCGTACCGACCTCCGCCGCACTGATCGTGTCGTAGCGCGACACGAGATCGGCGATGGAGCGCGCGACGATCGTTACGCGTCTTTGACATGCGGAGGCTTGGGTCAGCTGATACCCGCCGAGAAACAGCGTGATCAGGATCGGCAGGACCATCGCGAATTCGACCATCGCCATCCCGCGGGCATCATTGCGCAGCGAGCGGATCATGACCGGTAAGGCTCCGACTTGAACACCATCGTGCCGATCAACAGGCGCTTGCCCCGACCGGCGTTGGAGAAGTCGAGGCTCAGCGGGCCGATCTGCACGTTCCAGAAGTACATGAGCCGGACGATCATGATCGACTGGCTGCCGCCCGAATTGAACTGCCACGCGTTCGAAACCGTGCCGTCGGGATTATAGGTGATGCCGGGCGTGTCGGTGTCGATATTGGAGAAGTCGGCGGCGGTTCGTACGTCGACGATCAGGTTGTTGCAGTCGAAGATGCGTGGCATCTGTCCGCAGGCGTAGGTGCGGAACTGGGCGGCGCTCATCGCCGCCTGCTTGGCTTGCCCGGTCATGATGTAGCGGGCGCCGGCCTCCGCGCCGGTCTGTAGCGCCTGCTGCGCGAAGAAGATCAGGACGGTCTGTGCACAGGCGATCAACAATGCGAAGAAGGCGGAAGCACAGATCGCAAATTCTACCGCCACCGCCCCGCGGCGGTCTGCAAGCAGACCCTTGCGGGGGAACCACCCGAGGGGGTTCGTGAGAAACGGGCGGAAGTACATGAGCCCGCCTTATCCTGTGTTAGTAAAGATTCGGTTCGAAAGCCTCATTCTTCAGGAAAACATGGACCACGGTCAGAATAGCCAAGTTGATGCGACGCACGCCGCTGATATCCCGCAACGTTTGGCCATGGCGCATATGCCGGTCGCCCGACGCCCGGCAGTTGAGGCGGTTTTGGCGCTCGACAGGGCGTTGGGTCAAATCCTGCGCACGACTCGCGAGCCCATGATCGGACAGATGCGACTGACGTGGTGGCACGGGGCGCTGAGTGCCCTCGACGACAAGGCACCGCCTGCGCAGCCGGTGTTGCAGGGGTTGGCGACGGACGCGCTGCCCGCCGGTGTGTCCGGGGCCGACCTCGCCGCGATGGTGGAGGGGTGGGAGGTGCTCCTGGAACCCGACCTGGACGCGACGGCGCTGAAGCGGTTTGCGGAGGAGCGCGGCGGTCGGCTGTTCCAGCTGCTCGCGACGATCGTGGCCCCCGGAGAAGGGGATCGGCGCGGAGCCACTATGGCGGGCGAGGGCTGGGCGTTAGCCGATCTCGTACCGCGGCTGACGGATCAGCTCGCATCGGCCGAGGCACGGACATTGGCTGAACAGCGATTTGACGCCGCGTTCTCAATGCGCTGGCCAAGACGTTTGCGACCATTGGGAACGCTGGCACTCGTGGCGCGGGCTGCACTGGCCACCCCCGACAGGCTTCCCGGTCCTGCGCTGGCGTTCCGTTTAATTCGGCACCGCCTGACAGGGATGTAGCGCACCAACGAAAACAGTTTTAGCCTGTGCATCTTTGATGTGGGGGCGGTCTGATGTGGCGATACATGGCGGGTGGTGTGGCCGGGCTGGCGGCGTTGGCGGCGGGCGTGATGGCGTGGGATCGCGGCGGCGCTGCGTCGGAGCCGTTACTGCCGTCCGCGCCCGCGGTGCAAAGCCGGGCCGCGGCAACCTACACCGCCCCGGTCCCGGAGGCGACGGCTGAAACGCGCGAGCAGAAAAGGTTCGGACGGTATGACAAGGACCGCGACGGCGATGTCACGCGCGACGAATATCTGGCGCAGCGGCGCAAGGCATACGCCAAACTCGACGTGGACGGTGACGGCAAGCTGTCGTTCGATGAATGGGCGGTGAAGGCAGCCACCAAGTTCGCCACTGCCGATCGTGACAAATCCGGCGGCATGACCGCCGCCGAATTCGCCACCACTGCGGTCAAGCGGAAGCCGAAACTGCGCTGTCCTCCCGCTGGGGAGCGGGAGCCGGCGGCGGAGGAGAGTTGAGCCATTCCGCCAGTGCGGCCCGGCCCCGGTCGGTGTACATGCGCTTGCGATCCGCCTTCTTCGTCCGGCCGGGGATCGGCGGAAACAGGCCGAAATTGACGTTCATCGGCTGGTACGTCTCCGCCTCCGCGCCACCCGTGATATGGCCGAGCAGCGCGCCGAGCGCAGTCTCCACGGGCGGCGGCGGCAAGGTTTCTCCGCGCAACTCCGCCGCCGCGAACCGCCCCGCGAGCAGGCCGATCGCCGCACTCTCGATGTAGCCTTCGCACCCGGTGATCTGGCCGGCAAAGCGGATGTTGGGGCGAGATTTCAGCCGCAGCGTCGCGTCGAGCAGTTCGGGCGAGCGGATGAAGGTGTTGCGGTGAAGCCCGCCCAGCCGCGCGAACTCCGCGTTCTGCAAGCCGGGGATGGTGCGGAACAGGCGCACCTGCTCGGAATGCTTGAGCTTGGTCTGGAACCCGACGATGTTCCACAACGTGCCTTGCGCATTATCCTGCCGCAACTGAACGACGGCATAGGGCCAGCGGCCGGTCCGCGGATCGTCGAGGCCCACGGGCTTCATCGGGCCGTAGCGCAGCGTGTCGACGCCGCGTTCGGCCATCACCTCGATCGGCATGCACCCCTCGAAATAGGGCGTGTCCTTTTCCCAGTCCTTGAACGGGGTCTTTTCGCCCTCGACCAGGCCGGTGTGGAAGGCGAGATACTCGTCCTTCGTCATCGGGCAGTTGATGTAGTCCTTCGTCTCGCCCTTATCCCAGCGGCTGGCGAACCATGCCACGTCCATGTCGATGCTGTCGCGGTGGACGATCGGCGCGAGCGCGTCGAAAAAGGCGAGCGACTCCTTGCCCGTCGCGGCGCCGATCGCCTCCGCCAGCGAGGCGGCGGTGAGGGGGCCGGTGGCGAGGATCGTCGGTCCGTCCGGCAGCGTGTCGATCCGCTCACGGACCAGCGTGACGTTCGGATGATCGGCCAGCGCGGCGGTAACGCCGGCGGAATAGCCGTCGCGGTCGACCGCCAGCGCGGAGCCGGCGGGGACGCGGTGCTTGTCCGCCTCGCGCAGGATCAGCGAGCCCAACCCGCGCATCTCCTGATGTAACAGGCCAACGGCATTGGCCTCGGCATCATCGGAGCGGAAGCTGTTGGAGCAGACGAGTTCGGCAAGATCATCGGTCTGGTGGGCCGGGGTCCGCTCACCCGAGCCGCGCATTTCGGACAGGCGAACGCGAACGCCGGCCTCCGCCAGTTGCCAAGCGGCTTCGGACCCGGCGAGGCCGCCGCCAACGATGTGAATATCGTGTGTCATGCCCGTCGTTCACCGCGATTGGTCCCAAAAGTCACGGGAAAACGCATGCAGGCGGGACCGATCGCCCTGTCCGCCGCAGATGGATTGGCGCGGGAGCCAGGCGGTCAAGGCGGTTGAGCCGAGGCGTGTTCGTTCCCATCTCTGGACCATGAAGGTCTTCACCATCGGGTACGAAGCGACGACCGTCGCCGACTTCATCGCGGCGCTGGTGGCGGCGGGGGTCGAGCGGGTGATCGATGTCCGTGCACTGCCATTGTCCCGGCGGCCGGGCTTTTCCAAGTCGTCGCTCGCGGCGTCGCTGGGAGAGGCGGGGATCGAATATCGGCACCTTCGCGCATTGGGTACGCCCAAGCGGGGACGGGATGCGGCCAAGAAGGGCGATGTGGCAACGTTGGAGGCCGTCTACGCCGAACAGCTGGAACTGCCGGAAGCTCAGGCCGAGGCGGCGGTGATGCTCGCGCTGGCCGCCGAACGCCCCAGCGCGCTGGTGTGTTACGAGCGTGATCCATGCCACTGCCACCGCACGCTGCTGATCGCGGCGATGCGGGGCGAGGTGGCGGACGATATCGAGGTGGTGGACCTGTTCGCCTGACGCGATCAAGCGGCGGGCTTCTTCGCCTTCGGTCCCGGCTTCGGTTTGCGTTTCGGCTTCTTCCGCTTGCCGCTGTCGCGGGAGGCGACGAATAGCCCGCCTGCGACGGCAGCGAGCCCAAGCCCCAGACCGGCGGCGAGCGCGATCAGGCCCATGTTCGGCGACTTGCCGGCGGGCGGGGTGGCGGCGATGCGCGGATCGCCCGGCGGCGGTGCGTGCTCGGTGTGTGGCTTGGGTGGCGTCTGGAGCGGGTAGGGCGATTGATTGCCGGCGGGGACGGGAGGTGTGTGGGTCATTCCGGTCAAACCGGCGAAGGCGCGGTTCGGTTGCGCGCAGCCTTCAACCCGCGACGGGCAATTTCACCACGCCATCGTCATCACGTTCGAGCGGGCCGTAAGCGATGACGGTTTCCAGGAGCAGCGGGCCGTAAAGATGCGGGAAGAGCTGGCCGCCACGGCTTTCCTCCCACTTCAGCGATGCGTCGAAACTGCCGAGATCGACGGCGGCGACGTACAGGTCGCGTTGGCCGGCAAAGTGCTTGTCGACCGTCGCCGTTAGCTGGTCGGCGGTGGAGAGGTGGATGTAGCCGTCCGCCACATCCACCGGCGCGCCGTCGAACCGGCCGTCCCGCTCCAGCGTCGCCATCTGGTCGGCGGTCAGCACCTTGTACGCGGTTTGGGTCGTCATTCCGCGTCGTCCCCGTCGTCGCTCTCGTCGACCTGCTCGTCCAGCGTCTGTGGACCCGTACCATCATCCAGTGTCAGCGTATCGTCGGCGGGTGCGGCGGGGGAGGCCGACAGTTCGTCGGCGACGATCGCCTCGGCTTCGTTCTCCGGCTCCTCCTCCTCGTCGATGCGCGCGGCGGAGACGACATGTTCGCCCTTGCCGACGCTGAACAGGGTGACGCCCTGCGTGTTGCGGCCGGTGACGCGGGTATCTCCGACCGACAGGCGGATCAGCTTCGCCTGATCGGTGACCAGCATCAGCTGCTCGCCCGAATGCGCAGGGAAGCTGGCGACGACCGGGCCGTTGCGGTCGGAGGTGACGATGTTGGTAATGCCCTGACCGCCGCGATTGGTGCGGCGATATTCGTAGGCGGAGGTGCGCTTGCCATAGCCGTTGGCGGTGACGGTGAGGATGAACTCCTCCGCTGCTTCGAACTCGGCCATGCGATCGGGTTCGAGCGTGATCTCGCGCTCGCCCTCCTTCCACGGTGCGGCCTTCAGATAGGCCTCGCGCTCGGCCGGCGTCGCGTCGAAGCCGCGCAGGACGGAGAGCGAGATGACCTCGTCTCCGTCCGCCAGGCGCGCACCACGAACGCCGGTCGAATCGCGGCTCTGGAACTCACGCACGTCGGTGGCGGAGAAGCGGATCGCGCGCCCCTGACGCGTCGCGAGCAGGACGTCGTCCTCCTCGGTCAGCAGCGACACGCCGATCAGGCGATCGTCGGAGCCTTCGTCGAAGCGCATCGCGAGCTTGCCCGAGGTGCGAATGCTCGCGAACGCGTCCATGCTGTTGCGGCGCACCGACCCCTTCGCGGTGGCGAACATGACGTGCAGGTCGCCCCAGCGCAGCTCGTCCTCCGGCAGCGGCAGGACGGTGGAGATCGTCTCTCCCGGTGCCAGCGGCAGCAGGTTGACCATCGGCCGGCCGCGCGTGGCGGGGCCACCCTCGGGCAGGCGCCAGACCTTCAGGCGGTACACCTTGCCGGCGGTCGAGAAGAACAGGACAGGCGTGTGAGTCGAGGTGACGAACAGGCTGGTGACGGCATCCTCGTCCTTCGTCGCCATGCCGGCGCGGCCCTTGCCGCCGCGGCGTTGCGAGCGGAAGGTGTCGAGCGGAGTACGCTTGATATACCCCTCCATCGTCACGGTGACGACCATGTCCTCGCGCTCGATCAGGTCCTCGTCGTCGATACCATCGGCGGCGGCGGCGATCTCGGTCCGGCGCGGCGTCGCGAACTGGTCGCGGATCGCCTTCAACTCGCCGCGCATGACCTCGTACAGCTTCACGCGATTGGCGAGGATTTCGAGCAATTCGCCGATCGAGTCTGCCAGCGTCTTCAGCTCGTCGCCGATTTCGTCGCGGCCGAGCGCGGTAAGACGGTGGAGACGCAGGTCTAGGATCGCGCGGACCTGAGCATCGGACAGGCGATAGACGTCGCCGACATGGTCGACCTCGACCGCCTCGACCAGCCGCAGGTACGGCGCGATCTCGGCGACGGGCCATTCCCGCGCCAGCAACGCCATGCGCGCGGCGGTGGGGCTGGACGATCCGCGGATGATCCGCACCATCTCGTCGAGGTTGGTGACGGCAATGACGAGGCCGAGCAACAGGTGCGCGCGGTCCCGCGCTTTGGCTAGTTCGAACTTCGAGCGGCGGGTGATGACCTGCACGCGGAAGTCGATGAAGGCGGCGATGATGTCGCGCAGGTTGAGAAGCTCTGGCCGACCGCCGCGGATCGCGAGCATGTTGGCGGGGAACGACCCCTGCGCGGGCGTGTGCCGCCACAACTGGTTGAGCACGACCTCCGCCGTGGCATCACGCTTCAGGTCGATGACGATCCGCACGCCCTCGCGGTTCGATTCGTCGCGAATGTCGCTGACGCCCTCGATCCGCTTTTCCTTGGCGGCCTCGGCGATCTTTTCGACCAGCGCGTTCTTGCCCTGCTGGTACGGGATTTCGGTCAGGATGATCGACTGGCGATCGCCGCTCTTCGTCTCGATCTTGTAGCGCGAGCGGACGATGATCGAGCCACGGCCGGTGCTGTACGCGGAGCGAGCGCCGGCCCGACCCAGGATGATCGCGCCGGTCGGGAAATCCGGGCCGGGAACGATCTCGGTCAGTTCCTCCGACGTGATCGCGCCATTGTCGAGGTACGCGAAGCACGCATCGATGACTTCGCCCAGATTGTGCGGCGGGATGTTGGTCGCCATGCCGACCGCGATGCCGCCGGCGCCATTGACCAGCAGGTTCGGGAACTGCGCGGGCAGCACCGACGGCTCGCGCTCCGAACCGTCATAGTTCGGCGTGAAATCGACCGTATCCTTGTCGAGCCCGTCGAGCAGCGAATTGGCGACCTTCGCCAGACGCGCCTCGGTGTAGCGCATCGCGGCGGGCGGATCGGGGTCCATCGAGCCGAAATTGCCCTGGCCGTCGATCAGCGGCACCCGCATCGACCAGTCCTGCGCCATCCGCGCGAGGGCGTCGTAGATCGCGCTGTCGCCGTGCGGGTGGTATTTACCCATCACGTCACCGACGATGCGCGCCGACTTGCGATACGCCTTGCCCGCGACGAAGCCGCTTTCGTACGCCGAGTAGAGGATGCGGCGATGCACCGGCTTCAGACCGTCGCGAACGTCGGGCAGCGCGCGCGCGACGATGACGCTCATCGCATAGTCAAGGTAGCTCGACTTCATCTCGTCGACGATGGAGATCGTCGGCATCCCATCGGGATTGGCGGGAGGATCGGCGAGGACGATGTCGTCGGCCAAGGTCAGTATCCGGATCGTTACAGGGGTGTGGCAGTCCTAGGTCGTCCGGCAGCCATTGTCCACGCGTGCGCGCGCGTGCGTGCGAGGTGCGTATCGGAATCGTCCGGCCCACGCACGCGTACGGGGAGGCGCGTGCGTGGGCGGTGGGGAACGGGGTAGGTCTTCAGCCCTTGCAGGCGGTCTTGGCTTGGTTGCCGGGTTTGCGGCAGTCGTAGGTCACGGTCTTGCCGGTCGATGTCTTGGTCGTGACCATGCTGCCGCCCGGCGTGTGCACGACGGCGGCGGTGCGCGTGGCGGTGGCGACGCGCGCCGAAGTCGGCTTGCCGGCAACCTTGGTCCTGACCGCGCGCTGCGTGGTCACGACATGGGCGGTGGTGGCGGGATGCGCCGCCTGCGGGGTGGCGGCAGCCACGGCGGCTGCTCCCGACGCGATCGACGCAGCGGCGAGCAGGGCGAAGGGGAGCGACTTGGTCATCGAAGCGGTCCTTGTTCCGGGTTGGAGAAGGCGACGACGCCGCCGGGAGAACGACGCCGTCTAGGGGCTCTATCGGCTCCGGCGGATGGCGGGTGCTTGGCGGGGAGGTGACAAAATGGTCACGAGTGCAGGTGTTTAGGACGCGTGTGAGCCGTTGCCCGCACCTCCACCCGGCGGAGGCCGGGGTCCAGTTGCCGGCGGCTTCGTGCACCTTTCGACATTTGCCGAGCTTGAAACCCGGCCCCCGCTGGAGGAGGTTTTATGCGAATGCACAAGGCGAGACGGCCGAAATGGTTCGTCATGCCGGGCCTGTTCAGGCACCTACGGAACCGCGTACTCGTCGATCGTTGGTTCGCGGGCGGGTGGATGCCGGGACAAGCCCGGCATGACGGGGAAGGGCGCCCGTTACGGCGTGACTTCTTTGCCCTCCCAGTCGAACAGCTTGCCCGTGTCCGGCGCTTTCAGGGCATCGATGACGTCGAGCAATTGCACCGCGGCGCGAGATGGCGTGAAGAGCTGGTCGGGGCGAACGTTGCCCTGAAACGGCTTCGACAGCGCCGTGTCGACGGTCCCCGGGTGCAGCCCGACGACGATACTGCGATCGTTCCGCCGTTTTTCCTCGATCGACACTGTGCGGACGAACTGGTTGAGCGCGGCCTTCGCCATGCGATAGCCATACCAGCCGCCCAGCCGGTTATCGCCGATACTGCCGACCCGCGCGGACAGGACTGCGAACACGCAGCGGCCCGTCTTCGGCATCTTCGGCAGCAGGTGCTTGGCGACGAGCGCCGGGCCGATCGTGTTGATCGCATATTGGCGCATCAGCCATTCGGCGTCGAGCGCGGCGAGCCCCTTTTCGGGCGATCGCTCGTCCTCGTGCAGCAGACCGGTGGAGAGGAAGACCAGGGTCGGTGGCGTCGTCAGCGACGCGGCGGCGGCGGCGATGCTCGCCTCGTCGGTCAGGTCGACATGGTCAGGCCCGATGAAGCTGCGGGCGAAGCCGCGGACGGCAATGTCCTCGTCCCGCAGCGCCTCGACCATCGCTGCGCCAATGCCGCCAGACGCCCCTATGACGATCGCCGTCATCGCGAAAACCTCCAGCGGGTGTCGTCGCTCTCGTCCGCGACGAAGCGGTAGCCATCGGTGTCGAAGCCCTTCATCGCTTCGACATCGGCGACGCGGTGCTCGACCAGCCAGCGCGCCATCAGCCCGCGCGCCGTCTTTGCGTGGAAGCTGACGAACCGGTCACCGTCGCGGAAATCCACGGCGATCACGCGGACATCGGCGGGCAACCGGCCCTCTACCGCGGCCCAATATTCCTGGCTGGCGAGGTTCAGGAGGGTGCCGGAACCCTCCTTTTCCAGATCCCCGGCAAGCGCATCGGCGATGCGATCCTGCCACCAATCGGTCAGCTTCGCCTTTCGCGGCGCCCAGCGGGTGCCCATCTCCAACCGGTAGGGCTTCATCGCGTCGAGTGGCCGCAACAGCCCGTAAAGCCCCGACAACATACGCAGATGGTCCTGAGCGTAATCGACCGCCGCCTCGTCGAGCGTGGCGGCATCCAGCCCGGTATAGACGTCGCCGGCGAAGGCGTAGAGCGCCGGCCGTTCCTGTGCGCCAGCGAAGTCGCGGAATCGATCGGCGTTCAGCTTCGCCAACGCGGGCGAGATATGCATCAACTCGCGCAGACGCTTCTGCGGCAGCCGCGCCGCGGATCGGGCGAGGCTGGCCGCCTCCTCCGCGAAGCGGGGCTTCGTCGGCGTGACCGGCGGCAGCTTCGTGTCGTAGTCCAGCGTTTTGGCGGGCGAGATGACGGCGATCATCGTCGGCGGTTAGCGGGGGTGGCGCGTCGGTTCAATCGGAGGCTTGAAGCGGGCGTTCAATCGCGGTTCAGCGCATTTCCCGGAAGGAACCAACATCCTCGCACTTGCTTGAAGGGGTGAGGCGGCATCGTTAATGACGCTTGCTACGCGACCCTTCCGGTCGGCAGATACGGTCAAACGGGGCTTAAATGCCCGATTGGAGAGACTTTCCCGATGAAGACGATCTCGAAGCTCGCGCTGGTGCTGGCGCTGACCGGTGTCAGCGGCCTTGCCCTGACGGTGCCCGCATCAGCGGCCAAGAAGGAAGAGAAGGCCGGCCCCAAGTACAGCCCGGAGGTCATGAAGGCCGCGCAGGTCGCGCAGCCGGCGATCGCCGCGAAGGATTTCGCCACCGCCGAAACCGCGCTGGGTCAGGTCGACGCCGCAGTGAAGACCGACGACGACAAGTATCTCGCCGCCGCTCTGCGCTACGACATGGAGAACCAGAAGCTGGTTCAGCAGCAGACCGCGAACCCGAATGCGCCGCTGAACGAGACCGCGCTGGCTGGACCGCTCGACGCGCTGATCGCCAATCCGCAGACGCCCGCCGCCGACAAGGCGAAGTACGCGTATCGCCGCGGCGCGCTGGCTTATAACGGCAAGCAGTACCCCGTCGCGCTCCAGTATTTCGCCCAGGCGAAGCAGCTCGGCTACACCGATCCGAACCTGAATCTTCAGATCACGCAGGCGAAGGTCAGCAGCGGTGACGTGGCCGGTGGCCTCGCCGACCTTCAGGAATCGATCAAGGCGCAGGTCGCCGCCGGTCAGAAGCCGCCGGAGGATTATTTCCGTTACGGCATCGCACGCGCGAACCAGGCGAAGCTGCCGACGACCAGCGACTGGCTGCGCAGCTACGTCACCGCCTATCCGACGGCGAAGAATTGGCGCGACGTGATCGTCACCTATGGTCTGTCGGGTAATTCGATCGCCAAGCTGACCGACCCTCAGAAGATCGACCTGTTCCGCCTGATGCGCCAGACCAAATCGCTGGCCGACCAGAACGACTATCTGGAATATGCCGACGACGTGCAGCGCCGCGGCCTGCCGAACGAGGCGCAGACCGTGCTGAAGGAAGGCATGGCGAACGGCAAGATCCCGGCCGGCAATACGCAGGCGAAGGACCTGCTGGCGGCGGCGACGACCTCGATCAAGGCGGACGGCCCGATCGCGCCGCAGGAGAAGCGTGCGACCTCGGCGGCGGACGGCAAGATCGCCGTTGCGACGGCGGACGGCTATCTGGGTCTGGAAAACTACACCAAGGCGGCGGAGCTGTACCGTCTGGCGCTGACCAAGGGCGGCGTCGATGCCGACGAGGTCAATACGCGTCTCGGTATCGCGCTGGTCCGCGGTGGTGACCGCGAGGGCGCGAAGACGGCGTTCGCGGCCGTAAAGGGCGCCCCGCGCACCGGCATCGCGCAACTCTGGACTGCATATCTGGAGGCTCCGGCGCCCACCGCCTGAGCTGTCCGACTGGACATTTCAAAGGGGACGGCAGCGATGCCGTCCCCTTTTTGCTGCCCGTTAGGGGCGTCCTATTCCTGCGGCACCGGCACGCCGGAAACCGACTTGGCGGTGCGGATCGTCAGCGAGGTCTTGACGCTGGCGACGTTCGGGGCGGGCGTGAGCTGCGTCGTCAAGAGTTCCTGGAAACTCTTGAGGTCGGCAGCGACGATCTTCAGGATGAAGTCGATCTCTCCGTTCAGCATGTGACATTCGCGAACCTCGGGGATCGCGGCGACGTGGTTCTCGAACGCGGTCAGGTCCGCCTCCGCTTGGCTGCGCAGCGACACCATCGCGAAGACGGTGATCGGGAAACCGAGCCGGGTCGCATCGAGATCGGCATGATAGCCGCGGATGGCGCCGGCTTCCTCCAGCGCGCGGACGCGACGCAGGCAGGGCGGGGCCGTCAGCCCGACGCGGTCCGCCAGCTCGACATTGGTCATGCGGCCGTCCGCCTGCAGAAACGACAGGATCTGGCGGTCGATGCGGTCGAGAGACATACTGATACACTCCGTCAATCGTTCGATTCGGGTTATAAAGCCCCCTTTAGCGATAATATTGTTGCCAACAACCGCAATTGTCCCACTATGTGACGTGCCGAAATGGATCGTTCCGTAACGTCAGGATCATCGTTAAGGAAACGTTACGAACAAGCCTCCCGCCGTCTGGACCTCCATTTGCGCTTCGACGACAGCCTCCGCACCGTCCTATCCGCCGACATGGCGACCGGTTTCGGTGCGTCCGCGGCGTGGCGGCAACTGGTCGATTTGATGGGGCGCGGCCGGATCGCGGCGGACGATGCCGGATTGGCGCGCTTGCGAATGCTCCGGCCCGATGTGCCGATGAGCGTGCGTGCCGCGAGCGGGCGGGCACTGGCGTTCACCCGTCCTCCCGCCGAGCTCGTCGCGCTGTTCGCGGAGGACGAGCTGATGGTCGCCGCGCCGGTACTGCGGATGGCGGAGTTGGATGCCGCGGCGTGGCTCGCACTGCTTCCGCGCCTGACGCCGCCGGGCCGCGCGGTGCTGCGCGGCCGACGCGATCTGCCCACCGAGGTCGTGCGCGGGCTGGAGAGCTTCGGCAGCGTCGACTTCACGCTCGCCGATCAGCGACCCGTCGCTTCGGCTTCGCCGACGATCGTACCCGCCGCTCCGCTGTCGCACACGCCGTTCGTGATGCTGGGTGATGTCGCGCGTGGCTTACCGGTGGTCGCCGAGGCGCTCCGCCGCGCGGAGGAGCCTCCGGTTGCGGATCCGGAACCCAGCTTCGCGATCAGCGACATCGTCGCGCGGATTGACGCCTTTCGCCGCGAGCATCCTACGCCAGATCCGGTCAATACCCTGGAAACCCGGACCAGCTTCCGTTTCCTCACCGACGCTACCGGCGTGATCCGCTGGGTCGACGGTGTCGGCCGCGCGGGACTGGTCGGGGTCGGGCTGGCCCGATCGGGCCGGCAGGGGATGGTCAAGGTCGATGCCGGCATCGCCGCCGCACTGCGCCGCCGTGCACGCTTCGCCGATTTGCGATTGGAGATCGACGGCGCAAGCGACGCGGCCGGGTCCTGGCGCGTCGCGGGCATGCCCGATTTCGACCGCGCCACCGGCCGGTTTACCGGTTTCGCGGGCACTGCCCGCCGCCCGTTCCGCCACGAAAGCGCCGCTCCGGTCGAGCCCCGTCGCTCGCCGGCCTCGGACTCGCTGCGTCAGTTGGTGCATGAACTGCGGACGCCAGCCAACGCCGTCGCCGGCTTTTCGGAACTCATTTCCGCGCAACTGATGGGGCCGGTGCCGGAAACCTATCGCCAGCGGGCGGAACGGATTGGGCAGCAGGCATCGGACCTGATCGCGGCGATCGACGATCTCGATACCGCCGCCCGCTTGGATGGCGCGGCGCTCGACCTGCGGCCCGCCGCTGTCGCGCTGCGTCCACTCGTGAAGCGGATCGCCGACGATCTCGACGCGCTGATCTCGACGCGGGGTGCGGTGCTGGCGTTCGATCTGGCCGACCTGACGCTGGACGCTGACGAACCCGCCGTCGAGCGCATTTTGGCCCGGCTGATCGCCACGCTGGTGGCGGCGACAGGCGCGGGGGAGCGGATCGGCGTCAGCGCGATCGCGGCGGGCGCGACGGCGTTGATCCTGATCGACCGCCCCCGGGCGCTCCGCGATCTGGTGGGAGAGGCGCTGTTCAGCCTGGACGATGGCGGCGACGCGGATGACATGGGCGCACCGTTGCTGGGCGCCGGCTTCACGCTGCGGCTGGTCCGCAATCTCGCTGCGGAACTGGGCGGTTCGCTCACGATCGGCGCCGACCGCCTGACGCTGTCGCTGCCGGCGGTGCGGGACGCGGCCCTTGGGGATCCGGCGGTTCGCGACGAGGTCGTGGGACACGCCCCTTCGGGACAGGCGTCATCCGAACTACGGTGAGCGACGCGCCGTTCCGGGTGGCCGCAGCTCGTCCGGAGGAGCGGATCGCGTGGCCGGAGTCGTTCGGCACGCGGTTTTTGGTGACCGTGGATGTCGAGGAGGAGTTCGACTGGTCCGCCCCGCTCGACCGTATGCAGCGCGCGACGACCGCGCTGTCGGCGCTCCCCGACGCGCACCGCCGCTTTGCCGGCCACGGCGTCGCGGCGGTGTACTTGATCGACCACCCCGTCGCGACCGATCCCGCAGCCGCACCGATGCTGCGCGAGATGCTGGCGGATGGACGCTCTGCGATCGGCGCGCAACTGCACGGCTGGGTCAATCCCCCCTTCGACGAACCCGATGCCGCCGCCGCCAGCTATCCGGGGATGCTGCCGGAGGGGCAGGAGGCGGCGAAGCTCGACGTGCTGACCGCCGCAATCGTCGCCGCGACGGGTGCGCGGCCGCTGGCCTATCGCGCGGGACGCTACGGCATCGGACCCCGCACGTTGCGGCTGCTCGCGACGCGCGGCTACCGCGTCGATAGCTCGATGCGCAGCGGCTATGATTACGCTGGGCAGGGTGGCCCCGATTTCACCGCGGTCGGCCCGCATGCGTTCCGACGCGGGGACATGCTCGAACTGCCGCTGACGACCGTCTTCACGGGCGCGGCGCGGGCAGGGGGCGCGCGCCTGCACCGCGGGCTCGGCCGCTATGGGCGCGGCGCGTTCGCCCGCGCGGGTTTGCTCCAGCGCGTGGCGTTGACGCCCGAAGACATGCCGGTGGCGGCGGCGATCGCGGCGATCGACCGGGCGACGGCCGATGGCGTGCGGCTATTGACGCTGTCCTTCCACTCGCCGTCGCTGGTGCCGGGGCACACGCCCTACGTTCGCGACAGTGCCGATCTGGCTGCGTTCCATGATTGGTGGGATCGGGTGTTCGCACACCTCGACCACCGAGGCGTCGCGCCAACGACCTTGGTGGAGATAATCGCCGCCGCCGATTAAGCGGTCACGATCTGTCCCTCCGCAACCGCGACCGGCCACGGCGTCAGCCGCTGCCCCGTGCACGGCCCGCCGACGCATTCGCCCGTGTCGATCCTGAACAACGCCGAATGCCAGCTGCACGCGATCAGCGAGCCATCGGGCGTCAGATACTGGTCAAGCTGCTGCGCCATCGGCACGCCCATATGCGGGCACCGGTCGACATAGCCGAACACGGCCTCGCCCCGCCGCACGACGAAACCGTGGAAGCGCCCGGCACGAAGTTGCAGCACGAAATTGCGCGCCGCGCCGTCCGCGATCGTCGCCAGCGACCCCAACCCCACGCTTGCGGGCGTCGCGAATACCCTCTCGTCGCTCATAGGGGAGGGGTGGCGACGCGCATCGACGCTGTCAAACGACGATGCGGCTTGCCTTACCCGCCCCTTGGTGGCTAGGGCCACTCAGCGTCGGGGAGTGGCGCAGTCCGGTAGCGCGCCTGCTTTGGGAGCAGGATGTCGCAGGTTCGAATCCTGTCTCCCCGACCACTTTTGGCCAGTTCTGGGATAGCGCTGCTGTGGCGGTCTACAGACTCAGGTTCATTTACGCTGGATGTTGAGTGCAACGCCGCTCAGGAACCCGCCGACGCCGGGGAAACCGCAGGCCGTCAGAATGCCGAGTAGCAGGGCCGAGCAGGCATACGGCATCGGGTCATCGCGAAGCTTTTTGGCGGCTCGCTTGGCGAACATGGATGCTTCGACGGGTAAGCCACTTCGAAAGACTTGATCTAGAATCCCGTCGTCGGCAGCCCGAATGATCTGGCCGAGGAGGTCGTTCAGCGACCGCAGCGCTCGAATGGCTTCGACGGTAGTGTCGATCTGCGGTCCGCCGTTGTGTCCAGGGGTATCCAGATCCTCGATTAGTCGGTCGATTGCAGCCCGAGCAACTGGCAGGAGCGTCCGCACCGCTGCGGTTCGAGAAACAGCGCTGGATGCACCCGTCCACGCCGAGGAGTCGAAAGCCGTGCCGGTGGGCGGCATTACGTAGCGATCCGGTCGCTCCGCTTCATCTAAGGCCGGCTGAAACTGACGACGTACCTCGGCACGTCGTGGCTCCCATGAAGAGTCGAAGGTCTTGAGCGTGGGCCAGAGGCTTCCAAGATCTCGATGCCGTCGTACAAATTCTGGAACAACATCTTCGTATTTCGGCTCGTTCATCAGCGCGGTTCGGAGTTCTTTATACTCCGCGTCGATCTCGGCGTCGCGCGTACCCTCAACTGCCCGTAGGAGCACGTTCTGAAAATGCAGCAGGAATTCGAGTTCGTTTTCAAACGGCTTTGGGCGCTGTGCGAGATCAAGGGGCATCGGAGCACGTTATGATGCTCTTCACGGAGAGGGAAGGCGACGATCTTACACGTCTGCCGTGCAATAGGAGCCTTTGGGGAAATCGCCCTTCTTCGTTGTGTGGCGCGTTCGGTTGGATGGATGCGCCTCAAGAGGATGTGCGACGGGAGATGTGTCTCGCGCCCACCGACCCTTCGCAGATCGTAGACGCCCACTTATCGGCGAATTAAGCTCTGCCGATGGCTCCCTTTGACGACTCCGCTGATCCGGAACTTGGTGCGGCGTGCAACCGGCTGGCAGCGTGGGTCGAGGCGCTGCCGGCTGGCGCTCTCATCGATGCGGGGTCTGGTCTCAACGAACGCGATCTGGCGCTCATCCTTCGGCACCTGCATCGCACGCGGCTTGAGGGCTCGACCGACACTTCAGCCAGGGAGGAGGGGCGGCGGTCCGGGCGTTCATCGGTTCCCATTACAGCCCGGGACTGATCCCGTCGTTCGACTGCATCCCGGCACGCGGAGATCGCGTGCGGCACGTCTTTATCCCGACCCCGGCATCCGCCCTCCCGACTGTCCCACATCGGTGGCGCGGCGCATCTGTACGCGTGGAGCGATTTGGGGTATGCCTTCATGCGATGTTAAGCTTCGGATCACGCACGGCAGCCATGGTCTTGGCAACGACCGGCTTTGCCGTGGTCGCACTGGCTGTGCCCGCGGTGGCCGCAGCCGCCGTCGACAGGCCGAAGCCGGCTGCGGCGGTGCAGTGTGAGCGGGGCATTGATACCGCGGCCTGCCGTGCGATCGAGGACCGGCATGTGTCGGGTGTCCGGCTGCGTCGCGAGGCGGATCAGTTGACCTTCATGCGTGCCAGCGATGCGCCCGGCGTGGATGTCGCCTTTTCCGGCAAAGGCGCGGACCGCGTCGACGACGGTGACGCCAAGCTGGTCGGATCGCTGTTCCCCGATTCCGTCACCAAGGCAGGATCGTTCACCGGCACGATCACGAACGCCGCGAACCAGACGTTCGACTTCGCCGTCGCGACAGCGCCCAGCGTATCCGGCACGATCGCCGCGGTGCCGGAGCCGGCGGGCTGGGCGACGATGATCCTGGGCGTGGGGCTGCTGGGGGGCGTGCTGCGACGCCGTATCCGCCTGTCGGAGGCGCGCTTCGCGGAGAAGCTGCGCCGGATCGAGGCTGGCGAGAGCCTGTAGCGCTTTTACGCGCCCATCGCGCGATCGTTCGGGAAACCGCCGTCAGCGATGCCGGCGGTCTTTTTTTGCGCGGGCGACTGCGCTACCGCCATCCGCGGTGGGGCCTGTAGCTCAATGGTTAGAGCTGGCCGCTCATAACGGCTAGGTTGCGGGTTCGAGTCCTGCCGGGCCCACCAACTTCCTTCTGACGCGCTGTGAAAAAGGCACTGGAGCCGCACGACGGGGCCGGCATCCCTCGCCGTGCCCACACTGCACACGCACGAAAAAGGGCGCCTCCCAACGGAAGCGCCCCCTCGACGTGCAGTCGTACCGGGTCCGGGGACCCGATGCGGCATTACTGCATGTTGTCTGCCTTCTCGTCGGCTGCGTCACGGACGTTGTCCGCTGCCGAGTTCATGTTGTCGGCGGCGTTCTCAAGCGCACCGGCAGCCATCGAGTTGGAGCTGTTGTCGGCCATGGCGTCCATGTTGTCGGCAGCCATTTCCATGTTGTCCGCCATCATGTCGGCGTTGTTCTCGACGGCAGCCGCCTCAGGCGACTTCGAGCAAGCCGCCACGGACATCAGGCCGGCGGCAGCGAGAACGAAAGCGATCTTCTTCATTCAAATGCTCCCAAGCATAGCAATCCTCGCGGCCGACCCGATCGCCGTCGCGAGCCGGTGTGCATAGCGGACCGGTCCCCCCGGTCAATGCACAATTCATCGCAGCGCAACCTTGCCGACACCGTTTCGCCGCATTTCCATTTAACCGCGCGGGGTTACCGGCCCGATCTCTTCCGGTGCGTTGGCGACGATCGACAGCATCGTGGTCCATGCGGCGACGTTCTGCTGCAACTGCGCCGGATCGATCCGGTCCAGCGTATCCTCCGGCGTGTGATGCCAGTCGAAATAGCGCAGGCCCGACTGGTTGAGGTCCACGCCCGCGACGCCGGTGCGGATGACCGGGCCGATATCGGTGCCATCCCCCGCCAGCGCGGTGCCGCGAACGATGCCGAGCGGGGCGAGCGCCATCGCCAGCCGGTCGCCGACCGGCTTGGCGGCGTCGGCGAAGTTCGTCTCCACCCGCCACACGCGGTCCGCACCGAAATCGCTTTCGCTGGCGGTGGCGTGGCGCTCGCCCTTGTGCGCCTCGGCATAGGCCTGTCCGCCATAGCCGCCGGTCTCCTCGTCGCCGAACCACACGACGCGGATCGTGCGCCGCGGCCGGCCGGCGTCCATCACCAGCTTGGCCGCCGCGGCGGTGATGGCGATCCCCGACGCGTCGTCGATCGCGCCGGTGCCGAGTTCCCAACTGTCGAGGTGACCGCCGACCAGCACGATGCCGGCATCGCGGTCCGTGCCCGGCACCTCCGCGACGACGTTGCCCGACTGGCGATCGCCGACGAAGCGCGGCGTCAGCACGAGGCGCAGCGTCACGGGCTTGCCCAGCTTCACCATGCGTTCGAGGTTCTCGGCGTCGGCCACCGACAGCGCGGCGGCGGGGATAGGAGTGACGCCGGCTTCGAAGTTGGTCGTCCCAGCATGCGGCCCGCGGCCGTGATCGGTGCCGATGGAGCGGATGACGAGCGCCGCCGCGCCCTTCCTGGCGGCGACATTGGGGCCGACGAAGCGCGCCGAACCCTGGCTGCCATAGCTGGAGCCGTCCTGCGTCGGCTGCATCGCGTTGGAGACGAACGCGATCTTGCCGCGCAGACTGCCTTCCGGCGCGAGCAGCAGATCGTTCAACGTCGCGAAGTACACGACAGGCGCGGTCAGGCCGTTCGCCGGTGTCGCACCGGAATTCCCCAGCGCGGTCAGGCGCAGCGGCTGTGGATAGGGGGCAACGACCTCGCCGGTTTCGGCCCCACGCTCCCACACATTGTGCAGCGTGTACGGTTCGATGCGGACGTTCCTGAACCCCATCGCCTTCAGTCGCGCCACCGACCATTCGCGCGCGCGCGCCTGCGCCGCAGAGCCGCCGGGCGGACGTGGGCCGATCTCCGTCGTCAGTCCCTCGACGATCGAATAGGCACTAGTGTCCGCCAGCGCCTTGTCCCGCAGCGTGGCGATCTTTGCGTCGAGGACGACCGGTGCGGGCGTGCTGCGCTGCGCCTGTAGCGGCATGGCGGTGCCGAACAGCGCGAGCAATAGGGCAGGGCGTCGACGGATCATGCGAACTTTTCCTCTGGATATGCCGGTAACCTAGCGACCACCGCCTCGGGACGCCACCGCTCGACACCGGTGAAGTGAAAGATCCGAAAAGTTCACCAGTAATAGCGATTGTCACTGGACTCCCGCCGATCTTACATGAAGTATACGTTATACGAGACGTTGGGGTGGGGAGCGAATATGAAGCGGAGAGCCATTCTCGCAGGTACGGCCATGCTTGCCGTAGTGAGCGGATGTAAGGACGATGCGGATCAGCCAGCGCCCGCGATCGGCCTTTCCAGCTTCACGCGTGCCGCTGCCGATACGACTGCGTTCGGCTGTCAGGCACGATCGACCCGTTTGCCCTGGGGCACGCTGGAGGCGCGGACTTGGACGCCGCGGCTGGCCTCCCAACCGGCGAACCCGGCAGGCAGTTTGGCGCAGGCCTATGGACCGCCATTCTCGGCTCGCCTGATCCAGGCCTATGCCGACGATTTCGGCGAAGAGCGCCGCACCGTCATTCTCGAACTGGAAGATGGCTGCCGCCGGCAGTTCCGCGCCGATTCCCTGTCGGATGCCGACAACGCGGTAATCTCCTCCGAGATGGCGCGCCATCCCTATGCGCCAGACCCGGCGACCTATCGCATCCAGTATTCCAGTCCGTTGACCTCGCCGGAGCTGGTCCGCAGCGGCGAGTTGCGGCTGCTGGAGACCCAGCATTTCGCCATCTGGTACGGCAACGGCGACGATAGTCGCTACGATTTCCATCGCACCGTTACGGCGCAGGGGCGGACCAAGGCCGAGGCGCTCCGTGACATCGCGGATCAGATCGAGCGGCAGTGGCTCATCAACCGCGACGTGATCGGCGCACCCATGCCGTTCGCCGACAGCGCCGACAAGCAGAAGCTGAACATCTTCATCTGCGGTACGGGTCGTCCGAATGCGGGGGGCGATTTCAACGAGTGTGGGGCCTCTGCCGGCGAGTCGATGGGCATCTCGGGCTGGGGACTCGGCAAGGGATCGATGGTGCTTGCGCACGAGTTCGGCCACATGATTGAGTTTTTCACAGGCGGTTTCCGCGGCCGGGCGGAGGCCGGGCCGATCTGGGAAACCGGTGCCGAATGGACGGCATTCGCGGTCAGCCCGCATTTCAATACGTCCCGCTATTATATGGACAATCTCGAGAACGGGCCCCTGTTCTCGATGTCGCGCTATGAAGCGTATCCCTTCATGAACTACCTTTACGAGAACGACCGCACGCGGGCGCTGACGTGGAACGCGTGGAGGACATCGGTTCAGGCAGGTGCCTGGTCCAACCTGACCAAGGACTTCGTCGAAACCCTGGTCCCGCTGGGGCAGAAGACCGGGGCTTATCCGCAGGGATATGTTTCGTTCGCCGACGATATGGGATGGTACGGTGCCCGGCTGGTGACGATGGACTTCTTCAACCAGCGCAACATGCGTGATGGTTTGCGCCCGACACCGACCACGAACTCGTTGGCGCATCTTTACACGCCGCTGGCGGGGGGCGGGCAGGCGTCCGTATATGCTTCTCCGCGCGAACGCCCGCTTTTGCAATGGGGTACGCATCTCGTCCCGCTGACTGCGGGCGGCACCACGGTCAAGGTCACGCTGACCGGCAGGACGACAGCGACTTCGGCGGCGTGGCGGTTCAGTATCGTCGCGGTCAAGGACGGCGACGTTCCGGTCTATTCCGCGCTCGGCAAGGCCGCGGGGACGGCAAGCGGCAGTACGTCGCTGGCTGTTCCGTCGGGCACCAAACTGTATCTCGCGGTCACCGCGACGCCGTATCGCTATGAGTCGCTCGGCTGGCAGAAGAACGACGACCCGCCGAAGGGAACGCAGTTTCCGTATAGCGTGAAGATAGAGGGTGCGATCCCGCGGACCGGTCCCGTCCAGGCATGCGATCCGGAGATGGAGCCGGGTACGTGGTCGATGAACTACCGCCTGAACGGCAACACGGATGAGCCGAAACCCTGCTCGTGAACGCCGCGGCCCTTTATGCGCCGCCAGTACCGCGGCGAATGAAGGGCCGGATTCAACCGCAACACGGGTCGCCAGAACGGTCGGTCCGAAAGACAGGAAGACATAGAATGACGATGATGACGAAACTGGCCTTCGCAGTCGCACTGTTGGGATCGGCGCCTATGGCGCAGGCCGCTACGCTGAATATCGGCCCTGTGCGGGGCGAAGCTCACGGCACCCAGGGCACGACCGGCAACACCGTGCTGACCTACAATCTGGGCGCCAATGCCCATGTCACGAACATCGCCTATACCCTGACGTTGACCGCGCTCGTGCCCAGTTGGCGTTGGGACCACGTGATCCGGTTCGGCGGCAGCAGCTCCTACGATGTCGAATTCAAGCCAGCCTATGATCTGCAACAGCCCGGAACCGATACGTTCACGGGCACCATGGACCTTGCGGCGGCGGGAATGGATTTTTTCCTGATGGGAGACGGCGTGTTCAAGCTGGAGTTCCTGGACTCGTTCGAAACGCGTGGCCTTACCGCCGTCTGGGATGATGTCAGGATCGGCGTGACCTATCAGCCCGGTATCGGCGCGGTCCCGGAGCCTGCGGCATGGGCGCTGATGATCGTCGGCGTCGGTGCGATCGGCGGGCGGATGCGCCGGCGGCCGCGCACGACGGTGTCGTTCGCCTGATCAAAAAGGGCCGCGGCTTCGATGAAGCCGCGGCCCTTTTGCTACCGCCCTGCGACGCGGGCCGTGGACCCGCAGCGCGTCAGCGCGTCAGCTTCTTGTACGCCAATCGCGTCGGACGATCGGCGGCGTCGCCCAGCCGACGGCGCTTGTCCTCTTCGTAGCTCTCGTAATTGCCTTCGAACCACTCGACATGGCTGTCGCCCTCGAACGCCAGGATGTGCGTGCACAAGCGATCAAGGAAGAAGCGATCGTGGCTGATAACCACGGCGCAGCCCGCGAACGTCTCGAGCGCCTCCTCCAGCGCGCGCAGCGTCTCGACGTCGAGATCGTTGGTCGGTTCGTCGAGCAGCAGAACGTTGCCGCCCTCCTTCAGCATCTTGGCCATGTGAACGCGGTTGCGCTCACCGCCCGACAATTGGCCGACCTTCTTCTGCTGGTCGGCTCCGCGGAAGTTGAACGCGCCGACATAGGCGCGCGTGCCCATCTCCTGCTTGCCGAAGCGGAAGATCTCCAGCTCGTCGGAGATTTCCTGCCAGACGTTCTTGTTCGGATCGAGGTCGTCGCGGCTCTGGTCGACATAGCCGAGCTTCACCGTCGATCCGACTTCGATCGTGCCCTCGTCCGGTTTTTCCTGACCGGTGATGAGCTTGAACAGCGTCGACTTGCCCGCACCGTTCGGCCCGATCACCCCGACGATCCCGCCCGGGGGCAGGGTGAAATCCAGCCCGTCGAACAGCAGCTTGTCGCCATAGGCCTTGGTCAGGCCCTTCGCCTCGATGACCTTGCCGCCGAGGCGTGAGGGAAGCTGGATCAGGATCGCGGCCTTGCCGGCGACGCGGCTCTCCTGCTTTTCCATCAGCTCGTCGAACGCACGGATGCGCGCCTTGGACTTGGTCTGGCGGGCCTTGGGCGTCTGGCGCATCCACGCCAGTTCGTCGGCGATCGCCTTCTGCTTGCCGGCTTCCTCGCGCTCTTCCTGCTCCAGCCGCTTGGCCTTCTTCTCCAGATAGCCGGAATAGTTGGACTCGTAGGTGTAGTAACGGCCGCGATCCAGTTCGAGCACCCAGTTGACGACGTTATCGAGGAAGTAGCGGTCGTGCGTCACGAGGATGACGTTGCCGGTATATTCCTTCAGGTAATTTTCCAGCCACGACACGCTTTCGGCGTCGAGATGGTTGGTCGGCTCGTCGAGCAGCAGGATGTCGGGCTTCTCCAGCAGCAGCTTGCAGAGCGCGACGCGTCGCTTCTCACCGCCCGACAGGTTCGTGACGGCGGAGTCGCCCGGCGGGCAGCGCAACGCCTCCATCGCCTGCTCCAGCTGGCTGTCGAGCGACCAGCCGTCGACCGCGTCGATCTTGGCCTGAAGCTCGCCCATTTCCTCCATCAGCGCGTCGAAATCGGTGTCGTCCTGCGGATCGCCCATCTCGGCCGAGATCGCGTTGAACCGATCGACCAGATCCGCGACCGGGCGAACGCCGTCCTTGACGTTGCCCATCACGTCCTTGGTCGGATCGAGCTGCGGCTCCTGCGCCAGATACCCGACACGGATGCCTTCGGCGGCCCAGGCCTCGCCGACGAAATCGGGGTCCATACCGGCCATGATCTTCATCAGGGTCGACTTGCCCGAACCGTTCGGGCCGATGATCGCGATCTTCGCCGACGGGATGAACTGCAGGTGGATGTTGTTCAGGACGGGCTTGTTCGCGCCCGGGAAGGTCTTGGTCAGACCCTTCATGACGTAGGTGTACTGGACGGCCATGCTGGCACGCGCTCCGTATTCGAGAAGTGGCGGAAGTGTTGCGCGCGAGATAGCGACGGCGCGGGTTTTTGGCAACGCAGGGGCGGGGTGGAACCCTAGCGCACCCGCTTCACGTATAACCGCCCACCTTCGCGCGATTCCGACTGGAAGTTGGGCACCGCCCTGATGAGATCGGCCAGATTGCGATAGCCATAGTTGCGCGCATCGAAGCTCGACCGGTTGGCGGCCAGCTGCCCCATCGCCGATAGGCTGACGAAGCCCTTGTCGTCGCGCTTAGTCGCGTCATAGGCGTCGATCAGCAGCTTCAGCAGGTCCTCGCCCACCGGTGCCTTGGCCTTAGGCGCGGCACGGCCGGCGATGGCGGGGGGTAGCGACTGCTCGATCGGCACGTCTTCCGATGTCGGCGGTGTGGCGGCGGCCGGGGCAGGGCGCTCGGTCAGCAGCGCACCGACATCGATGAAGCGCGTACACGCCTGCCGGAACCCCTCCGGCGTCTTCGACCCGCCGAAACCGTAGACGGGCAGCCCGTCCTGCCGGATCCGCATCGCCAGCGGCATGAAGTCGCTGTCCGACGACATGATTCCGAACCCCTCGACCCGACCCCGGAACAGCAGGTCCATCGCGTCGATCGTCATCTTCATGTCGGTCGCGTTCTTCCCCTTCGTCAGGTCGAACTGCTGCTGCGGTTCGATGCCGTGGCGGATCGCCATGTCCTGCCACGGCTTCAGCCCGGATTTGGTCCAGTTGCCGTAGACGCGCCGGACGTTGACGGTGCCGAGCTCCGCCAGCACTGTCAGCACGGGGTCGAGGGTCGCAGCGGACGCGTTGTCGGCGTCGATCAACAGAGCGATGTTGCGGGTGGAGGTGTCTTCCATCCCGCCCTTGTCGCCGACCCGGCCCGCTCCCGCAAGGCGACCGCACGATCCGGCTCTATTTCGCTTCGAAAGCCGTGATGATGCGATCGCCGTTCCGGCACTGGGGGAAAACATGATGGCCGACGACTTCGATCCAAGGGACGCCAAGGGCACCGTCGGCACGCTGTTGAACTTCGATCACATGATCGGTCCATTGCTCATCCGCTTCATCTATTTCGCCGGACTGGTGCTGGTCGTGGTCTATGCGGTCGTCATCCTCGTCGGCGGACTGGGCGCGATGGTCTATTCTCCGGTCGCGGGTCTGCTCGGCATCCTTGGCGGTGCGATCCTGCTGGTATTCGGCGCGGTGATGTGGCGCTTCACCTGCGAGTTGTGGGTGCTGATGTTCAAGATCCACGATCGGATCGGCGAAGTCCGGGACCGCCTGCCGCCGCGCTGAGGGCGCACGGCGGCAGACCGGACGGGCTATTGCCGGTCCGGGCCGCGGGTCGAGGGGCGCGCCTGCCCGGTGTCGATGTCGTCCTGCTTGGTCGCGCGGGTGTGGCCCTGTGGATCGGCGGTGGCGCGGGTCAGGTCGTCGCGGCTGCCGACATCGTGGGCCAGCGCGCCGCCGCCGCCACTGCCGCCGGTGTTGCCGGTCGGCTGACCGCCGTCCGCGGAGTCGGCCACGGCCTGCTCGATCATTTCGCGATCGTCGGTGTCGCGCGCGGTGGTGGTGCGGGGATTTTCGGCCATTTCTCGTCTCCTTCGAGTGAGTTAACGGCCATCTCTCCCGCCGCGTTCCTCATTCGGTCGGGTAGGAGAGGGCGATCACCTCATACTCGCGCGCACCTGCAGGCAACTCGACGCGGCGCACATCGCCCACCGCAGCCCCCCGCAGCGCGCGGGCCAGAGGTGCGTTCCAGCCGATCCGCCCGGCCCCCGCATCCGTCTCGTCGTCGCCGACAAGCGTCAGCACGCGCTCGTGGTCGTCCTCGTCGGCGATCGTGATCGTCGCGCCGAACCACGCGCGGCCGCGGTCCTCCTGCCGGGCGGGGTCGACGACCCTGGCCGCCTTCATCCGCTTCGCCAGCCAACCGAGCCGCCGGTCGATTTCGCGCAGGCGTTTGCGCCCGTAGATATAGTCGCCATTCTCCGACCGGTCGCCGTTACCCGCGGCCCAGCTAATCGTCTCGACCAGCGCCGGCCGTTCGGTCGCGAACAGCTGCTCATATTCCGCGCGCAGGGCGGCGTATCCAGCGGGAGTGATGTAGTTAGGGCGGTCCATGCCGCGTTCCTACGCGGACCGCCGCATTCATCAACCCGGACGGTTCTTGCCCAGATACCAGCTCAGTCGCGTCGTGCCGCGGCTCTGCGCGCGTGCCGGGTTCATCAGGTCGTACACGACCGCATTCTCCAGCACGCGCTGAACATAGTTGCGCGTCTCGGTGTAGGGGATCGCCTCCACCCAATCGACCCACTCGATCGCCCCCGTACGCGGGTCGCCGAACTGCCGCAGCCACTTGTTCACGTTGCCGCCGCCCGCATTGTAGGCCGCGATCGCCAGTGGATAGCTGCCGTAATTGTTGAAGACGCGCTGGAAATAGCTCGATCCCAGCATGATCGACAGGTTGGGATCGGTCGTCAGCTGATCGGGCGAATAACTCAGCCCCATCTTGCCCGCCTGCTCCCGCGCGGTCGCCGGCATCAGCTGCATCAGCCCGCGCGCACCCGCGCCGCTGATCGCCGCCCGGTCGAACTGGCTCTCCTGCCGCGCGATGGCGTGGATCAGCGTCCACTGGCCCTCATATCCGCTCGGCACCGGCACCGTGGGAAACCCCGCGGCGGAATACTCCGTCAGGCCGTTCTGCATCGCGCTACGCCCGACCATCACCGCCAGATCGGGTCGCGCGATCTGCCGCGACAGGTCGGCGGCCAGCCAATGATCCGTATCGGTCGTCGCATCCGCCGCGATCTGGCGGACGAAGGCGGTCTGATCCTTCCAGTCGCCGATCTGGCCGAGGAAGCGCACCGCCTGCACCGTCTCGCGCGCGGCGAAGGCGTCGCGCTGCGCCCGCGCGATCAACGGCACCGGCGGAGCCGGCGGCGCGACCAGCGCCTGTCCGGTCCGCTCCAGCGCCAATTGCCCGTAATATTGGTCGCGATAACCCGCCGCCTGCGCGTAGAAGCTCGCCGCCTGGGTCGCCAGTCCGGCTGCCTCCGCGGCGCGTCCGGCCCAGTAGAAGCCCTTGGCGCGGGTCTGTGGCGCCATGCTGCCACGGCCGTATCGCTCGAACAGCGGCATCGCGTCGGCGGGGCGGCCGAGCTGCTTCATCGCCGTCTGCCCGGCGAGCCACACCAGCGACGTGTAATCGTCGCGCTCGCCATACGGCTTCTTCGAGACGTCGGTGCCGGCCGGATACGCGTCGTCGACCTGCCGCGCGATGTCGTAGGCCACCTGCCACTGGTTGTCCGCCGCCGCTCCGCGGGCGTTGACCAGCAGCACCTCGTACCATTTCTCGACGTTACCCGGCCGCTGCGCCAGTACCGGCCGCGACGCGAGATAGGGCCGCACGCTGGGGCTCAAGGTGTTGCGCAGCCACGTCGCGCGGTCCGCGACATAGCCCGGATCGTTGGCGTACAGCGCCTGCGTTGCCGCGGAGATCGCCGCCGCGTCGGGCGCCTTCGTCCGGAACGCCAGCCTTGCCGCAAAGATCGGGCGCTGCGCGGCGCTGGTATAGCCCAGTTGGCGCTGCGCCGTGCCGGTAGCGTCCTGCCACAGCAGCGCGTCCATCCGCGCGTCGTGGTCTTCGGGCGTCAGCGCGCCGGCGAACTGCGTCAGCATCAGACCCTCGTCCTGCGTCGACAGTGACCCCATCCGCCACGCCGCTTTCGCTGCGGCATTCGCGCCCGCGATGTCGCCGCTGGCCGCCAGCGCGCGGGCCAGCGCGACGTTGCCGGTGGCCGATTGCGGCGGATAGCGGCGGAAGAATGCGACGACGTTGCCCGGCGCGGCGGTCTGCGCCTGACGCTCCGCCGCGCGACGGTTCGCGGTTTCGCCCGGCCAGCCCGGATGCGCCATGACGAACCCGGCATAGCTGTCGAACGGCAGCGCGTCGGTCTGCTGCAACGCCCGCCACTGCGCGATCGCCGAGGCCAACGCCGGATTGCCGATCGCCGGCCGAGCTTGCGGAGAGGTCGGCGTCACCCCGGCCGCAGCGGCGGCGGCGCGGTTCGCGGCCTCCACGCTGGCGCGCTCGATCTGCTCCTGCGTCTGGGGCAGGCCGGCGGTACCGGCGAACAGGGCAAGGAGGACGGTCGACTTCAGGGATGCGATCATGTGGACAATGTAGGGCCGCGACCCGTATCTGTCCTGAACGAATTGACGCCGACCGGCGCGAAGAAGGTCATTTTCCCATGTTTTCCGGATCGATCCCTGCTCTCGTCACGCCGTTCGATTCGAGCGGTGCCTTTGACGAGGCGGCATTTCGCGATCTGGTCGAGTGGCAGATCGCGGAAGGCTCGTCCGGTCTCGTCGCCTGTGGCACCACCGGGGAGGCGGCGACGCTGACCAAGGACGAGCATTTCGAGGTCGTTCGCGTCTGCGTCGATCAGGCGAAGGGCCGCGTGCCGGTGATCGCGGGGGCGGGATCGAACGATACCCGGGTCGCAGCCACCAACCTCGTGGCCGCGAAGGACGCCGGGGCCGACGCCGCGCTGATGGTGCCCCCCTATTACAACCGGCCGGGGCAGGAGGGGATCTTCCGCCATTTCGAGGCTCTGGCGGCCGACACGCCGCTGCCGATCATCCTCTACAACGTGCCCGGCCGCACCGTCACCGACATCCTGCCGGCAACGGTGATCCGCATCGTGCAGGCATTTCCGGCGGTATTCGTCGGGATCAAGGACGCCAGCGGCGTCCTGCCGCGCGTGACGCAACACCGGCTGGCGCTCGGTAGCGGCTTCGCGCAGTTGTCGGGCAACGACGATCTGGCGCTGGCCTATAATGCGCTCGGTGGAACAGGCTGTATTTCGGTAACGGCCAATGCCGCGCCGCGGCTCTGCGCCGAGTTCCAGGCGGCCTGCGCGCGCGGGGATCATGATGCGGCATTGGCGCTGCACGACCGGCTATATGCCTTGCACGATGCGATGTTCGTCGACGCCTCGCCGGGCCCGGTCAAGTACGCGATGACACGGGTCCGGCCCGGCTTTCCGCCGCACCTGCGCCTGCCGATGACGCCAGCGGGCGATGCGGCGACGACGGCCGTGGACGAGGGGCTGGCGACGGCCGGGATCGCCTAACTCACGTCCCGTTTCGGGACATGACTGGTGGCCCCAGAAAATAATCGAGGTTACCTGGGAACATTAACAACCTGAAAACGTACCGCTTCCAAGTCGTTAACAGGAGGTTAACGGCTTCAGGGAGAGTACCGCTTATGAAGACCTACATCCTCGCCGCCGTTGCGGCGGCCGGTTTCATCGCGGCGTCGCCGTCGTTCGCGCAGACCACGGTGAACTTCGATCAGAGCACCGATACCAGCTTCTACACCACCCAAGGCCTCGTCCTGAACGACTTCACCATCCTGCCGGACACGTTCGGCGGCGCAGTGAACGTTCCGTCGAGCCCGAACTACGCCAACGTCAATTCGAGCGGCTCGACGATCAGCTTCGTCGATCCGACGACGGGTCGCGCCACGACCTCGAACGGCTTCGGCCTGACGGTCGCTGGTCTGAACGCCAGCGGTGGGTATTTCGCCGGCGGAACGCTGACGTTCCTCGACGCAGCCGGCGCAACGCTCGGCACGCAGTTCTTTGCGCCGGTCGGACCGAGCGAAGGCCGTTCGCCGATCGAATACTCGAACATCTTCAGCAACATCTCGCTGATTACCTTCACCCGCGCAGAGAACCAGAACGGCCCTGCGCTGTTCCCGATCGACAACGTCACCTTCTCGCTGAACGCAGCGGGCGCGGTGCCGGAGCCGGCGGCATGGGCGCTGATGATCCTGGGCGTCGGCATGGTTGGCGGCTCGATGCGCCGTCGGACCATGACGGTCCGCTACGCGCGCTAAGCGCTTACGCGGACATCGTTGCGGACGGCCCCCGGTGCAAGCGCACCGGGGGCCGTTTGCGTATCGGCCGCGCCACGATGCCGTGGCCGCGGGCCGGATCGTGCGATCGCCGCTTCCCAGCGGGGCAGCCGCTGCCTACATCGGACTTCCATGTCGCGTCCCAAACCTGCAACCTTCGACAAGAAGAAGATCGTCGCCGAGAACCGCAAGGCTCGCTTCGAATACAGCATCGAACAGGTGTTCGAGGCCGGCATCGCGCTGACCGGCACCGAGGTGAAGTCGCTCCGCTTCGGCGAGGGATCGATCGCCGAAAGCTATGCCGAGGTGAAGGAGTCGGAGATCTGGCTGGTCAACGCCAACGTCCCCGAATTCAGCCACGGCAACCGCTTCAACCACGAGGCGAAGCGGCCCCGTAAATTGCTCCTTCATGAGCGCGAGATAAACAAGCTCCACGGCGCGGTCGCGCGGGAGGGCATGACGCTCGTCCCGCTGTCCGTGTACTTCAACAGTCGGGGGAGGGCGAAGGTGGAGCTGGCGTTGGCCAAGGGCCGCAAGGATCACGACAAGCGCGCCGCCATCAAGGAGCGCGAGTGGAAGCGAGAGGCCGGGCGCATCATGCGCGAGCGCGGCTGATGGCGCGCGGACCGGACGTCGTAGCCCCGCCGACCGTCTGGCAGCGTTCGGCGGCGTGGTGCCACCGCAACCTGCCGACGCGTGAGTCGATGGAGCGCAACCGCATGCTGCGCCCCGTTGCGCACCGGGTACTCGCGCCCGAACTGTGGCGCTTCACCCGCCGGTCGGTGCCGCGCGGCGTCGCGCTGGGAATGGTCGCCGGCTTCCTGTTCCCGGTCGCGCAGATCGCCATCGCCGCGATTTTCGCCCTGCCTTTCCGTGCCAACGTGCCCGTCGCGGCGCTGACGACATTCATCACCAACCCGCTGACCACGCCGATCCTGTGGATCATGGCGTATCAGATTGGCGCGTGGCTGCTGCGGACCGACGTGCCCATCCTCACCCAACCTGCGGCGGAGGCAGCGACCGGCTGGTTGCAATGGGCGACGCAGGCTTTGCACTGGCTTTGGGACAAGGGGCCGGCCTTTGGCCTCGGCCTGATCGTGATGACGGCGGCCGCGTCGGTCCTCGGCTATGCGCTGTCGGCGCTCGGCTGGCGGCTCTGGATCGCGCGCAAATGGCGGCACCGCCACGATCGCCACAAGCCGGTCTGACCTCGCCGTCACATTACGTGTTATTTAATTTCGTCCTGTTTGACGGGCCGTGATGGAAGAGTAAGACACCGCGCATTCACAGCCTTCAAGGGATGTTAGATGCGTAAGCCGGTCATTGGTTTCGTTCTGTTCGCTTCCACGGTATCCTCTCTCGCCATAGCCCAAACCACCCCGGCCCGTCAGGCGGAGCAAACGCGCACCGTCGCGCAGGCCGCACAGGGTCCGGTCGCTCCCGCCTCCGCCGACAAGCCGCAACTCGGCACCTTCGGGTTCGATATGGCCGGCCGCGACATGGCGGTTCAGCCCGGTGTCGACTTCTTCGACTATGCCAACGGCACGTGGTTCAAGAACACGGAGATCCCCGCCGATCGCTCCACCTACGGCATGTTCCACGTCTTGCAGGACCTGTCGCTGACCCGCACGCGCGGCATTCTGGAGGATGCGTCGAAGCGTCCCGGCGATAAGATCGGCGATTATTACGCCAGCTTCATGGATCAGGCCGCGGCCGATGCGAAGGGCGTCACGCCCGTCAAGCCGTGGCTGGCATCGATCAAGGCCGCGCCGACCAAGGACGCGCTGCTGCTGGAAATGGCGAAGCTTCAGCGTCAGGGTGTCGGCGGATTCTTCGGCATGGGCGTCGGCCCGGACGACAAGGACCCGAACACCTATGCGGTCAGCTTCGGTCAGGCCGGCCTCGGTCTTCCCGATCGCGATTATTATCTGAAGGACGACGCGAAGCTCGCTGCCGTCCGCACGGCTTATCAGGCCTATGTCGCGAAGATGCTCGGGTTCGCCGGCGAACCGGGCGCGGAGGCGCGCGCCGCTGCGGTCGTGAACCTCGAAAAGGCGATCGCGACGGCGCACTGGACGCGCATCGAAAGCCGCGACGCGGACAAGACCTATAATCGCTGGACCGCCGCCGACTTCGCCACAAAGGCTCCCGGCATCGCCTGGGCACCGTACATGACGGCGCTCGGCGTCGCGGGCCGCCCCTATTATATCGTGTCGCAGCCAAGCGCCGTGACCGGCGAGGCGAAGGTTTTTGCCGACGCGCCTCTGGCCGTGCTGCGCGACTACGCCGCGCTGCGCGTGATGCGGGCTTTCGCGCCCTATCTGTCGAACGACATCGAAAAGGCGAACTTCGCCTTCTACGGCACGACGCTGTCGGGCGCACCGCAGCAGCAGGATCGCTGGAAGCGTGGCGTCGGCACCGTCTCCGGCGGACTGGGCGAGGCGATCGGCCAGCAATATGTCGCGAAATACTTCCCGCCCGAGTCCAAGGCGGCGATCGACGCGCTGGTCAAGAACGTCATCGTCGCGATGGGCGATCGTCTCGACAAGCTGGAGTGGATGGCGCCCGAGACCAAGGCCAAGGCGCGCCGGAAGCTGGCCGCCTTCACCCCGAAGATCGGCTATCCCGAGACGTGGCGCGACTTTTCGGCGCTCCAGATCAAGCGGGACGACCTCGTCGGCAACGTCGCGCGCGCCAACGCCTTCGATTTCCAGCGCGACCTGAACAAGCTCGGCCGGCCGATCGATCGCGGCGAGTGGTTCATGACGCCGATGACGATCAACGCCTACGCCAACCCGGTGATGAACGAGATCGTGTTCCCCGCCGCGATCCTCCAGCCGCCCTTCTTCGACCCGAAGGCGGACCCGGCGGTCAACTATGGCGGCATCGGCGCGGTGATCGGCCACGAGATCAGCCACCATTTCGACGACCAGGGCCGCAAATATGACGAGACCGGCAAACTAACCGACTGGTGGACACCGCAGGACGTAACCCGCTTCAAAGCCTTCACCGATGCACTGGTGGCGCAGTATGACGCGTACGAGCCCTTGCCGGGCCAGCACATTCAGGGCGGCCTGACACTAGGTGAGAACATCGCCGATCTCGCCGGCCTGACGGTGGCGCTCGACGCGTATCACCGCTCGCTCGGTGGCAACCCCGCGCCGGTGATCGACGGCACGACGGGCGACCAGCGCTTCTATTACGGCTGGGCGCAGGTGTGGCGGATCAAGTTTCGCGAGCAGGCGCTGCAACAGACGTTGCTGTCCGACCCGCATTCGCCCGGTCACTATCGGGCCTGGACGGTCCGCAATCTCGATCCCTGGTATGCGGCGTTCGGTGCCAAGCCGGGGCAGGCGATGTATCTGCCGCCCGCCCAGCGCATCCGCATCTGGTGATGCCGCTATCCCCTCCCGCGGAGCTCCGCGGGAGGGGATATGCTTGACGAGCCCTCTACTTCCGCCCGAAGGCTGGCGCGATGACATCCCTCGGCCTGTCCCCCGTCCGTCTCGCTGCGCTGATCGCTGTCGCTGCCGGCATCGCGGCGGCGGTGCTGGTGCTGCTGCTGACCGGAAGCTGGATCGCAGCGGCGGGCTTTCTCGGCGGTGCGGTAGTGCTGATCGGGATCGCCGCGGCGTGGCGACTGCTTGCTCCGCCCCGCGCGCCGGAGGGCAGGGCGGTCGACTGGAACATCACGCGCGCCGTTGCCGCCGCTAGCACGGATGCCGTCGCGGTCACCGATCGCGCCGGACGGCTGGTGTGCGCCAACGATGCCTATGAACATCTGTTCGGCGACTTTCCCACGCCGCCCTCGCTGCCGATCGGGGAGAGTGGGGTCGACGCGCTCAGCCAGGCGGGGCGGCTCGCCTGGCGGGACGGGAACGCTACGATCGACCGCCTGGTGGTCGAGGGCAGCGTGATGATCGCCAGCGTCACCCGCGCCGGCGAGGAAGCGGACATGCTCGTCTGGCGCTTCGCCGCCGCACCGGAGCAGGATGTTACCACCACCGCCGAGCAACTGATCGCGGGCGAGTCCGGTGAGCGGCTGGGACAGGTCGGGATCATGGCCGCGCTGCTGCATAGCGACGGCCGGGTCCGTGCCGCCAATCGTGCGCTGACGCTGCGCGCGACCGGTGGCGAGGCAACGATCCGCCACCGCGACTTCGCGCATTTCCTGATCACCGACAGCCGTGGCCTGCTGCGGTTCGAGCGCGAGGGGCTGGAGGGCACACCGCTGCGCCTGTTGCAGGTGCCGTTCCTGGAGGGCGACGATTCCCCGATCCTGATCGTCCTGCTCGACGACCGCGAGGATGCGCCCGCGATCGGCGCGTCGGCGTCGGCGCATGTCCGCAGCCTGGTTTCGCTGATGCCGTTCGGCATGGCGCTGGTCGATCGCGACGGGCGCTTCCTGCAGATGAACGATTCGTTCGTCCGCGCCGCCTCCGTCGATCCGCATGCGCCGCCGCTCTATCCCGGTGATCTCGTGGTGCGGGAGGACAAGGCGGCGGTGGCTGACGCGATCCGCCGGTTCGCGGGCGGGGCGACGCACTCGGCCGACATGGCGGTGCGGCTGAAGGATCATCCCGACGAGCCGGTCGCGTTGACGATCGCCGGCGCACGGGGGCTGGGCGATGCCGCGGTGCTGCTGAGCCTGAAGGACAATAGCGAGGAGAGCCGCCTGAAGCGCGAGGTGGCGCAGGCGACCAAGATGCAGGCGGTCGGCCAGCTCGCCGGTGGTGTCGCGCATGATTTCAACAACATCCTGACTGCGATCCTCGGCCATTGCGACCTGATGCTGATGCGCCACTCGCCGGGCGACAGCGATTATGACGACATCCAGCAGATCCGCACCAACTCCAACCGCGCTGCCGGCCTGACCCGCCAGTTGCTCGCATTCAGTCGCCAGCAGACGCTGCGTCCGCAGGTGTTGCAGCTGCCGGACGTCGTCTCCGAGGTGTCGAACCTGCTCAAGCGGCTGATGGGCGAGACGGTGAAGCTCGACGTCACGCACGGCCGCAACCTGGGGCCCGTCCGCGCCGATCCGGGGCAGCTGGAGCAGGTCGTCGTCAACCTCGCGGTCAATGCGCGCGACGCGATCATGACCGCGCACCCGCGCGGCGGCGGCACGCTGACGATCCAGACCCGCTCCGTGACCGCGGCCGAGGTGCGGGCGATGGGGTCCGACATCCTGCCCGCCGCCGACTATACGACGCTATCCGTCACCGACACCGGCACCGGCATCCCCGCCGACATCCTGCCGAAGATCTTCGAGCCGTTCTTCACGACGAAGGAACTCGGCAAGGGCACGGGGCTGGGCCTCTCGACGGTGTATGGCATCGTCAAGCAGTCGGGCGGCTGGATCTTCGCGGACTCGCGGCCGGGGCAGGGCGCCACCTTCACCATGTACCTCCCCGTCCACACCGCACCGGAGGCACCCGTTCTCCCGACCAAGCCCGCCATCCGCGAGATGCCCAAGAGCGAGGCGTGGGCGCAGGGCACCGTGCTGCTGGTGGAGGACGAGGACATGGTCCGCGCAGTCGCCGAGCGCGCGCTCGCGCGGCAGGGCTATACCGTGGTCACCGCCGACAATGGCGAGGCGGCGCTGGAGGTGCTCGACCGGATCGATCGTCCAGACCTGCTGATTTCCGACGTGGTCATGCCGACGATGGACGGCCCGACGATGGTCCGCCACGCCCGCGAACGCTATCCCGACCTGCCCGTGCTGTTCATGTCCGGCTATGCGGAGGAGCAACTGCGCAAATCGATCGATCTCGATAACGTCGCATTCCTGCCTAAGCCCTTCTCCGTGCAGCAATTATGGGAAGCCGCTCGGGATGCGCTCGCCAATCGGTGACGTGCGTTACCGGGGCGGCGCGCAACCGTTGCGTCACCGTCCCAATCAAGGCTAAGGCATCAGGCGATGACTGCCCCGAAGCACATCCTCATCGTTGAGGACGAACCCCTGATCGCCATGATGCTCGAGGATTTCCTCGAGGTGCTCGACCAGAGCGTCGCCGGCAGCGTCGACAGCGTGGCGACCGCACTGGGCCGGATTGACGGTGGCGGCATCGACGCCGCGATCCTCGACGTCAACCTGCGCGGCGGTGAGAAGAGCACTCCCGTCGCCGAAGCGCTCGACGCGGCGGGGATCCCCTTCGTGTTCGCGACCGGCGGCAGCGATGACAGCGTCGACCAGCGCTTCCGCGATCGCCCGGTCCTGCAAAAGCCGTTCACGATGGACGGCGTCGCGAAAGCCCTCGCCGCATTGTAATCCGTTGCGATCGCCTGCGTTGGCGGCGATCCTCGTTCATCACAAATACCGCGCACGTAAAAAAGGCCCCCACCACAAGGGTGGAGGCCGCAAGTTGAGCCGTCGCTCGGGGGAACGACGGCTGTCCGTGATTAGAAATTCACCGATGCGCCCAGCGTGATCTGCCGCCCGAGCAAATCGTAACGGAAGACCGTGTTGGCGCGGAGCAGGCCGAGCACGGCCCGACTGTTGGGAACGATCGGCGGGGCTGTGTCAAAGACGTTGTTGACGCCAACCCGCAATGAGAACTGCTTGGCGATAGAGACGTTCATCGACAGATCGATGTAGTCATAGGCTGCGATGCCGGCAAAGGTATTCCGGAACTGGTTAGGGTCGATGGGAATGCCCAGATCTGGATCCGTGACGTTGGTGTCGAGCGTCGTCGGTGCGGTATGACGCCAATTGACGGACGTGTTGAAGTTGCCGTCTACCGTCGTCCAGGTCGTGCGAAGACTGTGCGACCATCTCGGCAGGCTCTCGCCGCACAACCGACCATAATAGCCACTGCAATTCCGTGATGCGACGTCAGGCGAGTCCTGACCGCCCACGAGTGTCGCGAGCGATCCGTTGAAGTCGAAGCTCAGGCGTCCCGCGCTGCTCAGGCCCAGGCCGTACTGGCCCTGAAAGTCCCAGCTGTGGAATTTGGACTTGAACCCGTTGGACAGCCCCTGAGCCAGGAAGCCGGTGGCCGGGTCGCCCGTCGTGGGGCTGGACAGCGTGAAGGTGCCAGGATTGCGGACCACCCCGCGGCAGTAATAGTCGATCCGGAATTCCAGGCATCCGTTCAGGAAGCTGGCCGCCGAGAAGAAGTTGATGGAGTCCCTCAGGTTGACGATGACCCGGTCGACCGACAGGCTCAGCCCCGGCAAAAAGCGGGGTCGCACCACCACGCCGAACGTCGTGGTATAGGCCGTCTCCGGCGTCAGTCCGAACCCGCCGTTGCGGATCGTGCAGGACTGATCCGGGCAATTCAGCGTCTGGCTGCCATAAAGGTTGTCGGGCAGTCCGGTCGCACGGCACTGCTCGATGGTCGCCGTCGGCGGCAGGAGCGCGTCGGGATTGTTCGGGTTGGGGGTGCTTGCGCACGGATCGTTTGGCGAATTGGTGTTTACGTAGTTGATATCGACTGCGGAACTCGCCTGCGTAATCGTCGGTGCGCGCTGCGCCTTGTTATAGGCACCGCGAAACGTGATGTCGTCGATCGGCGACCAGAGCGCCTCCAGCTTCCAGGTATTGAACCGTCCGCTCAGACGATTGTATTCGGACAGGCGATATCCGGCGTTGACCTGAAGCAATTGCGTCCAGCTCTTGTCCTCGACCAACGGGGCCTGAAGCTCCGCGTTCACCTCCCAAACATTTTGCGTCAGCGGTACCCCGTTGGTTCCGCCGAACGCGGCGCGATAGGCGGCGTTCGCCGAGTTCGCCTGCCGTTCGGCGCGGAACTCCGAGCCCACTGCGACCGCGACGCCCTGATTCGCGAAAGGCGACGTGATGCCGTATTTGCCGAGATCGCCGCTGAGGGTCGTCAGCACCTGCCACAGGCGTGGCAGGGTCGTGAACCGGGTATTGGAAAAGTTGAACTCCCCGGGCCCGAACAGATATTCGTTGAACGCGGTGTCGCTGTTGCCGGGAATGAACGCGTTGAACGGGACGCAGGCGGGATCGGTCCCGTTCACCACCGAGCGACACGTCGGCACTCCACCGACCAGCGTCACGTCCAGCGCGCGGTTGACGCGGGCATAATCGGGATTGGCGCGACCGAACGCGCTCTGCTTGCTCTTGGCGTAGACGAAGGCGACGTCGTAGTTCCAGACGTTGTCGAGGACGCGGCCTCTCAGCCCGCCCTGGATCCGCATGCCCTTGTTGACGAACCGGTCATAGACGGGCTGCGTCCCGTCGAACCGGTAGCGCAGGTCGATCGGGGCCACCGTCGCCGTGCCCGCGGCGGCGCCGCAGATCGTCTGGGCCTGCGCGGCGGAGAGGAACGGGTTGTTGCAGGGCAGCGAATAGGGCGCCAATCCATAGGCGCCGAAATTGAGCGTACGGTTGAGTTGAGGGTTGCGCGACTTGTCACGGTAGAACAGTGCCGAGGAATAAAGCTCGATATCGCTGGAAACCCTGACGTTCAAGAAGCCGCCGGTGTTGATCCGTTCGAATTCACGTTGAAAACTGAAGCCGTCGAAGGGGTTCGCGGCGGTTCCCGGCCGGGAATTGATCGGGACGAGGGTTCGCGAACCATCGGGGTTGTTGACGAGCACGCGACCGCGGTTCGGGCCCGATTGCGGAATGATGGTTCCCGCCCCCGTGAACGTCGCCGCCGAACAGGATAGCGGTCCGTCCCGGACGGATTGAACGGCTTCGCAGGCCGCGTAGGAGCGGTCGGCGAGGCGGAGAAGGTTCGATTGGCGGTAATTGGCGAACCCGGTCAGATTGACCGCGCCGCCGAACAGATTCTTGCCGAGCGACAGTGTGACGTTGGATCGACCGCCGTCGTTCGTCATGCCCGACACTGACGGAAAGAATGACCGCGCCGCGGCATCGGTAACGGCGTTCGGCTTGTTGTTGTGGTTGTAGAAGCTGTAATTGGCGTCCAGCCGGATGCCGTCGAAGTTCTTCTTCAGGATGAAGTTCACCACGCCCGACACGGCGTCCGACCCGTAAACCGACGACGCGCCGCCACTCAGTACGTCGATCCGCTCGACCAGTGCATTGGGTACGATCCCGACATCGCTGGATGCGTTGCCGATTCCGAGCCGCATGCCGTCGATGAGGGTTAATGTCCGCTCGTAGCCGAGGCTCCGGAGTTTCACCCGCTGCAGGCCGTTCGAATCGGCATAGTTCTGTTCGGAATTCGGCTGAACCTGGGGCAGACGGTTCAGTACTTCCTCGATCGTCGTCGCGCCCTGTGCCGCTATTTCCGCCGCGGTGACCGTGACGATGGGCGCGGCCGATTTTATGTTGGGGCGTACGATGCGCGTCCCGGTGACGATGATCTCGTCCGCACTTGGCGGTCCGGTGCGATCACGTTCCGCGATCAGCTTCGCGTCCGCGACCGGATCGCCCGTTACCGACGGCACCGTCTCTGCCGTCTGCCCCCAGCTCGGCGTCGCCGCCACCGCAACGAGACAACTCGTCGCCATCAACCTCATGATCGTCTTCACGTCGTTTCCCCCCTTCGGATCGACGCCCGCATCGCGGTGCGCCGATCCAGCGACCGCCCCCTGCGGCCGCTTGATCCGTCAACTTCGCCTGAGACTGTCGGCCGGCACGATCGTCGTCGCGCCGTCGCCGTCCGTCATTGCGTAAGTAAATCCCGGTTGCAGCGCGAACGCGCCGACGCCGCCATGCCGATCGATCGCCAGGAAGCCGACCTGCGCGTCCCGCACGGCATCGCCGCGCAGTCGCACGATATGCTCCACCGCTTCCCGGCAGGCCGCCTTGGCGCCCATCCCGCCGCGCATGGACGCGACGACGCGCGCCGTGCCTGCGATCCGTGTGACCTCTTCGCCGACACCCGTCGCGGTGGCCGCACCGACGCCGGCCTCCACGAACAGGCCGGACCCGACCTGTGGACTGTCGCCCACCCGGCCCCGCATCTTGAAGGCCATGCCCGATGTCGTGCACGCTCCGGCGAACCGGCCGTCCGCGCCGCGCCCGATGATGCCAATCGTATCGTGATCCAGCGCCGATCCGCGCGTCCCGCCGATGCGGTTCTCGATATTCGCTTCCGGTTTGTAGCGCGCGGTCTTCAGCCACTCGCGCCACGCCTTCTCCGACTCCGGTGTCAGCAGGTTGCGGGTGGGGAAGCCCTGCGCCAGCGCGAACTGCTTCGCGCCCGGTCCGACCAGGAAGGTGTGCGGCGTCTTGTCCATCACCGCGCGGGCGACAGACACCGCGTGCATCACGTCCTCCAGTGCGGCGACCGCGCCGACATGGCCGCGGTCGTCCATGATGACGGCGTCGAGCGTGACATGGCCGTCGCGATCGGGATAACCACTATAGCCCACCGAATGATTCGAGGGGTCCGCCTCCGGCACGCGAGCGCCCGCTTCGATCGCGTCGAGCAGTGTGCCGCCCGCCTTCAGCCGCGCGATCGCCGCCGCATTGGCGGCAGCGCCGAAGTCCCAGGTCGACACAATGACAGTGCTGCCCGACGATGTGTCTGCCGCTCCTGCCCGGGTGCCCCCCAGCACCGCGAGCGGGAGCGTTCCGATGGCCGCACCCAGCAGAACGCCACGGCGGGCAAGGCCGCTCACGCTGGCATCTCCCTCGTTGCGGCGCCCGGCCAGATCATTGCCCCTATTTCCCCTGCCAAGGTCGTTGGCGCGATCATTGATATACATTGGTTCTATCCTTTCAAGAGAAGAAGCCTGTTTCAAATAACAAAAGTGACGTGGCGTTCATCGGGGCGGGTCGATGACGCGCACCGTGAAAGAAGCTTGCGCCACGGACCCTCGGCGCGACATAGGCTGTCGCCATGACTCAGTTCGATAAGGCCCGGCTCCCCAGCCGTCATGTCTCCGTCGGTCCGGAACGCGCTCCGCACCGCTCCTATTACTACGCGATGGGAATCACCGAGGAGGAGATTGCGCGTCCGTTCGTCGCACTGGCCTCGGCCGGCAACAACTCCGCACCGTGCAACACCACGCTTGATGGGCAGGCGGATGCGGCGCAAGCCGGCGTGATCCAGGGCGGCGGCCTGCCGCGTCGCTTCAACACCATCACCGTCACCGACGGCATCGCGATGGGTCATCAGGGCATGAAGGCGTCGCTGGTCAGCCGCGAGGTGATCGCGGACTCGGTCGAACTATCGGTGCGCGGCCACTGTTACGACGCGCTGGTGGGCTTTGCGGGGTGCGACAAGTCGCTGCCGGGCATGATGATGGCGATGCTCCGCCTGAACATTCCGTCGATCTTCGTCTATGGCGGATCGATCCTGCCCGGCCGGTACAAGGAGCGCGACGTGACCGTCGTCGACGTGTTCGAGGTCGTCGGAAAATACGCCGCCGGCGCATGCCCGATCGAGGAGGTGCACGCGCTTGAAAAGGTCGCTTGCCCCGGCCATGGCGCATGCGGGGGGCAGTTCACCGCGAACACGATGGCCTGCGTCGGCGAGGCGATCGGCCTCTCGCTGCCCAACAGCAACATGGTGCCGGCGCCCTATTCCACGCGGGAGCAGATCGCGGTGGCGGCGGGTGCGCAGGTGATGGAACTGGTCGCCCGCAATCTCCGCCCGCGTGACATCTGCACGCGCGAAGCCTTCATCAACGCCGCGCGCGTGGTGGCCGCCACCGGCGGCTCCACCAACGCCGCGCTGCATCTGCCGGCGATGGCGAGCGAGGCGGGGATCGATTTCGACCTGTTCGACGTGGCGGAGGCGTTCAAGTCCACGCCCTACATCGCCGACCTGAAGCCCGGCGGGCAGTATGTCGCCAAGGATATGTACGAGGCCGGCGGCGTCTACATGCTGATGAAGACGATGCTGGCCGGCGGACTGCTGAACGGCGACTGCATCACGGTGACCGGCAAGACGCTGGGCGAGAATATCGATCAAGTGACGTGGAATCCCGACCAGAAGGTCATCTACGACGTCAAGACGCCGCTCAGCCCGACCGGCGGGGTCGTCGGCCTGCGCGGCAGCCTCGCCCCCGATGGTGCGATCGTGAAGGTCGCAGGCATGCATCGCCTCCAGTTCGAGGGCCCTGCGCGCTGTTTCGACTGCGAGGAGGACGCCTTCGCCGCGGTCGAGGCCCGCTCGATCGTCGAGGGCGAAGTCGTCATCATCCGCTACGAAGGGCCGAAGGGTGGCCCCGGCATGCGCGAGATGCTGTCGACCACCGCGGCGCTTTACGGATTGGGCATGGGCGAGAAGGTGGCGCTCATCACCGACGGCCGTTTCTCGGGCGCGACACGTGGCTTCTGCATCGGCCATGTCGGCCCCGAAGCGGCCGAGGGGGGCCCGATCGCCCTTGTCGAGGACGGCGACACGATCCGTATCGACGCGGAGGTCGGGACGATCGACCTGCTGGTCGACGATGCCGTGCTGACCGAACGCCGCGCCCGCTGGCAGCCGCGAACCAACGACTATCAGTCGGGCGTGCTGTGGCGCTACGCCCGCAACGTCGGCCCTGCTTACAAGGGCGCGCTGACGCATCCGGGCGCGCAGGCGGAGACGCATGTCTATGCCGACATCTGATATGTTTGCCCCCGAAGGCGGGCATCCAGTGAGGCAGGCAGGGCTGCGGACGGACGACCAATCGCAGTACTCCCGCCTGCGCGGAAGCATTGGGCCGGTGGTCGGCGCTCTTATGCTCGCCGCGTGCAGCCAGGGCAGCACCACCGACACGGAGGTGCTGGCCAACGCCGAGGCGCAGCAGGGTGTCGCCGCGGCGGAGGATGGCCGTATTCTCTGCGCGCGCGGCAACGCTCCGCTCGCGCGCAGTTGCACCGTCGAACAGACGCAGGGCGAAGCGGGGAAGGACGGCACCGTCCTGACGCTGCGCCACCCGGACGGCGCGTTCCGGCGCTTCACCGTCACCACCGACGGCCGCGGCGTCATTCCAGCGGATGGAGCCGAGGACGCCAGGGTATCGATCGTCGAGCCCGGCATCATCGAGGTGAACGTCGCCGGTGATCGCTACCGCTTGCCGGCCACGGTGAAGGCGAACCCGTGATCCCGCTCGCCGGGCGCCCGATCCTCACCGCCGTGCAGATGCGGGCGGCGGAAGCGGCGCATGGCGATCTCGCCGGACTGATGGAGCGGGCCGGGCAGGGGGTGGCCACAGCCGTCCGCCGCCTCGCTGCGGGGGCGGAAGTCTTGATCCTCTGCGGCCCCGGCAACAATGGCGGCGACGGCTATGTCGCGGCGCTTCGGCTTGCGGAGTCGGGGCACCCGGTGCGCGTGGCCGCGTCCGCTCCACCCGCCACCGATCTCGCCCGCGCCGCTGCCGACCGCTGGACCGGCGCGGTCGAGCGGCTGGCGGATGCCGCGCCCGCACCGATCCTTGTCGACGCGCTGTTCGGCACCGGCCTGTCGCGCCCGCTCGCCGACGATGTCGCGCACCATCTTCATCGGCTGGCCGCGTCCGCGCGCCTGTTGATCGCGGTCGACCTGCCCAGCGGCGTCGCCACCGACGACGGCGGCGTCCTGACCAAACCGCCCGCCGCCGACCTGACGCTGGCGCTCGGCCACGCCAAGCCCGCACACCTCCTCCAGCCCGCCGCCCGCTACAGCCGTAACGTTCGCATCATCGACATCCTGGCTCCCTCCGGGAAAGGGGAGGGTGAGGGCAGCACAACCTTCGTCTTGTCGGCCCCCGATCTCCCAGAACCCGGGCCCGACTCGCACAAGTTCACGCGCGGCATGGTCGCGGTCGTCGCGGGCGCGATGCCGGGCGCGAGCGATCTCGCCAGTCTCGCCGCGATGCATGCCGGCGCGGGCTACGTCCTGCATCTCGGCGACGCCGACGGCATCCCGCACGCGCTCGTCCGCAAGACCTACAGCGACGCCGCCCTCGACGATCCCCGCATCGGCGCGGTCGTGATCGGCCCCGGCCTCGGCCGCGACGATACCGCCCGCGCGCGCCTCACCGCCGCGCTCGCCAGCCGCCGCCCGCTGGTGATCGACGGCGACGCGCTGCATCTGTTCGACCCCGACGCATCGCGCCATGCGCCGGCGATCCTCACACCCCATGCCGGCGAGTTCAAGGCGCTGTTCGGCCACACCCATTCGAGCAAGATCGACCGTGCCCGCGCCGCCTCCGCCCGCGCCGACGCCATCGTGATCTACAAAGGCCCCAACACCGTCATCGCCGCACCTGACGGCCGCGCGGTGGTCGCCGGCGACGCCAACGACTGGCTCTCGACCGCCGGCACCGGCGACGTGCTGGCCGGCGCGACCGGGGCGATGCTGGCGAGCGGCCTCGATCCGTTCGCCGCCGCCTGCGCCGCGGTATGGCTGCACGGAGAGGCCGCGAGGCGTTGTGGACGGTCCTTCATTGCCGACGACCTCGCCGCCGCGCTATCGCGCGTCCGATGAGCACCATCCTCCGCGTCGCCGCGCCCGGCGACGGCGTCGCCGACGACGGCCGCCACGCCCCCTTCGCCGCCCCCGGCGACACGCTGACCGACAATTTCGAGGTCATCCCCGGCCCGCACCATCAGGTGCCGCCATGCCGCCATTTCCCGCAATGCGGCGGCTGTCAGCTCCAGCATCTCGACGAGGAGAGCTATGCCGGCTTCGTCACCGACCGCATCGCATCGGCGCTGGACGGGCAGGGGCTGAGCGCACCGATCCGCCCCGCGATCGTCTCGCCGCCCAACACCCGCCGCCGCGCGACGCTCCACGCGGAACGCGGAGTGCTCGGCTTCACCGCCGAGGGCAGCCACCGCGTCGTCGACATGCGCGAATGCCACATCCTCGCGCCCGAACTGTTCGCCCTCGTCGCCCCGCTGCGTGCGCTGTTCCAGAAGCTGGGCCTCAAGCGGCGCGCCGATGTGCACCTGACGCTGTCCGATCAAGGGCCCGACGTCCTCGTCAGCGGCTTCGCGCCGGAGGGACTGACCGCCGCCGAGGCGCTCACCAGCTTCTGCGACCGGCACAAGGTCGCGCGCTTCTGCGTCGACGACGGCCAAGGTCCCGAAGCGCGCTGGGAGCCGCAGCCGGTGACGATCACGCTCGGCGGCATCCCTGTCGCGCTGCCCCCCGGATCGTTCCTGCAAGCCACGCGCGAGGGGGAGGACGCGCTGGTCGCCTCCGTCCGCGAAGCGACGGCCGGAGCGCGCACCGTCGCCGACCTGTTTGCGGGCCTCGGCACCTTCGCGCTCGCGTTGCCGTCAAAGGTCTACGCGGCGGAGGGCGCCCGCGACGCGCTGATGGGGCTGAAGGCCGCCGCGCATGCCCGCCAGTTGCCGGTCTTCACCGAACATCGCGACCTCTATCGCCGGCCCCTGACGGTGGCGGAACTCGATCGCTTCGATGCAATCGTCATCGACCCGCCCCGCGCCGGTGCGCGCGAACAGGCCGCCGCGCTCGCCGCCTGCAAGACGCCGCGTCTCGCCTATGTATCCTGTAATCCCGCGACGTTCGCCCGCGATGCGAAGTCGATGGTCGAGGAGGGCTGGCGCATCGACTGGGTCCAGCCGGTCGGCCAGTTCCGCTGGTCCACCCACGTCGAACTCGCAGCCTGCCTGAGCCGTTGATCCAGACCCGACCGATCCCGTCGGGGAGATTGTCACGCACGACGTAAAGGCAGGAAAGAGGTTCTGGGTAATCAGGCCGAAGGAAATCTTGGCCCTTGGCGGCCCGTTCCTATTCCTTTTCGCGCAAAACCTCGCAGCGTGGTCACATCGGCTTGATCCGTTCGCGGTGAGCCTGTTGAAGCACAGATGATGCGCGAACCCCTCGACAAGTTTGGTGCGCTCCGACCGGATGGGCCAACGTCACGTCGTTACGCTATTGGGATACACCGCCCCGACAAAGAACAACCCGTCGGGCGGCGCATTCAGCCCCAGCCGCGACCGGTCGCGCGCCGCCAGCGCAGCCCCTACATCGTCCACCGCCCACCGCCCCATGCCGACCAGTGCCAGACACCCGACCATCGACCGCACCTGATGATGCAGGAACGACCGTGCCGCCGCCTTCACCGCGAGCCGGTCGCCGTTGCGCTCCACCGCCAGCACGTCCAGCGTCCGCACCGGGCTGTCCGCCTGACAATGCGCCGACCGGAAGGTGGTGAAGTCATGCCGCCCCACCAGCATCGCCGCCGCTGCCGCCATCGCGTCCTCGTCCAGCGGCTGCGGGACCTGCCATGCCAGCCCGGCCTCCCATGTCAGCGGCGCACGCCGGTTGACGATCCGATACTCATACGCCCGCCCGATGCAGGAGAAGCGCGCATGCCAATCGTCCGCGACCTCCTCGCACGCCATCACCGCCACCGGATGCGGCCGCAAGCGCGCATTCAGCGCCTCCATTAGGCGGAACGCCGCAAACGGCTTCGCGACATCGCAATGCGCCCGCATCGCAAGCCCATGCACGCCGGCATCGGTCCGCCCCGCAGCATGCACCGCCACCTCTTCGCCAGTCACCGCGAACGCCGCCGCCTCCAGCGCACCCTGAACGGACGGTCCGTGCGACTGCCGCTGCCAGCCCATGAAGGGCCGGCCGTCAAACTCCACCGTCAACGCGAACCGCGTCAAAGCTGGGTCCCGACGGGGATCGGAAAGCCCCGCAGCAGATCGTCGGCAGAGGTCACCCCGCGCCCGGCCCGCTGCACCAGCGTCGGCCGGATCGCGCCCGAGCCGCACGCGATCGTCAGCGCGTCGTCGAGGGTGATGCCGGGGCCTATAGCGATCCCGTCATCCCCGCTCTCCCCGTCACAGCCGCCGTCACCCCAGAGAAAGCTGGGGTCTCGCGCGGCAGTCGTCTCGCTCTTCCCGGAAAGACCCCAGCTTTTGCCGGGGAGACTGGCGGAGTGACCGGGATGGCTAAGCGCGGGGATCGCACCCATCACCTCCGCCGCCAGCACCTTGACCCGCTCGCCCGCCACCTCGAACCACGCCCCCGGCGCCGGGTTCATCGCCCGCACCAGCCGCTCGATCTCCACCGCATCCTGCGCGAAGTCGATCCGCGCCTCGGCCTTGTCGATCTTCGCGGCATAGGTGACGCCGTCCTCCGGCTGCGGCACGGGCGGGTGCCCGGCAAGGTCACCCAGCACCGCGACCATCAACCGCGCGCCGAGCGTCGCCAACTCGGCCGTCAGTTCACCCGCCGTCTTGGCGTCGATCGGGGTCCGCCCCTCCAGCCGTACGGGACCGGTATCCAGCCCGGTCTCCATCTGCATGATCCCGACGCCCGTCTCGGCATCGCCCGCCAGGATCGCCCGCTGCACCGGCGCCGCCCCGCGCCACCGCGGCAACAGCGATCCGTGCACGTTCAGACAGCCATGCACCGGCGCATCCAGTACCGCGCGCGGCAGGATCAGCCCGTACGCCGCGACGACCGCGACATCGGCGTTCCAGCCCGCGAACTCCGCCTGCGCCTCCGCGGTCCGGAGCGACACCGGCGTCCGCACCGCGATGCCGAGCACCTCGGCGCGTCGCTGCACCGGCGACGCGACCAATTCGCGACCGCGTCGTCCGCCCGGTCGCGGCGGTTGGCTGTATGTTGCCACCACGTCGTGTCCGGCCGCGACCAGCGCGTCGAGCGTCGGCACCGCAAATTCCGGCGTTCCCATGAAAACGATCCGCATGGGCACGCTCTCGACACGCTGGCGGAGGCGGACGCAACCCCCTATCTGTTCCCGACATGGCCTCTCCCGAGATCGAAGCATTGACCCAGGCGCTCGCCCGCCTGCCCGGGCTCGGCCCCCGATCCGCCCGTCGCGCGGTGCTGCATCTGCTCAAGAAGCGGGAGGCGGCGCTCGGTCCGTTGCTGACCGCGCTGGCTGCGGTCGAGGAGCGGCTGGCGACCTGCTCCACCTGCGGCAACGTCGACACCACGGATCCCTGCTCGATCTGCGCCGACCAGCGCCGCGATTCCCGCGCGTTGTGCGTGGTGGAGGAGGTGGCCGACCTCTGGGCGCTCGACCGCTCGCGCCTGTTCCCCGGCCGCTTCCACGTGCTCGGCGGCCGGCTGTCCGCGCTCGAAGGTGTTCGCCCCGAGGACCTGTCGATCGACGCGCTCGTCCGCCGCATCGAACAGGGCGGCATCGACGAGGTCGTGCTGGCGATGAACGCCACGCTGGAGGGGCAGACGACCGCCCACTATCTCGCCGAGCGGATCGAGCGCTTCCCGGTGCGCGTCACCCAGCTCGCCCACGGCCTGCCGGTCGGCGGCGAACTCGACTATCTCGACGAAGGCACGCTGGCGCAGGCGCTCAGAGCGCGGCGCCCCGTATCCTGACCGACGCGCGTCGACGGATCGCGCCGCCGACCATCCCGAACCCGGCGATCATCAGTGCCCAGCTCGCCGGCTCGGGAACCGTTGCGGCGTCGGTGATGGCGATCGAATAGCGGCTGTTGAGCGTCTTGCCCGTCGATGCGCCCAACGCGTCGTCGGGATCGTTGCCGACCACATTCGTCGTCAGGTCGCCGACGAACATACTGTAGCGACCCGCACCCAGCGTCACCGTCGAGGCGAACGGGCCAGCGATCCGGCCGCTGTCGAACAGCGCAGCGCCACCGCTGCCCGTAATGCCGATCCTCTGCCCCAGCGGCACCGCGTCTTCGCCGCTGGTCGCGACCGTTCCGTTCAGCAAGATGTCGGACCGCGTCGTCAGCACGAAATCGTAGAACAGCACGCCGACCGCCACTGCGACGGCGGTGCCCGGTCCGGTATAGCCCGTCGCCTGATCGAAGGCGATCGTCGCCGACGCGGACGACGTAAACTCCGCGATGATGCTGGACGCCGCACGGGCGGTCGAGGATGTTCCCATCCGACTGGCCGCATCGACGATCGACAGCGTTCCGGGGGCGGTGATCCCGTCATTGATCGACGACACGTCGGGACGGCCACCATCGACCCGCACGACGATGTTGGTGGCGCCCGTGGCGCGTTCGAAGATCACCGCCGCCGTGGCCGTACCCGGGACCACGACCGACGCTGCGCTCATGGCCGCAAGTTTGAATAGCCTGTTCATTGATGAAACCCCTTTGCACGGCCGCCTACAAATGATCGTGTACCGGGTAAAGCAGGATGATCGCGGCCGGTCCCGGAACGGGGCATGCTTGACGGTTCGGCGGTTCGTCGGCATCCGGCGCGCATGACCGTCCTCACCATTCTCGAAGTTCCCGATCCCGGCCTCCGCGCCGTCGCAGCACCGGTGGAGACCGTCGACGACACCGTCCGCACCCTCGTCGCCGACATGACCGAGACGATGTACGCCGCGCACGGCATCGGCCTCGCCGCGACGCAGGTCGGCGTCGAACGCCGCGTCGTCGTCATCGATCTCCAGTCGGAGGAGGACGAGGAGGGCAAGCCGGTCCGCGACCCGCACGCCTATATCAACCCCGAACTCCTGTCGGTCAGCGAGGATGTCGCCCGCTACAACGAGGGCTGCCTGTCGATCCCGGAGCAATATGCCGAGGTCGAGCGCCCCGCGCGCTGCCGGGTCCGCTGGCTCGATCTCGACGGCCAGACGCATGAAGAGGAACTGGACGGGCTGCTCTCGACCTGCATGCAGCATGAGATCGACCATCTCGACGGCATCCTCTTCATCGACCACATCTCCCGCCTGAAGCGCGACATGCTCATGAAGAAGCTGACGAAGATGCGCCGCAACGGCTGACGCGGTTTTGCGCTGTCGCACCGGCGGCGTTCCTGCTACGTTCCCTGCGCCGGTCCGATATCGGACGGGTCGCGTCCCTGCATGCCGCGAACGAAAGACGAAACGATGCGCCAGACCCTCCACTTCCTCCACTTCGGGGCCTGACGCATGACCCCGGACCTTTTGATCGTCGGCATCCTCGCGGTGCTGGTCGGCCTCGCGATCGGCTGGATCGTCGCCAGCCGCAGCGTCGCCAAGCTCGCCAGCGACCTCGCCGTCGCCAACACCCGCGCCGCCGATCTCGACATCGTCCGGCAGGCGCGTGACGCGGTTGAGCGCGAACGCAACGACGCGCTGCAGGAACTCGCCTGGCACCGCGCGCAGGCGGCCGAACGCATCGCCGCGCACGAAGCGGTCGTCGATCAATTGGAGCAGGCCCGCGGCGCGATGCAGGACCTCGCCTCCTTGCGCGCGCAGAGCGAGGAGCGTCAGGCCGCCGCCGAACAGACGATCCGCCACCTCGTCGAGGCGCGCGAAGCCATGACCGCGCAGTTCGGTGCCGCCGCCGCCCGTGCGCTGGAGGGTGCACAGGCGCAGTTCCTCGAACGTGCGCAGGCCCGCTTCACCGAATCCGAGCATACGTCGGGCCAGCGGCTTGCCGCGCTGCTGCAACCGGTCCACGACCGCCTGCAACGCTACGAGGAGGGCGTCGGGAAGGCGGAGGCGGAGCGCCGCGACGCGTTCGGCAATCTCACCGGTTTGATGGAATCGATGCGTGTCGGACAGGAAACCGTCCGCAACGAGGCATCGAAGCTGGTCAACGCGCTGCGCAACGCCCCCAAGGCACGCGGTCGCTGGGGCGAGCAGCAGTTGCGCAACGTGCTCGAGAATTGCGGCCTTTCAGAACACACCGACTTCCAGACCGAGGTCAGCGTGTCGGACGGGGAGGGTGGTCGCCTCCGCCCCGACGCCATCGTCCGCGTGCCCGGTGGCAAGTCACTGGTGATCGACGCCAAGGTGTCGCTCAACGACTATCAGGACGCGTTCGGCGCGGTCGACGATGCCGAACGGCAACTCGGGCTCTCGCGCCACGCCGCCTCGATGCGCGCGCACGTCAACGGCCTTGGCAACAAGAGCTACTGGAACCAGTTCGACGACGCCCCCGATTATGTCGTTATGTTCGTCCCCGGCGAACATTTCCTGTCCGCCGCGCTGGAGCATGACCCGACCCTCTGGGACTTCGCCTTCGACAAGCGCGTGCTGCTCGCCACCCCGACCAACCTCATCGCCATCGCCCGCACCGTCTCGGCCGTCTGGCGACAGGAAAAGCTGGCCAAGCAGGCGGAGGAGATCGGCGCGCTTGGAAAGGAGCTTTACATCCGCCTGTCCAAGATGGGCGAGCACATCACCAAGCTCGGCCGCAACCTCGAAACCGCAAACACCGCCTACAACGCATTTGTCGGCAGCCTCGAAAGCCAGGTCCTGACCTCCGCGAAGCGGTTCGAGGCGCTGAATATCGATACGGCCGGCAAGACGATCGAACCGTTGCCGCTGGTCGAGAGCAGCCCGCGCCCGCTCGCCAAACTCATCAGCGCGGTGGAATAGGGATGGCGCGGGGCCGTCACACCACGCTCCCGCCACCCTATCTCAAGCGCGTGTGGATCGACCCGGACGCCTTGGTCGATCACGCCGCCTACCCGTTCTGCCTGCCGCTGTTCGCGCGCGGGCCGTTCGAGCTGCAATTCGACGCACCCGTCACGATCCTCGTCGGCGAGAACGGCGTCGGCAAGTCGACGCTGCTCGAAGGGATCGCCGTCCTTGCCGGATTTGACGAGGGCGGCGGCGGTCCCGGCTATCGTGCCGTCGACCACAGCACCGCCATCGAACGTGGCGGCGGCGACCTGGCCCGTGCGTTGAAGGCCGCATGGCTGCCCCGGATCGGGCAGGGCTGGTTCTTCCGCGCCGAGAGTTTCTTCACCGTCGCCCGATATCTGGACGCGGCCGGCAGTCCGTCAGCGGACTTCCTGTCCCACTCCCACGGCGAAGGCTTCCTGCGCTTCTTCGAGGAACGCTGTACCCGCCCCGGTCTTTTCATCTTCGACGAACCCGAGTCCGCACTGTCGCCCAAGCGCCAGTTCGACTTCCTGAAACTGCTGCGACGGATGCAGAACGAGGGCCGGACGCAGGTCATCATGGCGACCCACTCGCCCATCCTGATGGCGCTGCCGGGCGCGGCGCTGCTCCAGATGTCGCGCGGCGGCCTCGACGCGGTGGAACTGGAGGAGACCGATCATTATCGCCTGACCCGCGAATTCATCCTCGACCCGCACGGCATCACCTCGGCGATGCTGGACGAGTGATTACCCCCGCTGCTGGGCCAGCACCTCGTACGCCATCACCGCCGTCGCGACCGCGGCGTTCAGGCTGTCCGCCTTGCCCAGCATCGGGATCTTGACCAGCAAATCGCACGCCGCGGCATAGCCGTCCGGCATCCCCTGCGCTTCGTTGCCCGTCAGCAGAAAGGTCGGTGCGGCGTATTCAGCGGCACGGTAGTCATCTTCGGTGTCGAGGCTCAGGCCGACCAACTGCCCCGGACCCTTTCGCAGCCACACGAGAAAATCCCCCCACTCGCACCGGACGACCGGCACCGTGAACAGCGCCCCCATGCTCGCGCGGACCGCCTCGACAGAAAAAGGATCGACGCACTCGCCAACCAGGATCAGCCCCCCCGCACCGACAGCGTCGCCGGTGCGCAGGATCGTGCCGAGATTACCCGGATCGCGCAGTCGCTCCGCAACCAGCCAGATGCCCGCCTGCGTCCGGTCGAGATCGGCCAATCCGATCTCGAACTCCTCGAACACCCCGACCACCGCCTGCGGATTATCCTTGCCCGACAATTTCGACAGGATGTCCGGCGTCGTCTCGATCGCGTCGCCGCCCGCGCGCTCCACCTCGTCGACCAGCGTGCGGACTAGCGGATGCCCCGCGCTCGCCGCGGCGAAGAACAGCATCACCGGCAACCGCCCGGCCTCGCGTGCCTCGGTCAGGATGCGCAGTCCCTCGGCCAGGAACCGCCGCTGCTCCCGCCGGTGACGCTTGTCGCGCAGGTCGCGGACGCTCTTCACGAGCGGGTTGGAATAGGCGGTGATCTGGCGCGGCATGACGGTGACGATCGGAGAGGTCAGTCCTCGCCGAACTTGGCCTCGACCAGTTCGGCGAGCTTGCCGACCGCTTCCTCGGCGCCGTCGCCGGTCGCGCGGATCGTGATGCTGTCGCCCATCGCGGCGCCCAGCATCATCAGCCCCATGATCGACGTGCCCGTCACCGAACCGTCGTCCTTGCAGACATGGACCTCGCACGGCAGCGCGGCGGCGAGCGTCACGAACTTGGCGGAGGCGCGCGCATGAAGGCCACGCCGATTGGTGATCTGCACCGTGCGCTGCACGCTCATGCCGCGGCCTCTCCCAGAACCTCGGACGCCACCGAAATATATTTACGACCCGCCTCGCGCGCGGCGGCGACCGCATCGACCACCTTCATGGATTTGCGCGCGGAGCCCAGCCGGATCAGCATCGGCAGGTTCATGCCCGCGATCACCTCGACCCGGCCACGTTCCATCAGGCTGATCGCGAGATTGGACGGGGTGCCGCCGAACAGGTCGGTCAGCACGATCACGCCGCGGCCGGCATCGACCGCCGCGATCGCCGCGGCGATGTCGGCGCGGCGTTCCTCCATATCGTCGTCCGGACCGATCGCGATCGTCGCCACACGCTCCTGCGGGCCGACGACGTGCACCATCGCGGTCACGAACTCGTCCGCGAGTCGCCCGTGGGTCACAAGAACCAACCCGATCATAAACTGGCTATTCTATCCTTGCCGACGCAACCGTGGACCCTCCAGCGAGTCCTGCGGTGCCGCCTCCAAATCACGATGCCGGACCGTGGGGGAAAATCCGCGTCCGCGCAAGAAGCCGCCGATCCGTTCGGCGACATGGACCGACCGGTGTCTCCCTCCGGTACACCCGATCGCCACCGTTACGTACGCCTTCCCCTCCGCGCGGTAGCGGGGGATCAGCAGCGCCAGCAGTCCCTCGATCCGCGATACCGCCTCCTCGTACGCCGGGTCCGCGGCAACATAATCGGCCACCGCCGCGTCCAGCCCGGTGCCCGGCCGCAGGTCCGGCACCCAGTGCGGGTTGCGCAGGAATCGCATGTCGAACACCAGATCGGCATCGCGGGGCAGGCCGCGCGAAAAACCGAACGACATCACCGACAGCACCGGCTCGCCACCCTGCTCGTCTCCGAACGACCGCCGCACCTGCAAGCCCAATGCGTGCGCGTTCAGGCTGGTCGTGTCGATCAGGCGGTTGGCGAAATCCCGCAAGGGCGCGAGCAACTCGCGCTCATACGCGATCCCGTCCGCCGCCGGGCGATCGAGCGCCAGCGGATGCCGCCGCCGCGTTTCCGAATAGCGCCGCTCCAGTTCCGCGCCGGCGCAGTCGAGGAACAGCATCCCGACCTCCAGCCCGTGATCCTCACGCATCCGCCCGATCCGGTCGACGATCCGCGCCGGATCGAAGTCGCGTGTCCGCGCACCGATCCCCAGCGCCAGCCGCTGCCGCCGCCCGTCCACACCCGCCGGCAGCGGCGCGTCGAGCAACCGGTCGAGCAGGACCAGCGGCAGATTGTCGACGACCTCCCAGCCCAGATCCTCCAGCGTCTTCAACACCGTCGACTTGCCGGCCCCCGACAGGCCGGTGACGAGCAGGACTTCCTGGCTCATGCTGCCTGACTCATGCTGATGGTATCCCGCCCACTTCGCGTCGCAACGCCATCTCCAGCTTGATCGGCGCGCTGGCCTCGAACGGCGCGAGCGCCACCTGCGGCACCTCGATGCCGGCGAGCCGCCGCGCACGCCGCTCGGGCATCCGCAGCACGTCGTCGTCGATCCGCACGATCAGCACCACCGGCACATCCTCGACATGCGGCATCGGCAGGATGCCGAGACCGCGCACCTCGATTCGTCCCGCGATCGTCGCGGGCGGTCGCGCCAGCAACCGCCCGTCGCGGCGGACGAGGAGGGTATAATCGTCACTGACCAGCACCGCACCACGATCGATCAGTCTCAGCGCGAGATCGGACTTGCCGCTGCCAGACCGGCCCTCGATCAACACGGCGTGGCCCTCGATCGCGATGCTCGTCGCGTGCAGCGTCTCGGACGACAGCGAAGTCATGGCAGCATCCTCAAGTCGCGTCGGCGAGCGGCAGGCGAACGACGAACCGCGCACCGGCGACGCCGTTCCCGCGCGCCTCTACCGCGATCGTGCCGCCATGCCCATCGACGATCGCCCGCGCGATCGCGAGACCGAGGCCGGAATGCTGCCCGAATGCTTCCCCGGCCGGGCGGATCGACTGGAACCGGCGGAAGATCGCCTCGCGCTCCTCCTCCGGTACGCCCGGCCCGTCATCCTCGACCGCGACCACCAGCTCGTCGCCATCGGCCTCTGCGGCGATCGTCACCAGCCCGTCATCGGGAGAGAAGGACACGGCATTGTCTAGCAGGTTCTCGAATACCCGCTCCAGCCGCATGCCTTCCCCCAGCGCCACCAGCGGCTCGTCATGATCGTCCAGCCGGAACCGCACGCCGCGCTCGGCCCCGCGCGCCTCGCGCTGGTCGAGCAGGCCGGCGATCATCCGGCCGATGTCGACCGGCTCGAACTTGGCGCGGCTGAGCTGCGCGTCGAGCCGCGACGCCTCCGAGATATCGGTGATCAGCCGATCGAGCCGGCGCACATCGTCCTGCACGATCGCCAGCAACTGCGCCTGAAAGCCGGGGTCCTTGACGCTCGCCAGCCCATCGACGGCGGAGCGCAGGCTGGCGAGGGGGTTCTTCAATTCGTGGGTCACGTCCGCCGCGAACGCCTCGGTCGCGTCGATCCTGACCCGCAGGGCGCTGCTCATATCCGACAGCGCCCGTGCGAGCATCCCGAGCTCGTCGCGCCGCGACGGCAGGCGGGGCACCACCACTTCGCGCGCACGTCCCCGCCGGACCCGCACGGCCGCCCGCGCCAGCCGTCTCAGCGGCCGCACGATCGTCCGCGCCAGGAACAACGACAGCAGCACCGACACGAGGGTCACGACCAGCAGCACGACGCTGAGGCGGAACCGCTCGATCCGCACCGTCTGCGTGATGTCGCGCGCGTTGACCGTGGTCAGCACGGCGGTGCCGCGCGTCAGCGGAGCCGCGGCGGTGATGACCGGCGTCCGGTCCGGCGCGCGCCAGACCGTCGCGGCGACGCCGGTGCCGGCCAGCGCCAGCTTCACCTCGTCCCAGCCGGTCGGGGCGGTGCGGTCGCGGTACAGGGGAGGGCGGGGCGCCGCGACGACGGTGTCGATCACTCCGTCCAGGAACCGCGCGATCCGCTGGTCGTACCAGTCGCGGTCGGGGTCCTGCAGCACGAAGTTGCGCAAGCCCAGCCGCCGGCTGTCCGCGAACGTACCGTCGGCGCCCACCAGCCTCAGTCGCGCCCCGGTTTCCGTCGCCAGCCGCAGGATCAACGCGTCGCGATCGTCCGGCCGACCCGCGCGGATCGCCTCCGCGATCAGCCGCGCCTCGCGCGTCGCTTGCTCGACCCGGCTGTCGACCACCCGGCTGCGGTACGAATCGAGATAGAAGAAGCCGCCCGCCAGCATCAGCAGCGCGATGATGTTCACGGCGAGGATCCGCTGCGTCAGCGAAATCCGCCCCGACCACCGCAGCGACAATTCGTGCGTATCGTCCGGGCCGTCACCATCCATCTCGGACGGCCGCGCGCTATTCCTCGGAGAAGCGATAACCGGCACCGTAGAGCGTTTCGATCGCGTCGAACTCCGGATCGATCTGGCGGAACTTGCGGCGGACGCGTTTGATGTGGCTGTCGATCGTGCGATCGTCGACATAGATGTCGTCCTGATAGGCGGCATCCATCAATTGGTTACGCGTCTTCACGATGCCCGGTCGCTGCGCCAGCGTCTCCAGGATCAGGAACTCGGTCACGGTCAGCGTCACCGCCTGTCCGTCCCACGTCGTGCGGTGCCGCGCCGGGTCCATCGCCAGCCGGCCGCGCTCCAGCGGCTTGGCCGCCGCCTCGGCCTCGCCGGTCGGCAGGATCGCCTCCGTCCGGCGCAGGATGGCGCGGACGCGGGCGATCAGCAGCCGCTGGCTGAACGGCTTGGCGATATAATCGTCCGCGCCCATTGCCAGCCCCAGCGCCTCGTCCAGCTCGTCGTCCTTGCTGGTCAGGAAGATGACCGGCATCGCGCTCTTCTCGCGCAGGCGCCGCAGCAGCTCCAACCCGTCCATCCGCGGCATCTTGATGTCGAAGATCGCCAGGTCGGCCGGGTTCTCCAACAACGCCTTCAGCGCCGCCTCGCTATCGGCATAGACCCGTGTCAGGAAACCCTCCGCCTGAAGCGCGATCGACACCGAGGTCAGGATGTTGCGATCGTCGTCGACGAGCGCGATGGTGGCCGTCATGATCCCGCCCGGATGTGTCAGGGACACTCCGCCTAGTCCAAACCGGGACACGCCTCAACATAAGCTAGACAACACGCGTTTGACGGTCTCCTCGCCGCTGCCTATGCGATGGGACTTAGGCATACGTATGCGGCGAAGACCGCGACGTGGGTAGGGAAAAGGACAGGATCTTGAACGAACGCATCCCGGAATCGGGCCTCGAGGCGCAGGGTATCGAAACGCGCGCCGACCTCCACTGGAACCTCGTGACCGCGCGGCTGGTCGAGGCCTCGGTCGCCCGCAAGGAAGGCAAGCTCTCCGCCGACGGCCCGCTGGTGGTCGAGACCGGCGCGCACACCGGTCGCTCCGCGCAGGACAAGTTCATCGTCCGCGATGCGGAGACGGAGGATACCGTCTGGTGGGGCAAGTCGAACAAGGCGATGACACCCGAGCATTTCGCCGTCCTGAAGGCCGATTTCTTCACCGCGCTGAAGCGTCGCGAGGACCTGTACGTGCAGGACCTGTACGGCGGTTCGCAGCCGGGCAACCGCGTCCGCGTCCGCGTTCTGAACGAGCTGGCGTGGCACAATCTGTTCATCCGCACGATGCTGGTCCGCCCGGAGGAGCATGAACTGCGCGGCTTCCGGCCCGATTACACGATCATCGACCTGCCCAGCTTCCGCGCCGATCCGTCGCGCCACGGTACGCGGTCGGATACGGTGATCGCGGTCAACCTGACCGAGAAGCTGATCCTGATCGGCGGCACGCGCTACGCGGGCGAGATGAAGAAGTCCGTCTTCGGGCTCCTCAACTATCTGCTCCCGCCGAAGGGCGTGATGCCGATGCATTGCTCGGCCAATATGGGCGCGGACGGCCGCACCGCGGTATTCTTCGGCCTGTCCGGCACCGGCAAGACGACGCTCAGCGCCGATGCCAGCCGCACGCTGATCGGCGACGACGAGCATGGCTGGTCCGACGACGCTGTCTTCAACTTCGAGGGCGGCTGCTACGCCAAGATGATCCGCCTGTCCGCCGATGCGGAGCCGGAGATTTTCGCGACGACCAAGCGGTTCGGCACCGTGCTCGAAAACGTCGTCATGGACCCGGTCACGCGCCAGCTCGACCTCCACGACAACAGCCTCGCGGAGAACAGCCGCGGCGCCTATCCGATCGACTTCATCCCGAACGCGTCAGAGGAGAATATGGGCGGCGTGCCGTCCAACATCGTCATGCTGACGGCCGATGCGTACGGCGTGCTGCCGCCGATCGCCAAGCTGACCCCCGACCAGGCTATGTATCACTTCCTGTCGGGGTACACCGCACGCGTGGCAGGGACGGAGATCGGCGTGACCGAGCCGGACGCGACCTTCTCGACCTGCTTCGGCGCGCCGTTCATGCCGCGCCACCCGTCGATCTACGGCAACCTGCTGAAGGAGCGCATCGCCCGCGGCAATGTCGATTGCTGGCTGGTCAACACCGGCTGGACCGGCGGGAAGTACGGCGTCGGCAACCGGATGCCGATCAAGGCCACCCGCGCGCTGCTCAACGCCGCGCTCGACGGCAGCCTGAACGATGCCGAGTTCCGCACCGATCCAAACTTCGGCTTCAAGGTGCCCGTCGCGGTGCCGGGCGTCGATACGGCGATGCTCGACCCTCGCGAGACGTGGGCGGACAAGGCAGCCTACGACGCCACCGCCGCCAAGCTGGTCGACCTGTTCGTCGAAAACTTCGCGCAGTTCGCAGATCATGTCGACGAAGGGGTTCGTCAGTCCGCCCCGAAGATCGCCGCCTGACCCAACCCTCCCTCCCTTTTCCTCGCGGGAAAGGGAGGAAGGCACGGAGCGCCGGACGTGTGAGGGTCACTGCGGCGGAAGCAATTCCACCACCGCGACCCCATGCTCGACCCGCACCACCCGCACCCGCGTGCCGGCCGCCGCATCCGGCCCTCGCGCCGGCCACGACCCGTCGCCCACGCGAACCCGCCCGTGGCCGTCGACGATCGCCACCTCCACTGTCACGACCTCGCCGATCATCCGGCCCGCCCGGTCGTTCAGCCGCACGTCGCCGCCACCGACCGGATAGTCGGTGTACCAGCGCCGCCCGATCAGCACCGTCACGACGCTCCACACCGCGAAGCTGCCGATCTGCACCGCGCCCGGCAGGTCGGGCAGCGCCCATGTCGCGATGCCGGTGATCGCCGCCGCGATCGCGACGAACACCAGGAACACGCCCGGGATCAGCAGTTCGGCGATCCCCAGTACCAGCGCCGCCGCGAGCCACGCCCCAGCGGGTCCGCCGATGGCGTCAAGACTCATGGCTTGGGCAGTTCAAACGGCCCCCGCTTGGGTGTGGGCGCGTCCGTCTTGGCGTTACGCTCGCCCAGTGCATCCTTCGCCAGTTCGCCGATCCCGCCCAGCGTGCCCATCAGCTGCGTCGCCTCGACCGGGAACAGGATCGTCTTCGCGTTCGGGCTGGTGGCGAATTTGCCGATCGCCTCGACATATTTCTGCGCGATGAAATAGTTGATCGCCTGCGTACCGCCGGACTCGATTGCGTCGGATACGACCTGCGTCGCCTTGGCTTCCGCTTCCGCCGCCCGCTCGCGCGCTTCGGAGTCTCGGAACGCCGACTCACGACGGCCCTCGGCTTCCAGAATGCGTGCCTGCTTCTGGCCCTCGGCGCGCAAAATCTCCGACGCGCGCGTGCCCTCGGCTTCGAGGATGTTGGCACGCTTCTCGCGCTCCGCCTTCATCTGCCGGCCCATTGCGGTGACGATGTCGGCGGGCGGGCGGATATCCTTGATCTCGACGCGGGTGATCTTCACGCCCCACGGCACTGTCGCGTGATCGACCACCGACAACAACCGCGCGTTGATCTCGTCCCGCTTCGACAGGGTTTCGTCCAGATCCATCGACCCCATCACCGTGCGCAGGTTCGTCGTCGTCAGCTGCAACAGCGCGACGTACAGGTCCGACACCTCGTACGCCGCCTTCGCTGCGTCCAGCACCTGAAAGAACACCACGCCGTCGGTGGATACGATGGCGTTGTCCTTGGTGATGATCTCCTGACCGGGAATGTCGATCACCTGCTCCATCATGTTCACCTTGCGGCCGACGCGATAGAAGAACGCCGGGTAGAAGTTGAAACCGGGCGCGGCGGTGGTCGTGTACCGCCCGAAATGCTCGATCGTGTACTGATAGCCCTGCCGCACGATCTTGATGCTCGTGAACAGATACAGAAGCACCAGCAGCAGCCCCAGTGCGGCGACGGTCAGGCCCATAGCGCGATCCCCTCGATGATGCCGACACCCTAGCGATACAGGCGTCGCGGGGCTACATGGCCCGCAACCCATTTAGCAGGACGCCCATGACCATCCGCCTCGGCCTCACCTTCGACGATGTCCTTCTGGTCCCCGCGGAGTCGGACGTGCTGCCGAGCGAGGCGGATACCCGCACCCGCGTGACGCGCGGTATCGCGTTGAATATCCCGGTATTGTCCGCCGCGATGGATACGGTGACGGAGGCGGACATGGCGATCGTCATGGCCCAGCTCGGCGGCATCGGCGTGCTCCACCGCAACCTGACCGTCGAGGAACAGGTCGCCGCGGTGCGACAGGTCAAGCGCTTCGAAAGCGGCATGGTCGTCAACCCCTACACGATCGCGCCGACCGCGACGCTCGCCGAAGCACAGGCGCTGATGGCCCGCCACCGGATCAGCGGTATTCCCGTCGTGGAGGCGAACGGTCGCCTCGTCGGCATCCTGACCAACCGCGACGTCCGCTTCGCCGAAAACCCGAAGCAGCCGGTCGCCGAACTGATGACGCGCGACAATCTCGCGACCGTGTCGACCGGTGTCGGGCAGGAGGAGGCGCGCCGCCTGCTCCATCAGCGCCGCATCGAAAAGCTGCTGGTCGTCGACGACAACTACGCCTGCGTCGGCCTCATCACCGTCAAGGACATCGAGAAGGCGGTGACCTATCCCACCGCCACGAAGGACGCCGCCGGCCGCCTGCGCGTCGCCGCCGCCACCACCGTCGGCGACAAGGGCTTCGCGCGCACCGAGGCGCTGGTCGATGCCGAATGCGACCTCATCATCATCGACACCGCGCATGGCCATAATCGCGAAGTCGCCGCCGCCGTCGCCCGCGTGAAGAAGCTGTCCAACTCGGTTCAGGTCGTCGCCGGCAACGTCGCGACGGGCGAGGCCACGAAGGCGCTGATCGACGCGGGCGCGGACGGGATCAAGGTTGGCATCGGCCCCGGATCGATCTGCACCACGCGCGTCGTCGCCGGCGTCGGTGTGCCGCAGTTGACCGCCGTGATGGACTGCGCCGAGGAAGGTGCGAAGGCCGGCGTGCCGGTAATCGCCGACGGCGGCCTGCGCACGTCGGGCGATCTCGCCAAGGCGCTGGCCGCCGGCGCGTCCACCTGCATGGTCGGATCGCTGCTCGCGGGCACCGAGGAAGCACCGGGCGAGACGTTCCTGTATCAGGGTCGCGCCTACAAGTCGTATCGCGGCATGGGCTCGGTCGGCGCGATGGGCCGCGGCTCGGCGGATCGCTATTTCCAGGGCGATATCAAGGACCAGATGAAGCTGGTGCCGGAGGGGATCGAGGGTCAGGTCGCCTTCAAGGGACCTGCGCGCGACGTCATCCATCAGCTCGTCGGCGGCGTGAAGGCGGCGATGGGATACACCGGATCGCGCACCATTCCCGACCTCCAGAGCCGCGCGCAGTTCGTCCAGATCACCGGCGCGGGCCTGAAGGAAAGCCACGTCCACGACGTGACGATCACGCGCGAGGCCCCGAATTATCCGACGCGCTGATGCTCAGCGTGACGTTCGGCGCTGTCCTACACGGTGCCGATCTGTCACGGGTTGCGGCATGAGCGTGCGTGCGAGGGCAGCGTATCGTCATGCCGCGAAATCTACTGGGAATGGCAGGCGGTCAGAGATGCCAACTCTTCCAACGGTCCACCGCGTTTTCGCGGACCAACCGCTCCGCACATCCCTTCGCGAAACGTCGCGTTGGACTAACCTTAGGCTAACCTTCCGATGACCCCCGCCGCCAGAACCCAGGCCGCGATCGACCTGCTCGATCAGATCATCACCGCCGCCCGCGAGGGCGGTGCGGCGGCCGACACCCTCGCGACGCGGTTCTTCGCCCAGCGTCGGTATGCCGGATCGAAGGACCGCCGGGCCGTCCGCGAACTCGTCTACGCCGCGATCCGCCGCGCCGGCGACCTTCCGGTGAGCGGCCGCGCCGCCATGCTGGCGCTGACCGACGAGGACACGGACCTCGCCGCCACGTTCGACGGCTCGCCCTACGGCCCCGCGCCGATCGATGCTGGCGAACCGCGCGCCACAAGCGGCATCGCGCCGGCTTGGCTAGAGGCGTCGCTCGCCAAATCCGACGTGCCGCTGCAATCGCTGGTCGACCGCGCGCCGCTCGATATCCGCGCCAACAGCCTCAAGCCGGCGCCCGACCTTCCCGACGCCGTTGAACTCCGCGTCAGCGGCGGCTGGCGATTGCCGTCCGGCACCAATATCGAACAACTGCCCGCCTTCGCCGACGGCGCGATCGAGGTGCAGGACGAGGGCAGCCAGATCGTCGGCCTCGCGCTGCCGGCACAACCGGGCATGAACATCGTCGACCTGTGCGCGGGTGCCGGCGGCAAGACGCTGGCGCTCGCCGCGCGCATGAACAACGAGGGCGTACTGATCGCCTGCGATACCGACCGCACTCGCCTGTCGCGCCTCGCCCCGCGCGCCGAGCGCGCCGGCGTATCGATCGTCCGCACCCGCCTGCTCAATCCCGGCCAGGAAGACGATATGCTGGCCGACCTCGTCGGGCAGGCGGACGGCGTGCTGGTCGATGCGCCCTGCTCGGGCACCGGCACGTGGCGCCGCAATCCGGAGGCGCGCTGGCGGCTGACGCCCGATCGCCTGACCAAGCTGCAGGCATTGCAGGCGCACGTCCTCGATCTCGGCGCGGCCTTGGTGAAGCCCGGTGGCCACCTCGTCTACATCGTCTGCTCGCTCCTCGACGAAGAGGGCGCGGGGCAGGTGGACGCCTTCCTCGCCCGCCATTCCGGCTGGACCGTGGACCTGCTCGGCCTGCCGGCCGGGCGTCCGCGCGGGAAGGGGCTGCGGCTCGATCCCGGCACGGATGGCACGGACGGGTTTTTTGTCGCGCGCCTCCGGGCTGCGTGGTAGCCGTCGTCACAATGTCGCCTTCGGAGACGATCATGCGTGTTTCGTGCCTCGCCCTTGCCGGTCTGCTGGCAACCGTGAGCCTGTCCACTTCGCTTAGCGGCCAGCGGCCCGACGACCAGATCGACGCCCGATCGATGCAGTTGCTGACCGAGGGGCGCGCGGCCAAGGCTGCCGGCAATCTCGACGGCGCGACCGACCTGCTCGAAACCGCCGTCGCAGTCGATCCGCGCAACCGCGGCGCGTTCGTCGTGCTGGCCGAGGTTGCCGACGCCCGCGACCTGCCGGGCAAGGCGATCCGCCTCTACCGCGAGGCGTTGCTGCTGGAGCCGAACGACCGCGCCGCGCTGGCCGGGCAGGGGACCGCGCTGGTCCACAAGGGCGCCCTGACTCAAGCGCGCGCCAACCTCACGAAGCTCAAGACGCTCTGCAAGGGCCAGTGCCCCGAAGCGACGACGCTGGCCGCCGCCATCCAGAAGGGCCCGCCGATCACCACAGCACAGGTCGATCCGAAACCCGGCGTGTCCAAGGAATAGTCACAGCAGCGCGGCGATCACCCCAGAACCCGCGCGACCTCCACGAACTCCGACACCGACACCGTCTCGGCGCGACGTGTCGCCTCGATCCCTACTGTATTCAAAGCGTCCAGCGCGCCCGGCACCCCCTTCAGGCTCTGCCGCAACATCTTGCGCCGCTGCCCGAACGCCGCCGCCGTCACCCGCTCCAACGTCGCCAGCCGCACGCCAGCCGGCGGCTCGACCGGCACGATGTGGACCACCGCGGACATGACCTTCGGCGGCGGGGTAAAGGCCGACCGGTGCACCGGCATCGCGATCCGCGGCACGCTCCGCCACTGCGCCAGCACCGCCAGCCGGCCGTAAGCCGGGCTGTCGACGCCGGCCACGATCCGGTCCGCGACTTCCTTCTGGAACATCAGCGTGCAACTCTGCCACCACGGCTGCCACTCTGCGGAAAGCCACCCGATCAGCAGCGCCGTACCGACATTATAGGGTAGATTGCTGACGATATGCGGCTTGCCCTCGAACAGCGTCGGCATGTCGATCGCCAACGCATCGCCCTCGATCACGCGCAGCCGCCCCGGAAACGCCTCGCTCAGCTCGGCCAGCGCCGGCATGCAGCGCGCATCGCGTTCGATCGCGGTGACCCGCGCCCCGGCCTTCAACAGCGCCCGCGTCAGCCCGCCCGGACCGGGGCCCACCTCCAGCACCTCGGCATCGGTCAGGTCGCCCGGCACCGCCGCGATGCGGTCGAGCAACTGCCCGTCGAACAGGAAATTCTGACCCAGCGCCTTCGACGCCGACAGGCCGTGACGCGCGATCACGTCGCGCAGCGGCGGCAACGGGGTGAGGGGGGTCATATCCCCGACGCGGCGCGGCGGTCCGCGGCCTCCGCTGCCATCGCGATCGCCGCGATCATCGCACCCGGCTCCGCGCGGTTTTGTCCGGCGATGGCGAAGGCGGTGCCGTGGTCGGGCGACGTCCGCACGATCGGCAGGCCCAGCGTCATGTTCACCCCGTCGTCGAAGAACAGCGTCTTGATCGGCACCAGCGCTTGGTCGTGGTAACAGCACAGCGCCGCATCGTACCGCGCCCGCGCTCTGGGGTGGAACAGCGTGTCCGCCGCATAGGGCCCGGTCACGTCCAGCCCCTCCGCCACCAGCTGCGCGATCGCCGGCTCCAGCACCTCGATCTCCTCGCGGCCCAGCGCACCGCTCTCCCCCGCATGCGGGTTCAGCCCGGCAACCGCCAGCCGTGGCCGTTCGATGCCGAAATTGCGCGTCAGCCCACGCGCCGTCGCCCGTGCCTTCGCCAGCACGAGGTCTACCGTGATCAGGTCCGGCACCGCAGAGAGCGGCACATGCGTGGTCATGGGCACGACGCGCAGGTCCGGTCCGGCCAGCATCATCACCGCGTTCTCGCCAGCGATGCCGCACCGCTCCGCCACGAATTCGGTCTGGCCCGGATACTCGAAGCCGATCGCATACAGGTGGATCTTCGCGACAGGCCCGGTCACCAGCGCTCGTGCCGCCCCCGACCGTACCAGCCCGACCGCCAGCTCCAGCGATTGCAGCGCACAGCGCGCACCCTCCACATCGGGTACACCCGGCGTGATCTCGCCCGCATCATGGACGGTCAGCACCGGCAGGGCTTGATCGAACGCGTCCAGCGCCGCCTGCGGATCGTCGATCTCCGCGATCGGTCCGGCCCAGACGCGGGCGATCGACCGCGCGTCACCGACGACGAAGAACGGCGGCAAACCGCGCGACGCCCGCGCATCCCAAGCCTTGGCGACGATCTCCGGCCCGACGCCGGCCGGATCGCCGATCGACACCGCGAGCGGAGTCACACCCGCGGCCTCAGCGATACTCGACGACGGCGTCGCGTCGCAGATCGCGCAGCTTCTGCTGCGCGCGCAGGTTGACGCGCTGCGACTGAAGCTGGTTCTCGACCTGATCGCTCGTCGGCAACTGCCCGCTCTTGGGATCGTCGCGACCACACAGCACCAGCGCGCGCACGCCCTGTTCGGGCGAGCCGAATGGCGGCGTCGACTGACCGATCTGCAACTTCAGCATGATATCACCCAGCTGCGGCGGCAGGTCGCGGACGCGCACCGTGTCGTTGTCGACGACTTCGGCGCCGACGCTGCCGGCCACCTTCGCGACCGTACCGCAACCCTGGATGTTCGCCAGCGCCTTGGTAAACGCCTCTGCGCGCTGAGTCGCCTGCGCCTGCGTGGTGCCGTCCGGGAAGCGTAACGTCAGCTGCTTCAGGCTCAGCTTAGCATCGCGCGGATCGGCGGTCAGCACCTGCCGCTTGTCAGTCAGGTACAGGATCGATACGCCGCCGGGTACCTCGATCGGTCCGGCGACCTGCCCGACCTGCATCTGCTGCGCCGCCGCCGCCAGTTCGGCCGGCAGCACCGCGGTGCGGACCCAGCCGAGGTCGCCCCCGACCGCACGCGTCGACGCTTCGGAGAATTGCCGCGCGAAATACTCGAACGGCTGCTGGCCTTTCTGGATTTCGGTGATGATCCCACGCGCGTTGGTCACGACCTGCTGCGCCGTGGCATCGTTCGCCGACAGGTAGATCTCGCGGAGGTTATATTCCTCGGTACCCTTGCTGGCCTCCAGCCGGTCGAGGATCGCCTTTACTTCCTGATCGCCGATGTTGACGAACGGCTCGACCTTGCGACGCAGGAACCGCTGCCACGCGAGTTCGCCCTCGATCTGGCGCTTCAGCGACTTTTCCGATGATCCCGCCTCGCGCAGGAATGCCGCCATCTGCTGCGGGTTGCGATTGAAGTTGCGGGCGACCCGGTCGTAGCTCTGGTCAATCTCCGGCTTGGTGATCGTGATGTCGTTCGTTCGCGCTTCCTGGATCTGGAGCGTCTCGTCGATCAACTGGCGGAGCACCTGCAACTTCAGCCGCTCGCGATCCTCGGCGCTAACCTGTCCGCTGTTGTTCGCGGCCAGCACCAGTCCGACGCGCTGATCGACATCGGTTCCGGTGATGACCGTGTTGTTGACGATCGCGGTCGGCTTGCGGACGTTGGGATCGAGCTTGCCGAAGATCTGGAGGTTGGCGGGAATATCCAGCGGCGCCTGCGGCACGCTATTGTCCTGGACGGTCTGCGCGACCGCGCTTGCGGCGACGGCGGCGATGCCCATCAGGCTACCCGCCAGGAGGGTCCAACGACGATGCTGATTCACTCGGCCTACCTGTCCCACTTGCGCGATCATCTCGAAAGACGACGCGACTACCCCGGCGATACTGAACCCGCGCTTAGCGGCCGAGGTTCGTCAACGCCAGCGTCAACAGGAAGTTGTTCCCCTTCCGCGCATCGCCGATCTGCCGGTAATCGCGCCGCCACGTCACGCCCAGCCGGATGCAGTCGTCCTCATACTGCACGCCCAGCCGGTGGCGGATCGGATCAAAACCGTCGGCCAGCGACAGCACGTCCTCGTCGCGATTCGTCAGATCGACGATCGCCGAGCCGAACACCGACCAGAAGCGTGCGATCTGAACCCGGCCGCCGACGCGAACCTCCTCGCGGTCGCGCAGATCCTCGGTCTGGTCGATGTCGCGGTTCAGCTTCAGATAGCCGACCAATGCATAGGTCGAACGACTGCCGACGGTCGCATCCACCTCGTTCCGGCGCACCCGGAAGCTGTCTTTATCCAGACGGTAGCGATGCACGATCGACACGAAGTCGCGGAACCGCGCCTCGGTGCGTCCCGTGTAGTCGGAGAACCGGTCGCTGAGCCCGGTACCGTCCGGCAGGATCGTCGCGCGCGTCGACAGCCGATAACTCTGACCGATGACTGTATCCAGGCTGAAGCCCGGCAGGTCGAGCGCGTACTCCGCACCGTAAGTGGCGCGCGACGAATCCTCGAACCGGTCGTACCCAGGGAAACGGTTGAGCGCGAACAGGTTGGTGTCGTCGAGGTCGACCGCGCGCGAATCCTCGTTCGGGATCGACAGGTTCTTGATCCGCGGTGCCGCAACCAGCTGCACGCGCGGGGTCAGCCGCTGCGTTCCGCCGAGAAAGCTGCCGACGAACGGCCACTTCACGTCCGCCGCCAGCGCCCCGATCGCCCGGCCCTGAAATCCTTCTGTGCCGCGATAGGTGACGACCGCGGTCGAGAGCGTATCGTTGGTGTTGTAGGCATCACCCCGCGCAAAGGCGGTGAACGTCACCTCCTGCCCCCAGTTGGTCAGCCGCCGGACGTCCCATTGCAGGCTGGCGAACGCGCGCTGCGTGTCCTGTCCGTCCGTCCGCGCCAGCGCGAGGCTGTTGACCTGCAACTGGATGCGCCCGCCCAGCAGCGGATCGGCGAAGAGGCGGCGGTAGTCGATCTCGGGCAGCGCGATCGGCTGAAGGCCCTGCCTGTCGTTGACGCGCAGCGTCTGCACAGCCCAGCCGCTGATCGCAAAATAGCTGTCGGTGCCGATCCGCTGCAACGTCGCCGTATTCCGCAGCCGGTCGTCGCGCGAAATATCGTACCGGCGCAGGAACGTGCGGTCGGTCGCCAGCCGCAGCGATCCGCTCGCGCTCCACTCCGGTGTGAACTGGTACCGTGCAACACCGTCGATATAGCCGCGCAGTGCCATCTCGGTATCGGTCGGATCGACCGTGTTCAGGTCGTCGCTCCGCCGGCTTTCGGTGACATAGCCATGCAGCCGGAACGCCCCCCGCTCCGACAGTTGCGAGTAATCCGCCTCCGCCATCGGCAGCACGCTGGAATAGATATGCGGCGTCAGCGTCAGGCCGCGATTGGGCGCGAGCTTGATGAAATAGGGCGTCGCCAGTTCCAGCCCGTTGACCCGGCTGTAGCTGAACTGCGGACTGAGAAGTCCACTGTCGCTCGACCCGCCGACCGGATGCGAAAAACGCGGCAGCGGCAGCGCGGGCAGGCCGAACAGGTCCAGCCGCCCACCGGCGTAATAGACGCGCTGCCTGTCCGGCCGATACGTCACCTTGATCGCGGTGATCTTCCAGCTCGGCTCCTTCGGGCAGCCTTTCGACGTCTCGACCGCGCAGGGGGTGTAGGCGGCGGTCTCCAGCGTAACCGTGCCGTCCTCCGACCGCGTACCCTTCGCGGCCGCGAGCCGTCCGCCCTGTTCCAGCACGACGAGCATGTTGTCGACCACGCCGTCCTTCAGCGTGTCGGTCAGGTCGATGCGGTCGCCGTAAGCGATGTCGCCCTGCGGATTGGTGACGGCGATGTCGCCGGTCGCCACGACCTTGCCCGTCTTGCGGTTCCAGACCACCTGATCGGCGCGCAGCCGTTGCCCCTGGCGGATCATCCGCACGTCGCCCCTGGCGGTGACGATATCGCCTTCGGAGTCATACTCCAGCGCGCCGGCCGCGAACTGCACTTGATCGTCGGCGGCGGGCGGGGCGCCCGCGATCGGGTCGCCGGCCGGCGGCGCGACAGGACGGTCCTGAAGGTCCTGCGCGGTGGCGCTGGTGGTCAGGCCGACCGCGCACGCCATCACGGCACACCCGGCGAACAGGTCGATACGCGGCAAGAAACCCGTCCCCTTCAACACGTCGACGCGGGCCTCCTGACAGGACAGCGACACGCTCTGCGCCTATCGCACCCCGCGCGGTCCCGCAACGTCGTGCTTTATCGCCCGCTGCCGTCCCGGCCACGCCGCGCTTGTCATCCCACTCCGCAATCCTAGATGTGATGTTCATCAACCGAGGACTTCATGCAGATTCATTTCGCGCCCGCTGCGGCCGCCGATGCGGCCATTCTCGTCATCCCCGTCGAGAAGGACGCGCTGGCCCGAACCCGGTGGACCGGCGACGCCACGCGTCGCGTCGCGGAGGCGGCCTCATCCGCGTCGCGCTTTTCGGGTGAAGCGGGCTCCACCGTCGAGCTGTTCGTCAGTGCGGGAGAGGCCGAAACCGTCCGGCACATCTTGCTCGTCGGCGTCGGCAACGACGAAACCGGCTGGCGCAAGGCGGGTGGCGCGATCGTGGCGAAGCTGCTGACCTCCGGTGCGACGGAGGCGACCGTCGACCTGTCGGCGCTGGCGAACGCGCCGTCGCCAGCGGCGGTGGCGAAGCTGGCCGCAACCGCGGCGCAGCGCGCATGGCGGCATGACGTGTACCGAACCAAGCTGGCCGAAACCGCCAAGCCGACATTGACCGCGTTGACCATCGCCGGCGCGCCCGAGGGTACGGACGCGGCGTGGCTGCATCAGGATGCACTAACCAAGGGGCTGGCGCTCACCCGGACGCTCGTCGCGGAGCCGGCGAACATCATCTACCCCGAAACCTTCGTCGAGCGTGTCCGCGCCGATGTCGAGGGGCTGGGGCTGGAAATTACCGTCCTCGACGAGGATGCGATGCGCGAGCTGGGCATGGGCTCGCTGCTGTCGGTCAGCCTCGGCTCGGCACGCGAGGCCCGTGTCCTCGCCTTGCGCTGGAACGGAGCGGGGGAGGGCGATCCCGACCTTGCGCTGGTCGGCAAGGGCGTGACGTTCGACTCCGGCGGCATCTCGATCAAGCCGGCCGCCGGTATGGAGGACATGAAGTGGGACATGGGCGGCGCCGGTGCCGTCGTCGGTGCGATGCGCGCCCTTGCCACGCGCAAGGCGAAGGCGAACGTGGTCGGCGTCTGCGGTTTGGTCGAGAACATGCCGGACGGCCTCGCGACGCGGCCGGGTGACGTCGTGACGTCGATGTCCGGCCAGACGATCGAGGTGCTGAACACCGACGCCGAGGGGCGGCTGGTGCTGGCGGATGCGATCACCTGGACGCAGCGCACGTTCCGTCCGAAGACGATCGTCGATCTCGCGACGCTGACCGGCGCGATGATCGTCGCGCTCGGCAACGAATATGGCGGGCTGTTCTCCAACGACGACGATCTCGCCGCGCAGCTCGCCGCAGCGGGTCTGGCGACCGACGACAAGCTCTGGCGGTTCCCGCTGTCGGCGACCTACGACAAGCTGATCGACAGCCCGATCGCCGACATGAAGAATGTCGGCCCGCGCGGTGGCGGATCGATCACCGCGGCGCAGTTCATCAAGCGCTTCGTCGACGAGGGCGTGAAATGGGCGCACCTCGACATTGCCGGCATGGTCTGGTCCGACAAGCCCGGCCCCGGCTATGACAAGGGCGCGACCGGCTACGGCGTGAAGCTGCTCGACCGCTTCGTGGCGGACAATTTCGAGAAGTAGGGGCGTACGCTCCGGCGCTCGGCGCGAACGGGATCGTCCCTGATCCGTCCGCGCCGAGCCGACTTGAAGGCAGCGCGATCGGCTCCACCTGCAAATCCAAGCGTCATGCCGGCACATGCCGGGCATGACGGCGGGTATCTTCCCGCCACGCCACGCCGCCGCTAGACCGCCCGCATGCAGGTCGACTTCTACCATCTCACCGCCACTCCGCTCGACCGCGCGCTTCCCCAGATCGCGGAGAAGGTGGTGGCGAGCGGTGGGCGCCTGTTGATCGTCGCGAGCGAGCCTGCCCAGCGTGACGCGCTCGACCGCCTGCTGTGGAGCTACGCACCGACCAGCTTCCTTCCACACGCACAACTGGGACAGGCGGATGATACCGTTCAGCCGGTACTGATCGCGCCCGACGTCAACGCGGCCAATCGTGCGCGCAACGTCGCGCTGGTCGATGGCGTCTGGCGCGACGACGCGCTCGATTTCGATCGCGCCTTCCATTTCTTCGACGACGATCGCATCCGCGAGGCACGGTTGGCGTGGAAAGCGCTCGCCGATCGCGAGGGCGTCCAGCGCCGCTATTGGAAGCAGAACGACGCGGGGCGCTGGGAACAGGCCGCCTGACCAGCGGGTGTTGTTGCCTTCCGCTCCGCCCCCGACTAGGGGCGACGCGACTTTCCTCCCCATCAGACAGGAGCCCGTGACCGTCATGGCCGCGAACCGTACCTTTTCGATCATCAAGCCCGACGCCACGCGTCGCAACATCACCGGCGCCGTCACCAAGATGCTGGAGGAAGCCGGTCTGCGCGTCGTCGCGTCCAAGCGCATCCAGATGAGCCGCGAGCAGGCCGAGGGCTTCTACGCCGTTCACCGCGAGCGTCCGTTCTTCAACGATCTGGTCGAATTCATGATCTCCGGCCCGGTCGTCGTGCAGGTGCTGGAGGGCGAGAACGCCATGCAGCGCAACCGCGACATCATGGGCGCGACCAACCCCGCCAATGCCGAGCCGGGCACGATCCGCAAGGAACTGGCCGAGTCGATCGAGGCGAACACCGTCCACGGTTCGGATTCGGACGAAAATGCCGAGATCGAGATCGCGTACTTCTTCAAGCCGGAAGAGATCGTCGGCTGATGCCGTGGCGGCTGCGACGGGCGGAGGCAGGCGATGCGCCGGCCCTGTCGCTCGTTGCGGCCGCCAGCTTCCTCGAGACGTTCGCCGGCACCCTGTCCGGCGACGACATCGTCGCGCACGTGACGAACAAGAGCGCACCCGCGATGTTCGCCCGCTGGATCGCCGATCCCGTCAGCATCGCGACGCTCGCGACCCATCCGGACGGCGATGCGCCCGTAGGTTACACCGTCCTGACCACGCCCGACGCGGTTGGCGACATCATGCCGGGCGACATTGAATTGCGCCGCATCTACACGCTATCGACGGCGCGCGGCACGGGGCTGGGATCGGCGCTGATGGACCGCGCGATCACAGATGCCCGCGCCCTCGGCCACACCCGCATGCTGCTGGGCGTCCTCGCGACCAATCACCGCGCCTGCGCCTTTTACGAGCGGCAAGGATTCAGCGTCGTCGCCGATCGCCGCTTCAAGGTCGGCGCGACCTGGCACGACGACCGCGTCTACGCGCGGGCTCTGACTGGAAGCTCGTCCGGGTAACGATGATCGGGGGCCACGGCTCGATGTCGAAGCATCAGCGCAACGCCGTCACCTCGAGCATCGGGTGACATTCATAAACACCGAGGCCGGCCTTCATCAGCGGATCGTCCGCGAGCAATGCGGTGATCTCTTCGTCGTCCGACAGGGTGTAGAGTGCCACGCCGTACGCGCCGTTCGGGTCCAGCACCGGCCCGCACGCCACGATCCGGCGCTTTTTCGCCAGCCCCTGCTGCCAATAGCGCTGCATCATCAGCAGCTCGACTTCCACGGCTGACAGCGTGTCTAGGAAGTCCGAACGCGGCGGAATATACTTGCAGAAAAAGTGGTTCATGTGAATTCCGGGCATGGCGTTGTTGAGGACGTCTTTATGGCGCACCCGGGCGGTAAAGACCGCCGACGAGAGCAAATGTTGTCAATGTTTATCGAGCCTTAACTTACATGGGTTTATAAGGCGCAGTGTTCATTCGTGGAATATGTGCTCAGCGTGACAGCGCCATTTAGGTCGGCGGCTGTTTCCGCCCGACCAACACTCACCTTCGTCCGTTTTCGCAATGATGCTAATCCGAGCGTTCCGTTTGCAGGGCGGCGGAGGCGTACGCTCCCAATGCTCGCGGGAAGTTGATACTCGCTCTTCGCGGGAGTGCGGCGCAAATACAACATGTCAATAGGAAAGGTGTGTAGTCGTTGAGCGATTCGACTTTGAACCTCGATCTGAACGACATAGGCCGATCCGATGGTCGCGGAGCCTTGCGTAGGTCGGCGATCTGGCGGCCGCAACCGCGCTTCGTTCACGAGATCACCACCACTCTGCAACTCGACGCCGTCAACGATGCCGGCGGTATCGCCGTGCAGTTCGAACCAACACCCAGAAGTGCGGTTCATCTGGCATTCGAGGGTAGCCAAAGCGAGACGCTTAGCATCTGGACGACGCGAGCCCGCCACGGCTTCATCAGTCGCCCGAAGCTCGCGGCCGATCTCATCACCATCCGCTTCGTGCGGACCGGCTTCATGCTTCGCGACGACAAGCGCGGCGAAGGAACGGTCGTGGGGTTCGATCAGGCGATGTGCGCGTCCTTTGGGGAAATGCACCACGAGCAGGCGTCAGCTGGATTCTCGGCTACGACGGCGAGCATCGGCCGTGACGCCGTCGAACGCGCCTGCCGAACGCTAAGCGGTTCGGAGTCCGTCCTTCTCCCTCGGTTCCTATCGGTCGTCGATGCAAATAGTCCCGGTCTGGCAGCGTTGCGACAGACGCTGGCTGTCCTGCAGGACCAACTTGTCCGCCGGATCGATAACGACCTGACCGTGCCGTTGCTTCAGGAGCTTCTCGTCTACCAGTTCGTCAGTGCGTGGCCGTCGAGCGGCGGGTCGATGACGCCGAAGCCGGCGGACATCTCGGTCAGACCGATCAAGCTCGCGCTGGACTTCATCGAAGCGAACCTCCGCCGGGCGATCCGGATATCCGATATCGCGCACGCCGCCGGCCTCAATGCTCGCGCCTTGCAGACGGGTTTCAGGCGGCATGTCGGGTGCAGTCCGGTGCAATACCTCATCTCGCGCCGGTTGGATCGGGTGCATGCGGCCTTGCAACTCGAAAGCGACCTCAGCATTCAGGATATCGCCACCATCTGGGGCTTCACGCATATGAGCGACTTCGGCCGGCGTTATCGTCAAAGGTTCGGACGTTCGCCTCGCGATACCGTCAAGCCAATCCGGCAGTAGTTTACGCGGGCGTTACCGGGTTCAAATCTTCTCGCGCGCCCACAAGGCATCGACCCGCGCCTGATTACCGCCGCGTTCATGGAGGCGCATGCCTTCGAGTCGCAACGTCCGACCGCGCAGCACGCGTCCCTCGGTCCGCCAGATCAGGTCATAGATCGCCGTCGACGTGCGCGCCGCATCGCCGTCCCAGTACCGCACCGTCAGCAGCACCGGCAGCCGCCCGGCGCGATCGTCCGCACCGCCGTCCGTCAGCTTCAGCATCGGTGCTTCGATCGCACTCACATCGATGGCGATATCCGCAACCGGTCGCTCCGGCGCGACACCCAGCGCCTTGGGGAACAGCACCGCCAGATCCTGCAAGTCGTGCTTTTCGTCCTTGATCGCCAGGCGCTTGCCGCCATCCTCGACCGTCGCGACCAGATCGACGCGGGCTCGCTCGCGCGCTTCGCTCGATTTGTCGGCGACCCGCGCTTCCTGATCGGCGCGCCGGTCGGCCCAGCCGGTGTAGAAGGTCAGGCCGGCGATCACGACGCCCGCAACCGCGACGACTTCCGCCAGCGTCACCCAGCGGCGGCGGGTCGCCTGTTCCGACGTCTCGCTCACCGGCCACCCGCTTCCAGCAAGCGGGCGGGGGCGGCCAGTTCCCAACTCCGCGCGATACGATCGTCGACCAGCGTCCAATCGACATCGCCCGACAGGGTCACGTCGACCCATCCGGAAGCAGACAGCGAACGGGTGTCGGGCGCCGCCTCCGGCAACATCGCCCGCTCGTCGTCACCGCTCGTCCGCACGCGCATGATGTACAGGCCATCGCCGTGATGATCGTCGCGAACCTGTGCGAACAACTCACCGTCCACAAAGAAGCCCACCCTCTCATCACTCGGCCGCTCCTCCGTCTCGGGCAGTCTCAACGCGGTCTCACGGATACGATCGATGGGCGTCATCACGAACTCCGACAGGATGCGCGGGTATAACGCATGTTCGGCCGCCAGAACCCGCGCCGCCAGCGTCTCGGCGTCGTCGTCCGGCAAAACCGCCACCCGCGATTGCCCCAGCACCGCGCCGCCGTCCAGTTCCTCGGTCACGACATGCACTGAACAGCCAGCATACTCGTCGCCGGCCGCGATCGCCCGCGCGTGGGTGTCGAGGCCTTTGTAGAGGGGCAGCAGTGAGGGATGTATGTTGACGATCCGTCCGCGCCAGCGCGCGACGAAGTCGTCGGAAATCAGGCGCATATAGCCGGCAAGCGCGATCGTCCCGACCTCTGCCTTTCGCAGCGCCGCGTCGAGTTGCGCCTCGTACGCCGCTTTTCCAATCCCTTTCGGGCTCGACGCAAACGTCGCAAGCCCACGTTCGCGCGCCCAGACCAGGCCGGCAGCCTCCGGCTTGTCGGAGGCGACCAGCACCACCTCGTAACCACGCGCCTGCTCTACAAGCGCCATCATGTTCGATCCCCGACCGGAGATCAGGATGGCGACGCGCTGGCTATTGGACATGGCTCGCCGTCCAGTCGCCACGGGCGCTCCAGGTCTCGGCGGAGCCGCGCACAGTGCAGCCGCGTGGCCCCGCCTCGATCCGGCCGATCGTCGCGACGCTCTCGCCGGCGGCGGTCAACGCCGCCGTGACGGTGTCCGACTCATCGGCGGCAACGATCACGGCCATGCCGATTCCGCAGTTGAAGGTGCGCGCCATCTCTTCCGGCTCGATCGCTCCCTGCGCCTGCAGATACGCCATCAGCCGCGGCTGCTCCCAAGCGTCTGCATCGATAACGGCATGCGCTTCCGCCGGCAGAACGCGCGGGATATTCTCCAGCAGCCCGCCGCCCGTGATATGCGCCAAACCCTTGATCCGTCCCTCGCGCAGCAGCGGCAGCAGGCTCGCGACATAGATTCGCGTCGGCGCCATCAAATGGTCGATCAGCAGCCTGTCCGCGTCGAAAAGCGCCGGACGGTCCAGCTTCCATCCCTTGTCCGCCGCCAGTCGCCGTACCAGCGAGAAGCCGTTGGAATGCACCCCGCTGGACGCCAGCCCCAGCACCACGTCGCCAGCCGCAATCGTCTGGCCGGTCAGCAACCGATCGCGCTCGACCGCGCCGACGCAGAAGCCCGCCAGATCGTAATCGCCGGGTGCGTACATACCCGGCATTTCCGCCGTCTCTCCACCGATCAGCGCGCAGTCTGCCTGCCGGCATCCTTCCGCGATGGAGGCGATCACGCGTTCGGCGATCCCCGCCTCCAGCTTGCCGCTGGCATAATAATCGAGGAAGAACAGCGGCTCCGCACCCTGCACGATCAGGTCGTTCGCACACATCGCGACCAGATCGACCCCGACGCCCTCATGCCGGTCCCACTCGATCGCCAGCTTCAGCTTGGTGCCGACGCCGTCGTTCGCCGCGACCAGCAGCGGATCGACGAAGCCTGCCGCCTTCAGATCGAACAGCCCGCCGAATCCCCCGAGATCGGCATCCGCTCCAGCGCGCCGGGTCGAGCGGGCGAGGGGACCGATGGCGCGCACCAGCGCATTACCGGCAGCGATCGAAACGCCGGCATCGGCGTAGGTGTAGGAGGGGTTCTCGCTCATACCGATGCGCCTAGCCACATCGCGCTTGGATTTCCACGCCCGCTTCTGCAAAAGGCGCGGCACCATGCGCCGCTCCATCGCTCTTGCCGCCGTAGCCGCGCTCGCTCTCGCTTCCGCCACGGTTGCGCAGATGGACGATACCGGCCGCGGCGTCGTGCCGGTCGACAGCGCCGGCGCGTTCGAAGTTTCCGGCGTCACCGTCGATGTCGCCGCGAAGACCGCGGACGGTGCCCGGCTGGGCGGCTGGCGGCTGGCGCAGAGGAAGGCGTGGGTGCAGCTCTCGCGACGGCTCGGCGGCGGCGGAGGACTGGTGTCGGACGGCACGCTCGACCAGCTCGTGTCGGGGATCGTCGTCGAGAACGAGCAGATCGGGCCGACGCGCTACATCGCGCGACTGGGCGTGCTGTTCGACCGGGGGCGCACGGGCGCCGTTCTGGGCATCGCAACCTCCGCCGGCCGCTCGACGCCGATGCTCGTCGTACCGGTCCTCTGGTCCGGCGGGATCGGTCAGGTGTTCGAGCAGCGGACGCCGTGGCAGGAGGCGTGGGCGCGGTTTCGCACCGGCAATTCTTCGGTCGATTACATCAGGCCGTCCGGAACGGGTGCCGACCCGCTGCTGCTGAACGTCGGCCAGATCCAGCGGCCCGGCCGCGGCTGGTGGCGGACGATCATCGATCAGTATGGTGCATCGGACGTGCTGATCCCCACTGTCCGGTTGACGCGGCAATACCCCGGCGGGCCCGTGATCGGCGCGTTCGAGGCGCGGCATGGCCCGGACAACGACCTGATCGGGCGGTTCCTGCTGCGAGTCGGCACGTCGGCGGGCGTGCCGCAACTGCTCGACACGGGTGTGCAGCGGCTCGACGCGATCTATCAGCAGGCGCTGCGCAGCGGCCGGCTGGAGCCGGACGTCGCCCTGTCGCCACCGCCGAAGCCGGAGGACACGCAGGCGCCGGTTCCCACCGGTGACATCGACACGGTCATGGCCAATCTGGGTACGCCCGCCATCGGCGCCGGCGCGACGCTGACGATCCAGTTCGACACGCCCGGCACCGCCAGTGTCGCCAACACGGAGGCGCTGGTGCGCGCGATCCCCGGCGTGCGGTCGGCGGCGACGACTAGCCTCGCGCTTGGCGGCGTATCGCTGATGCGCGTCGTGACGGACGGCGGGGCGGCAGCGCTCACCGCTGCGTTGGAGGCACGCGGCTATCAGGTGCAGGGCGCAGGCGACACGCTCCGCATCCGGCGTGCGCCGCAGGTCGTACCGCCCGATGTTCCAGCGGACGGCCAGACGGCCGGCTGAAGGCGTGGCGCGCAGCCTCTTCCCCAGCCAGATGGCCTTGCCGCTGGCGCTCCCCGCCGACCCCCGCGACGATTCGTTTCTCGTGACACCATCGAATGCGCGCGCCGTTCACCTGCTGGAGCGCTGGGGCTCGTGGCAGGTGCGCGTCGCGATCCTCACCGGTCCGCGCCGCTCGGGCCGCAGCACGCTCGCTCGCCTGTTCGCCGCGAAAAGCGGCGGCGCGATCATCGACGATGCTCATGCAACGTCGGAGGAAGCGCTGTTCCACGCCTGGAATGGCGCGCAATCGAGCAGCCGGCCATTGCTGCTGGTCACCGACGCGCCGCCACCCTTGTGGGATGTCGCGCTTCCCGATCTGCGCTCACGCCTTGCCGCCAGCGTGCATGTCGAAGTCGGCGCGCCGGACGATGCGCTGGTGCGGTCGCTGCTCGACTATCGCCTCAATCGGCTGGGTCTCGATTCGCGACCGGACCTCGTCGACTGGCTGTCTTCCCGGATCGAACGCAGTCATCTGGCGGTCGAGCGGACGGTTGATGCGCTCGACCAGGCCTGTGCGGAACGTCGCAAGCGCCTGACCATTCCGCTTGCCCGAGCCACCCTGATCGATGCCGGCCTGATCGCCGGCAAACCGGAGATGCCATGACCCGCCCAGCGCATATCGTGACGATCGCGGAGGCCGATGACGACGCATTCGTCGCCGAGCCGAACGACCGCTACTTCAACCGCGAACTGTCGTGGCTGGCGTTCAACCGCCGGGTGCTGGAAGAAGCGTGCAATTCTGCGCACCCGCTGCTCGAACGGCTGCGCTTTCTGTCGATTTGCGGGTCGAACCTCGACGAATTCTTCATGGTCCGCGTCGCGGGGTTGAAAGGACAGCAGAAACAGGATGTCGAGCGGCGTTCCGTCGACGGCCTGACACCGGGGCAGCAGCTCGGTGCGATTGTCGCGGAGGCCGACCGGTTGATGGAGAGCCAGCAGGCGGTGTGGGGCGACCTGCGGGTGCTGCTCGATCAGGCCGGTCTATTCATCCTCCGCCGCGACGCGATCGACGGCGAGGCCGACGAGTGGCTTGCGACGCATTTTCGTGAGCAGATCTTTCCGATCCTGACGCCACAGGCGCTCGATCCCGCCCACCCATTCCCCTTCATTCCCAACAAGGGGCTGTCGGTCATCTTCGATCTGGAGCGGAAATCCGACAAGGAGCCGATCCGCGAGATCGTCATGCTGCCCGCGACGATGCCGCGCTTCGTCCGCCTGCCGGGTGACAAGGCGCGGTACGTCTCCGTCGAGACGATCGTGAAGCGGTTCGCGCCCGTGCTCTTCCCCGGTTACGAGGTCCACGGTGCCGCTGCCTTCCGCGTCCTGCGCGATAGCGATATCGAGATCGAGGAAGAGGCGGAGGACCTCGTCCGCTATTTCGCCAACGCGATCAAGCGCCGCCGACGCGGACGTGTCATCCGGCTGGAGCTGGAAACCGGCATGCCCGACGCGTTGGAAGGCCTGTTGAAGGAGGAACTCGGCGGCAGCGACACCATCGTCACCGAGAGTGGCAACCTGCTCGGCATCACCGACCTCGACATGCTGGTCGACGAGGACCGCCCCGACCTGAAGTTTACGCCATTCACCCCGCGATTTCCCGAGCGAATCCGTGAGTTTGGCGGCGATTGCTTCGCCGCGATCAGAGCCAAGGACATCGTCGTCCATCACCCCTATGAAACATTCGAAGTGGTGCTTGCCTTCTTGAAGCAGGCTGCGAACGATCCCGACGTGGTGGCGATCAAGCAGACGCTGTACCGCGCCGGAAAGCAATCCGCCGTCATCAACGCGCTGATCGCCGCGGCGGAGGCGGGCAAGTCCGTCACCGCCGTCGTCGAGCTGAAGGCGCGCTTCGACGAGGAACAGAACCTCGTCTGGGCTTCGGCGCTGGAGCGCGCCGGCGTGCAGGTCGTCTATGGGTTCATCGATTGGAAGACGCATGCCAAGGTGTCGCTGGTCGTGCGCCGTGAAAGCGGTGGTTTTCGCACCTACTGCCATTTCGGGACCGGCAACTACCACCCGGTGACGGCAAAGATTTACACCGATCTCAGCTACTTCACGGCTGATCCTGTGATCGGGCACGATGCCGCGCAGATGTTCAACTACGTCACCGGCTATGTCGAGCCGCAGGACATGAAGATCGTCAGCCTGTCGCCCGGCGACCTCCGCCAGCGGCTATTGCGGCTGATCGACGCAGAGATCGCCCATGCGCAGGCGGGACGACCGGCATCGATCTGGGCGAAGATGAACAGCCTGGTCGATCCCGCGTTAATCGACAAATTGTACGAGGCATCAGGAGCGGGGGTCGAGGTCGATCTCATCATCCGTGGCATCTGTTGCCTCCGCCCGCAGGTGCCCGGCCTGTCCGACAATATCCACGTCAAATCGATCGTCGGCCGCTTTCTCGAACACAGCCGCATCTGCGTCTTCGGCAACGGCAAGAAATTACCCAACGACGGCGCGAAGCTGTACATTTCGTCCGCCGACTGGATGCCGCGCAATTTCGACCGGCGAGTCGAATATATGCTGCCGATCACGAATCCGACCGTCCACGACCAGATCCTCGATCAGGTCATGGTCGCCAATCTGCTGGATAACGAGCAGAGCTGGATATTGGGGCCGGACGGTGACTACACGCGCGTCGATCCGGGCGACAAGCCCTTCAACCTGCATCGGTATTTCATGACGAACCCGTCGCTGTCCGGGCGTGGTGCGGCCCTGCAGAAGGTGCCGACGCTGTCGCTGCGGGCGGCACCATGAACATCTTCGGCAAGCGTTCGGATCCGTCGCGTAGGGCGATCGTCGACATCGGCTCCAACTCGGTGCGGCTCGTCGTCTATCAGGGCCCGGCACGGCTGCCGGCGACGCTGTTCAACGAAAAGGTCATGGCCGGGCTTGGGCGTGGTCTTGCACAGACCGGGCGGATGGAGCCGGGCGCGCTGGCCGCAGCGCAAGTCGCCCTCGCGCGCTTCGCTGCCGTGACTCGCGAGATGGAGGTGGCGACCGTCCGCACCGTCGCTACCGCCGCCGTGCGCGATGCGGCGAACGGTCCGGAACTGATCCAGGCAGCCGAGTCGCTGGGCCTGAATGTTGAAATCCTTTCGGGGGAGCAGGAGGCGCTGGGGGCCGGCTACGGCGTCCTGTCCGGTATGCCCGCTGCCGACGGGGTGGTCGGCGATCTGGGCGGCGGCAGCCTCGAACTCGTGCGCGTGCGCCGCGGCGAGGTCGAGGACCGCGTGTCGTTCCCGCTCGGCGTCCTGCGCATCGCGGGCACCCGCGGCAAGCCGCTGGAGAAGCGGGTCACCGACCTTATCGCCACGGCAGGTTGGCGAAGCCGGGGCAGGGGGCTGCCCTTCTATCTCGTCGGCGGATCGTGGCGGGCGCTCGGGCGGTTGCACATGGGGTTGTCGGACTACCCGCTGCCCGTGGTCCACCAGTACGAACTATTACCCGCGACGATCGCGTCCCTCGCCGCACAGCTTCCCGGCATGACCAAGCAACAGTTGCGCGACATCCCCGGCCTGTCCGCCGGACGCGCTGCGACGCTGGCCGATGCCGCCGCGCTGCTGGAGATCGTCATCCGCGAACTCGGGTCGACCGGTACCGTCATTTCCGCGTTCGGTCTGCGTGAGGGGCTGTTGTTCGAGATGCTGGACGCCAAAACGCGCGTGCTCGACCCGCTGATCGTCGCCGCGCGGGAGGAGGGGCGGCTGCTGGGACGGTTCCCCGAACATGGCGACTTGCTCGACCGTTGGATCGCGCCACTGTTCGGGCACGAATCGCCTGCGCAGGCGCGTATCCGCCACGCCGCCTGCCTGCTCGCGGATGTCGGCTGGCACGCGAATCCCGAGTTCCGCGCCGAACGCGGTGTTGAGGTCGCCTTGCATGGCAACTGGGTGGCGATCGATGCCTGCGAACGCGCGCAACTGGCGCAGGCGCTGTTCACCAGTCTGGGGGGCGGCACGATCTCGCCGGAGCCGCTGTCACGCCTCGCCGATCCGCGATCGCTGGCGACCGCTGTCGCGTGGGGGCTCGCGATCCGGCTTGGCCAGCGTCTGTCCGCCGGTCTCGCCGGTCCGCTTCAGCGCACCCGCCTGACCGGCGATGCCGGGACCGTCGCGCTCACGCTGCCGAACGACGACCGCGCGTTGTACGGCGAAACCGTGGAAAAGCGTCACGCCGCGCTGGCCGCGCTGCTCGGTCGCAAGCCGGTCCTCAGCTAGGCGGCTTTTACCCGCAGCGGAGCCCGTCGATCCGCCCGCCATCGTCCAACACGACGTTCAGCCGATCCTCGCGCAGGTCCATCGTCGCCGCTTCATCCGGCCGCAGCACGCGCAGGATGCGGGAGTTCGTCCGCGCCTGCATCTCGTCGCGCATTTCGCTGTCGAACTTCGTGCCGACGAAGCGCATGCGGGTCGGCTCGTCGACCACGCAGGGGCCGGTGGGCTGCGGCGCGGGCGGCATCGTCGTGCATCCGGCCAGCAGAACCGCCACCGACACCGGCAGCATCAACAGGCTCCTCATGCGACTTCCTCCTCGGTTCGCGTCATCTTCAAGCGGCCGTTGATCACCGCGAAGGCCAGCCGCCCCTCGACCAGATCGACCGCGTCGCGCCCGAACTGGTCGTAGCGCCAGCCCTCCAGCATTGGCAGCCCGGTGCGAACCCCGGCGGCCAGCGCCTCCAGCTCGTCGGACCGCGCCAGCAGCTTCGACGCGACGTCGATGTCACGCGACCGGATTTTCAGCAGCAGCTTGAGCAGGTCCGCAACCAGCGATCCTTCCTTACCCAGCCCCGGCTTGCGATCGTCGCGCGGCGGCAGCTCATCCCCGTCGAGCGGCGTCGCCCCCTCGATCGCCGCCATCAATCGCGCACCGATGTCGTTGCCGGCCCATGTCGCGGACAGGCCGCGCACCCGGGCGAGATCGGCTTGCTTGCGCGGTGGATGGCTGGCGAGATCACCCAGCGTCTCGTCCTTGACGATGCGGCCGCGCGGCAGGTCCTTCGCCTGCGCCTCCAGTTCGCGCCAGCGCGCGATCGCCTTCAGCCGGCCGAGCATGTCCGGCTTGCGGCCTGACACGCGGACGCGCTTCCATGCGACATCGGGGTCGTTGGCGTAATTGGCGGGATCGCCCAGTCGCTCCATCTCCTGATCCAGCCACGCACCACGCCCGGTTTTGCGCAGCCGCTCCAGCATCTTCGGGAAGATCGCGGCGAGGTGCGTCACGTCGCCGATCGCATACTCGATCTGTCGCGCATCCAGCGGCCGCCGCGCCCAGTCGGTGAAGCGCGCGCCCTTGTCGATCTGGATGCCGAGCCAGCTGTCGACCAGATTGGAATAGCCGATCTGCTCCCCCTGGCCGAGCGCCATCGCCGCAACCTGCGTGTCGAACAGCGGGTGCGGCGTCTTGCCCGTCAGGTTATACACGATTTCAAGGTCTTGCCCGCCCGCGTGGAAGACCTTCAGCACGTCCTCGTTATTGACCATCAGTTCGAGCAGCGGCGTCATGTCGAGCCCCGGCGCCTTCGGGTCGATCGCCGCCGCCTCGTTCACGTCGGCGATCTGGATCAGGCACAGTTCGGGATAATAGGTGCTCTCCCGCATGAACTCCGTATCGACCGTGACGAAGTCGGCCTGAGCGAGGCGATGGCAGAGATTGGCGAGTGTCGCGCTGTCGGTAATCAACGGATGGATATGCATCGTCCGGTTCATAGCGAGGGTCGCGCGGGTTGACAAAGAGGGATAGGGAAGGGAAGCGCCCTCCACCTATTCCAGCCGCCACCCCGGCGAAGGCCGGGGTCCAGTTGCGAGCAGCCCGAGACTGGACCCCGGCCTTCGCCGGGGTGGCGCGTATGCGAGATGAAACCCATGCACGCCTATCGCTCCCACACCTGCGCCCAGCTCACCGCCGCGGACGTCGGCCAGACCGTCCGCCTGTCGGGCTGGATCCACCGCAAGCGCGATCATGGCGGCGTGCTCTTCGTCGACCTGCGTGACCATTACGGCATCACCCAGGTCGTCGCCGATGCCGATTCGCCCGCGCTGCCGGTGCTGGAAGCGGCGCGAACCGAGTCGGTCATCACCATCGACGGCATCGTGAAGGCGCGCGCGGAGGGCACCGCCAACGCCAACCTCGCCACGGGCGCGATCGAGGTCTTTGCCCGCGCGGTGACGGTGCAGAGCGTCGCGCAGGAGCTGCCGCTGCCGGTCGCCGGCGACGCCGAATATCCGGAGGACATCCGCCTCCGCTATCGTTTCCTCGATCTCCGTCGCGAGCGGCTGCACGCCAACATCATGCTTCGCAGTCAGGTGATCGCCAGCGTCCGCCAGCGGATGATCGGGCAGGGCTTTACCGAATTCCAGACGCCGATCCTGACCGCGTCGTCGCCGGAGGGTGCGCGCGATTATCTCGTTCCCAGCCGCGTCCATCCGGGGAAGTTCTACGCGCTGCCGCAGGCGCCGCAGATGTTCAAGCAGTTGCTGATGGTCGCGGGGTTCGATCGCTATTTCCAGATCGCGCCCTGCTTCCGCGACGAGGACGCGCGTGCCGATCGTTCGCCGGGCGAGTTCTATCAGCTCGACTTCGAGATGAGCTTCGTCACGCAAGAGGATGTGTTCCAAGCGATCGAGCCCGTGCTGCATGGTCTGTTCGAAGAGTTTGCCGACTGGCAAGGTAAGGGTCGTCAGGTTTCGGCATTGCCGTTCCGTCGCATCCCGTATCGGGAGTCGATGCTGAAATACGGCAACGACAAGCCGGACCTCCGCAACCCGATCCTCATCAGCGATGTCAGCGCGCATTTCACCGGCTCCGGCTTCGGCCGCTTCGCCTCGATCGTCGAGGCGGGCGACGTGGTCCGCGCGATCCCGGCACCGGCGACGGCGGACAGGAGCCGCAAGTTCTTCGACGACATGAACGCCTGGGCACAATCGGAAGGGTTCGCGGGCCTCGGCTATGCGACCCGCAAGGGCGGCGAGTGGGGCGGCCCGATCGCCAAAAATCACGGCGAAGAGGGGATGGCGAAGCTGGCCGCGGCGCTCGATCTCGGTCCCGACGACGGCGTGTTCTTCGCCGCGGGCAAGGAAGCTCAGGCCGCCAAGCTCGCCGGCCTCGCGCGCACCCGCGTCGGCGAGACGCTCGGCCTGATCGATCCGAACCGCTTCGAATTCTGCTGGATCGTCGACTTCCCGATGTTCGAATATGACGAGGACGCGAAGAAGGTCGACTTCAGCCACAACCCTTTCTCGATGCCGCAAGGCGAGATGGAGGCGCTGGAAACCAAGGACCCACTCGACATCCTCGCCTACCAGTACGACATCGTCTGCAACGGCGTGGAGCTGTCGTCCGGCGCGATCCGGAACCATCGTCCGGAAATCATGTACAAGGCGTTCGAGATCGCCGGCTACACGCAGGCCGATGTCGATACGAACTTTGCGGGTATGATCAATGCCTTCAAGTTTGGCGCGCCTCCGCACGGCGGCTCCGCTCCAGGCATCGATCGCATGGTGATGCTGCTGGCCGGCGAGCCGAACATCCGCGAGGTCGTCGTCTTCCCGATGAACCAGAAAGCGGAGGACCTGATGATGGGCGCGCCCAACTTCGCCAGCGCCAAGCAGCTTCGCGAACTCAACCTCCGCTCGACCGCAGAGACGAAGAAGGACATCGACAAAGCTGTCGCGCCAAACGCCGGATAAGAAAACGGCCCGGCGGGGAGTACCGCCGGGCCTGATCGTTCAGGCGGCCTCGAACGCGTCGTTGTCCTGCAACACCTTCAGCTTCCCATCGGCGATCGCAAAGACGGCGCCGTGAATCTTCAGCGATCCGTCGGCGACACGTTCCTGGATGAACGGGAATGTCTGAAGGTTGGCGATCGACACGCGGACGCACTCCTGCTCCAGCGCCGTCTGCCCTTCGGCACCGGTGCCGTGCTCGGCCACCACCTTTTCGCGCGCACCGTCGAGCAGCGTGATCCAGTCCTTCACGAAGCCACCATCGCCGTGGCTCGACTGCGCCAAGCTCTGCGTCAGCGCGGCGTTCACGCCGCCGCATGCGCCGTGGCCCAGCACGACGATCTCCGCCACCTTGAGCTTCGTGACGGCGAATTCCACTGCTGCCGACACGCCGTGATAGCCGCCGCCCGTTTCATACGGGGGGACAAGGTTGGCGACGTTGCGCACGACGAACACTTCGCCCGGGTGCGTGCCGAAGATCGTTGCCGGATCGACGCGGCTGTCGGAGCACGCGATGACCATCACTTTCGGCGACTGGCCCGAGGCGAGTTCCGTCCACCGCTCGCGCTCGGTCAGCCATTCCGTACCACGGAACTTGTAGTAACCCTCGATCAGGTCGGAAAAGTCGGTCATCTGCACTGAAGCTCCATCTTGGGCCGAATCGGCCGTTGGCATCCTAACCGGTGTTGGTCCGTCCGGTTCCTGGCTTGCGACGCGCCGTTACCGCATTGCGACAAATAATGACAAGTCTGTCATGTTCCGTATCGCCGGATGCACTTTCATGTGACATTTGGCCGGCGCAATCCTATCTGCACCTCATGAACGACATGACGCCGCTCGCCCCTATGGATGGTCGCCCGGAACGCGTCCGCAAGCCCGACTGGATCCGGGTGAAAGCCCCGACGAGCGCCGGCTTCGCCGCCACGCGCGAACTGATGCGCTCGAAAAGCCTGACCACCGTCTGCGAAGAGGCGGCGTGCCCGAACATCGGCGAATGCTGGTCGAAGAAGCATGCGACGGTCATGATCTTGGGCGACACGTGCACCCGTGCCTGCGCCTTCTGCAACGTCAAGACGGGCATGCCGCGCGCGGTCGATGCACGGGAGCCGCAGAACGTCGCGGAGGCGGCGGCGCAGATGGGCCTGCAGCATATCGTCGTCACCTCCGTCGATCGCGACGACCTCCCCGATGGCGGCGCGTCGCAGTTCGTGAAGGTGATCCACGCGATCCGTGCCGCCAACCCCACCACCACGATCGAGATTCTGACCCCCGACTTTCGTAACAAGGCGCAGGCGGCGATCGAGTCGATCGTCGAGGCGCGGCCCGACGTCTACAATCACAATCTCGAAACCGTGCCCCGCCTGTATCCGACGATCCGCCCCGGCGCGCGCTACTACGCGTCTTTGCGGCTGCTCGAATCGGTCAAGCGCCATGACCCCTCGATCTTCACCAAGTCCGGCGTGATGCTGGGCTTGGGCGAGGAGCGGCTGGAGGTGCATCAGGTGATGGACGACATGCGCTCGGCGGACATCGATTTCCTGACGATGGGGCAGTACCTCCAGCCGACGCCGCGCCACGCGAAGGTTGCGGAGTTCGTCACGCCCAAGGCGTTCGACGCCTATGCCGGCATTGCACGCGCGAAGGGCTTCCTGCTCGTCGCGTCGTCCCCGCTGACCCGGTCGAGCTACCACGCCGGCGACGACTTCGCGAAGCTGCGCGCCGCGCGCGAGGCGAAGCTGGCACCACGGCCGCGGGCCGTGATCGCGGTATGACCGCCTATGCCTAAGCATCAGGAAACGCGGCATCTTCCGTACAGTGCGGAGCAGATGTTCGACCTCGTCGCCGACGTGAAGCGCTATCCCGAATTCCTACCCTGGGTCACCGCGATGCGCGTCCGCAAGGACGGCGAGACGGAGACGCTGGCCGACATGATCGTCGGTTTCAAAGGGCTCCGCGAGACGTTCACCAGCCGCGTCGAAAAGGCGCGGCCGGAGACGATCCGCGTCGACTATGTTGAAGGGCCGCTCAAATATCTCCGCAACGACTGGCGTTTCCGACCGGAGGAGCAGGGTTGCGCCGTCGACTTCGCGGTCGATTTCCAGTTCAAGAACCGCGTGTTCGAGATGCTCGCTGGGCAGGTGTTCGGCACCGCTCTCCGCCGCATGATCGGCGCGTTCGAAGACCGCGCCGCCGTCCTTTACGGTGCCTCCAACTCGGCTTCCGGCTCCAGCGGCATCAGCAGTTCGAGCGCGCACAGCGCCGCCTGAAGCCGCACGCCGCCCCGCCCGGTATCCGGGAACAGCCGGCGGTCGGCATGCACGTCGTTGGGATCGCTGTCCTTTTCGGCTCGCGCGAAGACCACGGTACCGACCGGTTTCTTCTCGCTGCCGCCGCCCGGTCCTGCGACGCCGGTGATCGCGACCGCAACATCCGCACCGGTCTTCTCGACGGCGCCCCGCGCCATGCCCCACGCGACCGCGATAGACACCGCGCCGAACGTCTCGACCAGATCGCGGCCGACCTTCAGCAGATCGGTTTTCGCCTCGTCCGAATAGGTGACGATCGACGCAACGAACACGTCCGACGATCCCGGCACCTCGGTCAGCGCCGCCGCGACGAGGCCGCCGGTGCAACTCTCTGCGACCGCGATCCTGCGCCCCGCCTTGCGGTTCGCCTCGACGACGCGCTGCGCCGACTCGACGAGCTGCGCGGGGAGGAGCGTGTCCGTCACGCTGCCGGGCACAGCGGCAGGGCGGGGACGCCGGACTTGCCGCCGCCGCGCTCGTTCATCTTCAGATACTGGAGCACTGTCACGACGATGCTCGCCGTGTTACGCGCTGGCAGCGGCTCCAGTTGCGTGACGAGCCGGTCGATCGTGCCGCAATCGTTCAGGTCGATGCGCCCGACGATCAGCGGCACGACGATGCTGGTCAGCACCGGCCGCGCATAGTCGGATGCCAGCAACAGATCGGCGGCCGGATCGCTCAACTTGATGATCGCCGACTTGGCACCCGGCCAAGCCCGGTCGGCGGCTTGTTGATATTTCAGGATCAGCGGCCCGTCGGGACGACGGATCAGGCTGGCGGAGGGCAGGCGCGCGGTGCACACGCGGCCCGTCTCGCGGATGATCTCCGGCAAGGCCACGAGCGCGAGCGACTCCGCCTCCGCATTGTTGAGGCAGGGCTTGGCCTGCGCCGCCGCGGGTGCGGCGAGTAGCGCCATCGTCACGAACATGGTCGTAAGGCGCATCATGCCTGTCCTCCACGGCCCACGCGCGGCACGCTGATCGTGGCGATCGCCTGCGCGGCGATGCCTTCTTCGCGGCCCGTGAAGCCCAGCCGCTCGGTGGTCGTCGCCTTCACGCTGACCCGGTCGGGGGTCAGGTTCAGGATGTCGGCGATGCGCGCGACCATCGCCGCCCGGTGCGGCCCGATCTTCGGCGCCTCGCACAGGATGGTCAGGTCGACGAAGTCGATGCGACCACCCTTGTCGGCGACCAGCTTCGCCGCATGCGCCAGAAACTGGTCCGATGCCGCGCCGCGCCACTGCGGATCGCTCGGCGGGAAATGCGTGCCGATGTCGCCCGCCGCGATCGTGCCGAGTACGGCATCGGTCAGCGCGTGCAGGGCGACGTCGGCGTCGCTATGCCCCGACAGCCCTCGATCATGCGGGATCAGCACACCGCCAAGCCACAATTCCTCGCCCGCCTCCAGCCGGTGGACGTCGAAGCCGCTGGCGGAACGGCTTTCCCACGCGAGGCGCGCCTCGGCGGCCGCGAAATCATCGGGATAGGTGATCTTGTCGAGCATCGCGTCGCCCTGCACCAACGCGACGCGTCCGCCAAGCCGTCGCACCATCTGCGCGTCGTCGGTCGCCTCTTCGTCGGCGGGCCAGCCGGCGTGCGCAGCGCGCAGCACGTCCAGGCGAAAGCCCTGCGGCGTTTGCACCCTGTGCAACCCGGCGCGCGGCACGACCTCTCCCAGCAGCGCGTCGCCGCGCACCAGCGTGTCGGCCACGGCCAGTACCGGCGTCGCGCCATCGTGATCGTCCAACGCGGCGACGACGCGGGCGATGACCGCGGGCGACAGGAACGGCCGGGCCGCGTCGTGGACCAGCACGCGCTTCACATCGGCAGACAGGGCCGCCAGTCCATTCGCGACCGACTCGCGCCGTGTCGCGCCACCTTCGACGAGCTGCACATCGGCTCCAAGCGCCGATCGCGCCAGCGCGCTTTGACCGGGACCAATCACCAACACCACCTCATCGACCTGACCGGCCAGCGCGGCGAAGGCATGCGCAACCAGCGGCCGGCCCGCGACCGTCGCGAATTGTTTGGGTACGCCGCGCCCCGCCCGCGTGCCGGACCCGGCGGCGACGATCAGTGCTGCGGTGCGATGACGGAGCATTGGGCAGCGGTAGCGCGCACCGCGGACGACCGCCAGCCTTGCGTCGAGAGGCCCTTTCCGCTAGGCGATGCCCGGTTTTCAGGTACATGCAAAAGCTTTCCCCCATCCAGATCGGGCCCGTCCGGATCGATTGTCCCGTCGTGCTCGCGCCGATGACGGGCGTGACCGATATGCCGTTCCGCACCCTCGTGCGTCGCTATGGCTCGGGGCTCAACGTCACGGAGATGATCGCCAGCCAGGCAGCCATTCGCGAGACGCGTCAATCGATCCAGAAGGCCGCCTGGCATCTGTCCGAAGAACCCGTCTCCATGCAGCTCGTCGGCTGCACCCCTTACGAGATGGGCGAAGCGGCCAAGCTGGCGGAGGATCGCGGCGCGGCGATCATCGACATCAACATGGGCTGCCCGGTCCGCAAGGTAACGAACGGCGACGCCGGATCGGCGCTGATGCGCGACTTGAAGCTGGCCACGCAATTGATCGATGCGGTCGTGAAGGCGGTCTCCGCCCCGGTGACGCTGAAGATGCGCATGGGTTGGTGCCACGACAGCCTCAACGCGCCCGAACTCGCCCGCATCGCCGAGGATCTCGGCGCGAAGATGATTACGGTCCACGGTCGCACCCGCAACCAGATGTACAAGGGGCAGGCCGACTGGCGCTTCATCGCGAGCGTCAAGCAGGCGGTGTCCATCCCGGTCATCGCGAACGGCGACATCAACTCGATCGAGGACGCTGAGGCTGCGCTCGAACAATCGGGTGCGGACGGGCTGATGATCGGGCGTGGCGCGTACGGGCGTCCGTGGTTGCTCGGGCAGGTGATGGAATGGCTGGAGACCGGTCGCCGCCGGCCCGATCCTGATCTCGACGAGCAATATCGCGTTATTACAGAACATTACGATGCGATGCTGGAGCACTATGGCACATTCACCGGCGTCAACATGGCACGCAAGCATATCGGCTGGTACACCAAGGGGCTGACCGGATCGGCCGAGTTCCGCAACGCCGTGAATCAGGAGCCGGATGCGAACCGGGTCAGGGCGATGCTCGCAGAGTTCTACGCCCCCTGGCGTCGCCTTGCCGCAGCCTGACGGGCGACCCGGCGGTGGGCAGGGTCGGCCCGGCTTCGGCGACCTGTTCGCTGCCTTGCCGGTCGCGGTCGTCGTCATCGACCCCGACGATCGCATCGCTCACGCGAATGCGCTGGCCGAGCAGCTGCTGAACCTGTCCGAGCGCGTCATGCGCGGGCAGCCGCTGACCGCGATCCTGCCCCCGCCCGAAGCGACTCATGACCGGGGCGGCTATGGCTATGCCGTCTACGACACGGAGATCGCGACGGCTCGGGGCGTCCGCATCCGCGTCGATTTCGTGGAAGCGGCCGTCGCGGATCATCCCGGCTGGCGGACGATCACGCTGCATACCGCGGCCGGCTCCCACCGGCTCGGCCACACCGCCGACCGGATCGGTGGCGCGCGCGCGGCCGAAGGGGCGGCGGCGATGCTGGCCCACGAGATTCGCAATCCCCTGTCCGCCATTCGCGGTGCCGCGCAATTGCTGGGACCAAGCGAACTCACGCATCTGATCGTCACCGAGGTCGATCGCATCGCAGCACTGATCGACCGGATGCAGGAGTTCGGCGACACCCGGCCCCTGCCGCTGACCGCCGAGAACATCTATCCTTTGCTCGATCATGCCCGTGCCGTTGCGCTGGCCGGTTTCGCGCGCGGCGTGGCGATCGAGGAACGCTTCGATCCCTCGCTCCCGCCGGCGCTGATCAACCGCGATGCGCTGACTCAGGTCATCATCAACTTGTTGAAGAACGCCCGCGAAGCCGTTCGTAGCGAACGTGATCCCCGGCTGGTGATGAGCACCGCCTATCGCCACGGCATCACGCGCAGCGCCGCGATTGGCCAGCCGCGCGTGCCGCTGCCGATCGAGATCTGTGTCATCGATAACGGGCCGGGCGCGCCGGCCGATATCGCCGACCATCTGTTCGAACCGTTCGTGTCCGGCCGTCGGGAGGGGCAGGGGCTCGGCCTCGCGCTCGTCGACAAGCTGGTCCGCGACATGGGCGGCATCGTCCAATATGCGCGGGAGGGTACGCCGGAGGCGACGGTGCTGCGCCTGCTCCTGCCGAGAGGAACGATATGAGCCGCGTCCTGCTGGTCGATGACGATGCCGCGATCCGCACCGTCGTCGCGCAGGCGCTTCGCCGCGCCGGCCATATCGTCACTACCGCCGACAGCCTCGCCCAACTCGACCGCGCGATCGCCACCGAGGTACCGGACGTGCTCATCACGGACGTGATCCTGCCGGACGGTGACGGCATCGACCATGTTCGCAGCCTGCTGACGCTGCACCCGCAATTGCCGGTGATCGTGCTGTCCGCACAGAACACGCTCACCACCGCTGTCCGTGCGGCCGACCTTCAAGCCTATGATTATCTGCCCAAACCCTTCGATCTGGACGTGCTGGCACGAGCCGTCGACGGTGCGCTGACTCGCGGCAAGGGGACTGCGGAAGATTCTGTGGCAGAGGATGCGACGCTCCCGCTGATCGGGCGATCGGCGGCGATGCAGGACGTCTATCGCGTGATCGCCCGCGTCGTCTCGACCGATCTGACCGTGCTGGTCTCCGGCGAGTCGGGCACCGGCAAGGAACTGGTCGCCCGCGCGATCCATGATCTCGGCAGCCGTCGCGCTGCGCCGTTCGTCGCGATCAACATGGCCGCGATCCCGCGCGAACTGATCGAGGCGGAACTGTTTGGGCATGAACGCGGCGCCTTTACGGGCGCGGCCGCGCGCAACGCCGGCCGCTTCGAGCAGGCATCGGGCGGCACGCTGTTCCTCGACGAGATCGGCGACATGCCGATGGAGGCGCAGACGCGGCTGCTGCGCGTGCTCCAGACCGGCGAGTTCACCACCGTCGGCGGCGCGCGGACGATCCGCGCCGATGTTCGCATCGTCGCCGCGACCAACCGCAACCTCGCCGATCAGGTCGCGGCGGGGCTTTTCCGAGAGGATTTGTTCTACCGCCTGAACGTCGTACCGCTCAGCCTTCCGCCGCTGCGTGAGCGTGGTGACGATGTCGTGATCCTTGCCCGCCACTTCCTTGATGCCGCCGCCGCCGAGGGGCTGCCGCGCCGCCAGCTCGCCGCCGACGCTGCCGAGGTGCTGCGTGCGCACGATTGGCCGGGCAACGTCCGCGAGCTGGAGAATCTGATGCGCCGGCTGGCGGTGCTGACCCGGGACGAGGTGGTCGGCGCGGACGCGATCACGGCGATTCACGGCACCCGCGTCAGCGCAGCGCCGCAGGTCAGCGTCGACTTCGATGAGGCCGTCCGCACGCTGGTCGGCCGGATCGCGCGCGAGCGGCCGGAGGCGCTGGAGGACGGCACGCTCTACGATCGCGTCATTGCGGAGGTGGAACGCCCGCTGATCGAGACTATGCTGGCACGGCACGGCCAGAACCAGCTTCGTGCGGCGCGGGCGCTGGGCATCAACCGGAATACGCTGCGCAAACGGCTCGACGCCCTGGGGCTCGATCCGCGGAAGCCCTGATCGCGAAAAGCTCCGTCTCACCAAGATTGTGGTTTTCATGCAACGGTCGACCTTGTAGGGCGGCGATAATGATCGCCACCGCGACGCCGTTCCAGCTCGACGACACGCCCTCGCGGCGGCTTCGGGTGACGCCCGCAGTAGAGGTCGCGGTGCTGGTGCTCGCGGTGTCGATCGCCGTCGCCAGCTACTTCATCCTGTCGGGATTCGATGCCCCCGAACGGCTGATAGCGCCGCCGCTGGTCGCGCTTCTGCTGGTCGCCAATCTCGTCCCCGGTATCGCGCTGCTGATGCTGCTCGGCCGTCGCATCGCCCTGCGCCGCGCCGCCCGGTCGCCTGTTGGCGGAGAGGGGCGATTGCACGTTCGACTGGTCGCCATCTTCTCCGTCATGGCCGCCGTCCCGATGCTGCTCGTCACCATCTTCGCGTCGCTGCTGTTCCAGTACGGCGTGCAGTTCTGGTATTCGGATCAGGCGCGGACGATGATCAACAACGCCACCGATCTGGCGACGACCGCATACCAGATGAGCCTCGACCGCTGGACGAGTGAGGCGACGGCGATGGCGAACGACCTTTCCGGCACACTCGGGCAGGTTCCGGTCGATAGCGAGCAGTTCAAGGAGTATTTCGGCCGGCAAGTCTATCAACGCAACTTGAACGAAGCCGCAATTTACTATGATTCCCCCAAAGGGGAGGTGCAGACGATCGCGCTGGTCAATCCCTATAATCGTGATCTGCGACAAGTAATCGATCGAGCTAAAATCAAGTTGCTGCTTGCCGGCCAGCCGTTCGTTGTAACCGACACGGGTCAACGCATCCAAGTCATCACCAGAATGCCAGAAATTGACGGCGCTTATCTATACGCTGGCCGATTTACCAACTTGGCGTTCATGAACGACCAATCGAAGCGCGCGCGCGCCGTGCGCGGGGATTACCGTACCCTGCTGGCGCAAGCGCGCAGCCTGCAGCTGAAATTCAACGCCGCCCTGCTGGCGATCTCCTTCCTCATCGTCGGCGTGGCGGTCTGGATCGCCTTGAACGTCGCGGATCGCCTCGTCCGGCCGGTCGGCGAACTCGTCGCTGCCGCGCGCCGGGTTGCGGACGGGGACCTCGCGGCGCGCGTTCCCGACCCGCGCAGCCGCGACGAGGTCGGCACGCTCGCCCGCGCGTTCAACCAGATGACCGGCCGGATCGAGGCGCAGAACGGCACGCTGCTGTCGGTCAACGAACAGCTCGAAAGCCGGCGCGCGCTGATCGAGGCGGTCATGGCGGGCGTCTCCGCCGGCGTCGTCGCGACCGGGCCGGACCGCAGCGTCAGCATCGCCAACGCCTCCGCCGTCCGCCTGCTCGGTCGCCCGGGCGAGGACGGCGTGGTCGGCCAGCCGCTGCGTCACATCGCGCCCGAACTCGATGCGCTCGTCGATGCCGGCGCGCGCGAGGCGGTGGTGCAGGTGGGGGAGGGGGCGGATGCCCGCACACTGGCGGTGCGCATCGCGCATATCGACCGCGGACCGATCCTGACCTTCGACGACGTGACGCAGCAACTGGTGGATCAACGCCGCGCCGCCTGGTCCGACGTCGCCCGCCGCATCGCGCACGAGATCAAGAACCCCCTGACCCCGATCCAGCTTGCCGCGGAACGGCTCCAGCGACGCTATGGCAGCAAGATCGAGAATGACGACGGTACTTTCGCTCGCCTGACGGAGACGATCGTCCGGCAGGTCGGCGACCTCCGTCGGATGGTCGATGAGTTCTCGTCCTTTGCGCGCATGCCCAAGCCGGTGTTCCGCGAGGAATCGCTGATCGACGCTGCGCACGAGGCGCTGTTCCTGCACGAGGTCGCGCACCCGAACGTCCGCTTCGCGCTGGTCCATGACGATCCGCCCCCAGGCCTCGTCTGCGATCGTCGCCAGATCGGGCAGGCGCTGACCAATATCGTCAAGAACGCCGTCGAGGCGATCGAAGCCACCGGGCGCGATGGTGGCGAGGTGACGATGACGCTGGGCGAGGACGCGGGCACCGTCATCGTCTCCGTCGCGGACGACGGCGTCGGCCTACCCGCCGCGCGCGAACGCATCGTCGAGCCCTATATGACGACCCGCGCGCGGGGCACCGGCCTGGGCCTCGCGATCGTCAAGAAGATCGTCGAGGAGCATCTCGGCACGATCGAGTTCGCCGACCGAGACGGTGGCGGCACGATCGTGACGATGCGGTTCGACGCCGCCGGCCTGTCGCGGCTCGATCAGGGGGCGACCACACCGGAGCCGGCCGGGGAGGGCCAGCTTGCATCGCTGACTTCACACCGAACATGAACAACTGGCGGACATAGTATAATGGCGCTCGACATCCTGGTCGTTGACGATGAGACGGACATCCGCGAACTGGTCGCGGGTGTGCTGGAGGACGAGGGCTACGGCACGCGTGCCGCCGCGCACAGCGATGCCGCGCTGGAGGCGATCGCCGAACGTCGGCCGTCGTTGGTGCTGCTCGATGTCTGGCTGCAGGGGTCGCGGCTCGACGGACTGGAGCTGCTCGACGAGATCAAGCGCCGCGACGCGTCGATTCCGGTGCTCGTCATCTCCGGTCACGGCAGCATCGACACCGCCGTTGCCGCGATCCGCAAGGGCGCGGTCGATTTCATCGAGAAGCCGTTCGAGGCCGAACGCCTGCTGCTGATGGTCGCGCGGGCAACCGAGACGGAGCGGCTGCGTCGCGAAGTCGCATCGCTGCGCGCCTATGCCGGTCGCGATACCGACCTTACGGGTAGCTCCGCCGCGATCAACGGCGTCCGCGCGACGTTGAAGCGCGTCGCGGCGACCGGTAGCCGGGTGCTGATCGTCGGCCCCGCCGGGGTCGGCAAGGAAGTCGCGGCGCGGCTGCTGCACGGCTGGAGCCAAAGAACCGCGGCACCATTCGTGATCGTGTCGGCGGCGAACATGACCCCTGAACGCGTCGAGGAGGAGCTGTTCGGGGTGGAGGAGGGCGGCGACCTCGTCCGACCGGGGCTGCTCGAACAGGCACATGGCGGCACGCTGTTCCTGGACGAGATCGCCGACATGCCGGTGGCGACGCAGGCGCGCATCCTGCGCGTGCTGACCGACCAGAGCTTCACCCGAGTCGGCGGCAGCCGCGTGGTGAAGGTCGACGTGCGGGTCGTCTCCGCCACCTCGCGCAACCTGACAGAAGAGATCGCCGAGGGGCGATTCCGCGAAGACCTGTATTACCGCCTGAACGTCGTTCCGGTGATCCTGCCGCCGCTCGCGGATCGGCGCGAGGACATCCCGCCTCTGGTCCAGCATTTCATCGCGCACTATGCCGCCGAGCGTCGGGTTCCGACCCCGGAAATTGCGCCGGATGCGATGGTTGCGCTGCAATCCTATGAATGGCCGGGCAATGTCCGCCAGCTTCGCAACGTTGTGGAGCGGACCGTCATCATGGCTCCCGGCGATCGCATCGGCCGGATCGATCTCGATCTGCTGCCCGCCGAAGTGCTCGGGCAGGGTGCCGGTAGCGGCGGCGGATCGACCGCGATTATGGGCGCACCCCTGCGGGAGGCACGGGAGTCATTCGAGCGGGAATATCTTCGCGTCCAGATCCGTCGCTTCTCCGGCAATATCTCGCGCACCGCTAGTTTCATCGGCATGGAACGCTCCGCCTTGCATCGCAAACTGAAGTTGCTGGGCATTACGGAAACACGCGAGGACTGACCTGAATTGGTGAAGTGACGGTAAAAACGCCTTCCATCTCGGTCGCACGACCTTCACTTCTCGGGTGGTCGTCGCCATAACGGGATGGCCGGACGCAGCGTCCGGTTTCCGACGCCGGAAAACGGCGCATCGCGGGGCATCGCTCCGCCAACAAGAAGGGTGCCGCATGGCCGAAAAACAGACTTCGCTTCAGGACCTGTTCCTGAATGCCCTCCGCCGTTCCAAGACACCGGTGACGATGTTCCTGGTGAAGGGCGTGAAGCTTCAGGGCATCGTCACCTGGTTCGACAATTTTTCCGTGCTCCTGCGCCGCGACGGGCAGTCGCAGCTGATCTACAAGCATGCGATCTCCACGATCATGCCGGGCGGCACGTTCGATCTCGATCCGATCCTCGACAGCATCGGCGAAGCGCAGCGCAAGTCGCCGCTGTTACAGGAGTTGTTTCTGAACGCCGTACGCAAGTCCGAGGACAGCGTGACGATGTTCCTCATCAACGGCGTCATGCTGCAGGGCCAGATCGCCGGGTTCGACCTGTTCTGCATGCTGCTCCAGCGCGAGGGTATGGTGCAGCTCGTCTACAAGCATGCGGTGTCGACGATCCAGCCGGCGCGCGCGCTGAACCTGTCGGACGAACAGAACGAGCCGGTCGAGGATTGAGGAAAGAGTCTTGAGCACAGGGTTCGATCGCGATCGTGACGACGTCGCCCGCGGCGCGCGCGCCGTCGTCGTTTTGCCGGACCGCGGCGACTCGTCGCGCGACGTGGATGCGCGGCTGGAGGAATGTGCCGGCCTCGCCGCAGCGATCGGGCTGGAGGTCGTGGATCGCGTGGCGCTTCGCGTCCGGACACCTCGACCTGCGACGCTGATCGGCAGCGGCCAGATGGCAGAGCTGGCGACCCGCGTAACGATGGAGGAGGCGACCCTGGTCGTCTTCGATGCGGCATTAACGCCGGTGCAGCAGCGCAATCTGGAAACCGGGCTGTCCGCCAAGGTCATCGATCGCACGGGCCTTATTCTCGAAATCTTCGGTGAACGCGCTGCAACGGCCGAGGGGCGGTTGCAAGTCGAACTAGCGCATCTCGACTATCAAGCGGGACGGTTGGTGCGAAGCTGGACCCATCTCGAGCGGCAACGTGGTGGCTTCGGCTTCCTCGGCGGCCCCGGCGAGACGCAGATCGAGGCCGACCGTCGCATGATCCGCGACCGCATGGCGCGGCTGCGGCGCGAGCTGGAGCAGGTCAGCCGGACCCGCGGGCTCCATCGTGACCGCCGGCAACGCGCACCTTGGCCGGTGATCGCGCTGGTCGGATACACCAACGCTGGCAAGTCCACGCTGTTCAACCGCCTGACCGGGGCGGATGTAATGGCCGAGAATCTGCTGTTCGCGACGCTCGACCCGACCCTACGGCAGATTTCGCTGCCCGGAATCGACAAGGCGATCCTGTCCGACACCGTCGGCTTCGTGTCCGATCTGCCGACGCAACTCGTCGCCGCGTTCAAGGCGACGCTGGAAGAGGTGGTGTCGGCCGACCTGCTGATCCATGTGCGCGACATTGCGCACCCCGATACCGAGGCGCAGCGCGCCGACGTGGAGGCGGTGCTGGAGGAGATTGGCGTCACCGCGTCGACGCCGCGGTTCGAGGCCTGGAACAAGCTCGACCTGCTCGACGCGGACCGCCGTTCGGATGCGCTGGAGCAAGCCGCGCGGCGCAGCGACGTGAAGGTGATCTCGGCGCTGACCGGGGAGGGGGTGGACGATCTGTCGACGGCGGTCGCCGCGCGCCTGACGGAGGGGCATCGCCGCTACACGATCACGCTGGACAGCTCGGACGGGGCAGGCGCTGCGTGGCTGCACGCCAATGGCGAAGTGCTGGCGCAGGCGACGGAAGACGATTCGACGACATTCGATGTCCGGCTCGGCGAAGAGGATTACGCCCGGTTCAACCGTCGCTTCGCTTGACTGCGGCCCACAGCTCTTCCTTCTGGTCGAGCGACAGTTCCACGAACGCCGAACCGCCCAACGACTCCATACCGGCGAAACGCCGCTCGAACTTGCCGTTGGCATCGCGTAACGCCGCTTCGGCGTCGATACCCTTGTGACGTGCATAGTTGACGACGCTGAACAACAGATCGCCGACTTCTTCCGTCAGCGTGTCGGGCGTCGCCTGATCGATCTCGGCGAGTTCCTCGTCGATCTTGGCGCGCGGCCCTGCGGCGTCCGGCCAGTCGAAGCCGACACGGGCCGCACGCTTCTGTAGCTTCTCGGCCCGGCTGAGCGCCGGCAGACCGAGCGCGACACCCGCCAGCGCCCCTGCGTCGGCAGCGCGTTCCGCCGCCTTCATCCCGTCCCAATCGGGGCGACCCTGCGCTGTACCGAAGATGTGCGGATGACGGCGTTCCATTTTGTCGGCGATCGCCGTGGCGACATCGTCAAAGGCGAACAGGCCGTCTTCCTCGGCGATCCGGCTTTGGAACACGACCTGGAGCAGCAGGTCGCCGAGTTCGTCGCGGACATCCTCCACCGAACCGCGGGCGACGGCGTCCGCCACCTCATACGCTTCCTCGATCGTATAGGGCGCGATCGTCGACCAGCTTTGCGCGATGTCCCAATCGCAGCCGCCGTTCGGATCGCGAAGCCTCGCCATGATCGCAAGCAACCTTTCAAGCGGCTGACGAGAGTCGTCGATAATATGCATTATGTAAAACTACGCCTCGTTTGGCTGCAGGATCAAGATGCGTCCCTCGACGCGCCACGATGCCAACCGCAACAGGAAGTTCATGCCGATGATGTCCTGATCGCCGAACGCCTCCGACACCACGGCAGCGATGTCGGTAACGGTGACGCTGCCCACCTTGAGCGTCTTGATCGTCACGCGGTGAGCGACGATTCGGCCGTTGGCGGTGTCGATCATCACCGGGAACGCGCTCTCGTTCAGGTCCAGCCCGGCGGCCTTGGCGGTCGCGACCGACAACGCGATCGTTGTCGCGCCGCTGTCGACCAGCATCGGCGCGCGCACGCCGTTGATCGACGCGACAGCGTGGAAATGCCCATCCTCGCCCATACCGATCCGAGTCTCCGAACCGCTGACCTCCTGATCGTCTAGGACGCGGCTTAGCGACGGCAATTTGTCGCGCTGACTTACGAGCAACAGCCCGACCGCGAAGATGCCGATCCACGCCGCCGCCATCTTCATCGTCTGCCCGAATGGCGGCCGCCGCGCGATCAGCGCTGACAAGGGCAGCAGGATCATCAGCCCGTAGAACAGCATGTCCACGGACCGCTCGCTCACAAGACCAGTCCGTCATAGCCCGGCTCGACACCCGCCGGCAGCGCCGCCGCCAGCGTCGCGTAGTCGAGCGTATGATCCATATGCACGGTCGCCGCCCGCGTCGGCTTCAGCTCCGCGATCCAGTCCACTGCCTGTGCGACGGTCGGGTGCGTCGGGTGCGGCTCGTGGCGCAGCGCGTCGATGATCAGCACGTCCAGGTCCTGATACAGCGTGCGCATAGCGCCGGTCATGGCGCTGAGATCGGTGGCATATCCGATCCGCTTACCGCCCGCATCGAAGCGTAGCCCGGCGCTGGTGATGCGCCCGTGCGGCTGATCCGCGACCGCAACGTCAATTCCGCCGATCGTCAGCCGGTCCGGCAAGATGTTCGCCGCGACCGTCGCCGGATAGCCGCCCTTGCCAGCAAACACATAGGCGAACCGATCCTTCAGCACCGCCAGCGTCGGACCCCGCGCGTAGCCGGGCACTGGGTGGCCGAGCACATGATAGAGCTGCCGCAGGTCGTCGATTCCGTGGCAGTGATCGGCGTGGTCGTGGGTCCAGATCACCGCGTCGATCCGCCCGACACGCGCTGCCAGCAACTGCTCGCGCATGTCGGGACTGGTATCGACGAGGATGCGTGTGTCCTCATGCTCGACGACGATCGACGCGCGCGAGCGGCGGTTGCGCGGATCGCTCGGGTCGCACGCTCCCCATTCGTTGCCGATCCGCGGCACGCCGGTCGACGTGCCGGAGCCGAGGATGGTGACCTTCACGCGCGGGTCTTGGCGAACAGCGCGTGGAAGTTCTGCGCCGTCCGCTCCGCCAGCATCGCCGGATCGTCACCGCGCAGCTTGGCGACGAACGCCAGCGTGTCGGCCACGAACGCCGGCTCGCCCGGCTTGCCCCGATGCGGCACGGGCGCTAGGAACGGCGCATCGGTCTCGACCAGCAGCCGCTCGACCGGCAGATCGCGCGCCGTCGCCTGAAGGTCGACGGCATTCTTGAACGTCACGATTCCCGAAATCGAGATATAAAACCCTAAATTCAGCGCCGTGTCGGCAAATGCTCGGCTCGCGGTGAAGCAGTGGATGACGCCGGGATAGGCCCCCTTCCCCATTTCGTCCGCCAGGATCGCGGCAGTATCATCCTCCGCATCGCGCGTATGGACGATCAACGGCAGGCCGGTATCGCGACACGCGGCGATATGGGCGCGGAAGCTGGCCTGCTGGCGTTCGCGATCCGAATGGTCGTAGTAGTAATCGAGGCCGGATTCACCGATGCCGACCACCCGAGGATGTGCGGCCCGCTCGACCAGCTTGGCGGTGTCGATATGCGGATGCTGGTCGGCCTCGTGCGGATGGATGCCGACCGTCGCCCAGACATCGGGCTCGCGTTCCGCGGTCGCGAGCACGGCATCCCACTCGCGTTCACGCGTCGCGATGTTGAGCATCGCCGTCACCCCGCGCGCACGGGCCCGCGCCAGCACCGCCGGCTGATCTTCGACCAACCCCTTGTAGTTCAGGTGGCAATGGCTGTCGGCGAGCATCAGGCGACCTCCGCCGGCAACTCCAGCCGGGGGAAGGCGGGCGTTGGTGCGGCGAGGCGGAAACCGCTGGCAACCTGTGCCGCGTACCAGCCGTCATCGTCGATCGCCGCATGATCGCGGGCGTCCGCGCCCAGCAGGTCGAGGATCGTCGCCGCGCCCGTCGGCACCACCGGCAGGATCGCGATCGCCAGCATCCGGATCGCGCGAACCAGCGTGCCGAGCACGGCGTGCATCCGTTCCGGGTCGGTCTTGCGGAGCGACCACGGGGCCTGCACGTCGATATACTGGTTACAGGCATAGACGCCGCGCATCCACGCCTCGATACCCTGGCTGAGCGAAAGGTCGCCGAACGCCGCCTTCAACGCGGCGCACGCCACGACGACTTCCTCGGTCAGGACCGCATCGGCATCGTCGCGCCGGCCGGTATCTGGAAATGCGCCGTCCAGATTCTTGGCGATGAACGACAAGGTCCGCTGGGCGAGGTTGCCGAACGCGTTTGCCAGTTCCGCGTTGACGCGCGTGACGATCGCCTCGGGCGAATAGGAGCCGTCCTGTCCGAAACTGACCTCGCGCAGGAAGAAATAGCGGAGGGCGTCGATCCCGAATGCGTCGGCCAGCGCCATCGGATCGACGACGTTGCCGACCGATTTCGACATCTTTTCGCCGCGGCTCAGCAGGAAGCCGTGGCCGAACACGCTCTTGGGCAGCGGGATCTTCGCCGACATCAGGAACGCCGGCCAGTACACCGCGTGAAACCGGACGATGTCCTTGCCGATCAGGTGCAGGTCCGCGGGCCAGAACCGCGCGTTCGGTGCGCCCGTATCAGGATAGCCCGTGCCGGTCAGATAGTTGGTCAGCGCATCGACCCACACATACATGACGTGCCCCGGGCTGCCCGGCACCGGCACGCCCCAGTCGAAGCTGGTTCGCGAGACCGACAGGTCCGACAATCCGCCTTCGACGAAGCGCATCACCTCGTTGCGGCGGCTGTCCGGCCGGATGAAGTCGGGCTCTGCCGCGTACAGGTCGAGCAGCGGCTGCTGATATTTCGACAGCCGGAAGAACCACGTCTCCTCGGCGGTCCACTCGACCGGCGTGCCCTGCGGCGACAGGCGATCATCGCCCTCCCCCGTCAGTTCCTTCTCGTCGTAGAACGCTTCGTCGCGAACGGAATACCAGCCCTCGTACCGGTCGAGATACAGGTCGCCCGAGTCCACCATCGCCTGCCAGATCGCTTGGCTTGCGACGTAGTGGTCCGTATCCACGGTGCGGATGAACCGATCGTACGAGATGTGAAAGCGATCTGCCATCTCGCTGAAATGCGATGACATTTCATCAGCGAAGGCACGGGTATCCAGCCCCCTCGCCCGTGCCGCCTGCGCCATTTTCAGCCCGTGTTCGTCCGTGCCGGTCTGGAACAGCACGTCGCGTCCGGCCTGCCGCTGAAAGCGGGCAATGACGTCGGCGGCGACCATCTCGTACGCATGGCCGATATGCGGCCGCCCGTTGGGATAATGGATCGCGGTGGTAATATAGAAGGGGTCACCCATAGTGGCTGTCCCTACGGCGCAGGCCCCGCACTGGCAATGTCCGAACCGCGCGGCGGTGTATACATCGGCACGGGATCAGGCGGCGTGCAGCCTCGCGACAATCCCCGCCATCTCGAACACCGTTCCGCTCGCATCGAGCGACAGGCCGCGGGCGGCTCCGGCGAGATCGCGCGCGGCGGCATGGGCGTCGAGCGCGGTCCGCAACGGCTCGCCCGACCGCGCCTTCGCCACGCCGGCGATGAAGGCCGGAACGCGGTCGAGGAACGCTTCGTAACGGGCCTGCGCCGGCTTGCCCGCTAGTTGCTTCGCCAGTGCCGCACGTCGACCATTGTCGGGATCGCCGTCGGCCGCGATCGCGGCGATCGCCTGATCCACGTTGGCGAGATCGAGGCCCGCGAAGCGCAGCCCCCGTCCCGGCGCGCCGTCAGCGGCGGTCACCAGCGCGGCGATTTCCGCCTCGTCCGCCTCGGGCAACTGCGCGCGCAGAACGGTCGCAACCTCCGCGTCGGTCAGTCGCTCGAATCGCAGCAACCTGCACCGGGACCGGATCGTCGGCAGCAGCTTGCCGGGTGCGTGACTGACCAGCAGGAAGATCGTGCCGACCGGCGGTTCCTCCAGGTTCTTGAGCAAGGCGTTCGCGCCGTTGCGCTCCAGATCGTCGATCGCGTCGATCACCACCACGCGACGGCTGCTCATCGCGGGCGCGGTGGCGAACATCGGCTGAAGCGTGCGGACCTGCGCGATCGTGATCGACCGCGCCAGCTCCGGCTTGTCCGGGTCCTTCTGCAACCGCTCCAGCAGCCGGTAATCGGGATGCGAGCCCGCGGCGAACAGCGACGCGGTACGATGGCCCTCGGGTACCGCGAACCCCCGCGGCAGCGACGGATCGACCGCCTCCGCCAGCATCCGCAGTGCCGCGGCGCGGGCAAAGCTGGCTTTGCCAACCCCCTCCGGCCCCGCGATCAGCCACGCATGATGCAGCGAGCCACTATCCAGCGCCGCGCGGAAGCTCGCCTGCGCCGCCGCGTTGCCGAGGGGTGACGTCACCGCGTCACCCGAAGAACGAGGTCAGCCCGTTCCACGCGCGGCGGAAGAAGCCCGCCTCTCCGACATCGGTCGCCGCGACTAGCGGCAGGCGCTGTTCGGGCACGTCCGGTGAGGAGACGACGAGGTCGGCGATGTGCTGACCCGCCTTGATCGGCGCCTTGATCGGGCCGCTATACACGACGCGGGCCTTCAGTTCGGGGGCGAGGCCGGCGGGCAGTGTGACGGTCAGCGCCCTTGGCGCGACAAGGCCGACGGTGGACGAATCGCCCATCTGCACGTCGGCGGTCTCGACCTGCTTGCCCTTCGCAGCAATCGGCTTGGCCTGCCACGCGCGGAAACCCCAGTCCATCATCCGCACCGACTCCTCGGCACGCTGTCCGAAGGTGTTCAGTCCGGCGACCACCATGACGAGGCGTCGGCCATTCTGCTCCGCCGAGCCGGTGAAGCCGTAACCTGCCTCGTCGGTATGGCCGGTCTTCAGGCCGTCGGCGCCGGCGACGCGGCCCAGCAACGGATCGCGATTGGCCTGCGTGATCTCCGCGCCGCCCATCGTCTTGCCCCAGGTGAAGTCCCGGCGCGAATAGAACTGCTTGTAGAGTTGCGGGAAGTTGGTGATCGTCGCGTCCGCCAGCTCGGCCAGATCATGCGCCGTGACGAAGGTCACGCCATTGTCCGGCCAGCCGTTGGAGGTGCCGAAATGGCTGTTCTTCAGGCCGATCTGCCCCGCCATCCGGTTCATGCGTTCGGTGAACGACTGTTCGGAGCCGGAGATATGTTCCGCCAGCACGACGCACGCGTCGTTCCCCGACAGCGTGACGATCCCGTAAAGCAGGTTGGCGACGCTGACCTGTTCGTTCGCCGACAGGAACATCGTCGATCCCGCCGCCGGGCCGTGCCAGCGCTGCCACGTCTCCGGGCGCACCGTGACCATGTCGTTCAGCTTCAGCTCACCGCGCTTGATGAGGTCGAACGCGACGTAGACCGTCATCATCTTCGCCATCGATGCGGGCGGCATGCGGCGATCGGCGTCGCGCGCGAACAGCACCGCGCCCGTCGACAAATCCTTCAGATACGCGATCGGCGCGGGCGTCTGGAACTGCGGCGCGGCCGCGATCGAGGGCACGGCCAGCGCCGCGAGAGCGAGCGGTGCGGCGAACGGAGCGAGGTAAAGCCTGGTCATGTCACGGTCCTTAGCCGCGCTTCGCGGCGACGTCAGCCCTCCACCGCATCGGCGAGCAGGCCCACCGACAGGGCGTAGAAATTCGAACAATTATAGTCGAGGATGACGCGGTAATTGCCGGTCAGCAGGTACGCCGTCGTACCCTCTCCGTCAGGCTCCATCAGCGTCGCCTGAACATCGTCCGCCGGGAAGGCACGCCCCTGCGGCAGGATACCGAGCGCGCGCCACTCCGCCATCGAGCGCCAGCCGCTGTGCCGCTGGAACACGCGCGGGCAGCGCGGGCTAACCAATGTGTTGCGGATCGCGCTGCGGTCGAACGTCGACGGCACCGACACCGCTACGCCCCAGGGCTGCCCCGGTCGCCAGCCGGCATTGGCGAAGTAGTTGGCGATCGAGGCCAGCGTATCCGGCTGGCTCGACCAGATGTCCGCACGGCCATCACCGTCGCCGTCGCGGGCGAGGCGCAAATAGATCGACGGCAGGAACTGCGGGTTGCCCGTGGCCCCCGCCCAACTGCCCTTCAACTGCGAACGGGGCACCCCGCGGTCGATCATCTTCAGCGCCGCGATCAACTCGCCCTCGAACAGCGCGCGGCGACGCCCTTCGTAGGCTAGGCTGGCGAGCGACCGGATCAGGTCGAAATTGCCGGTGTAGCTGCCGTAATTCGTCTCGTGGCCCCAGATCGCGACCATGATTGATTCGGGCACACCGGTCTGTTGCTCGATGCTCGACAGCCGGCTGCGCTGCGCCTGATAGACATTCCGGCCACGCCCGATCCTCGCCGCGTCGACATGCTGCGCGCGATAGGGCGCAAAGGGAGAGAAGCTGGTGCTCTGCGGGTTTCCCGGCTGGCCGCGATCGAGGTCGATGACGCGGGTATTGACGGTCAGCCCCAGAAACTCGCGATCGACGGTGGCGGGGTTCACCCCTTGCGCCACCGCCCGCGCCTTCACTTGCGCCAGATACGCGTCGAACGCGGCATCCTGCGCCGCGACGGGCGTGACGTTGGCCATAACGGCGATGACGGCCAGCGCCGCTTTCTGTCCCCACATCCCGTCGTAATCACGGGTAAAGCCGGTTGGGACAACCCCCGATCGTCGACGGGCTTGCACGGGCCGGCGCGTACGCTATCGGGGGCGCACCGGAGAGATGGCCGAGTGGTTTAAGGCAGCGGTCTTGAAAACCGCCGTGGGTTCACGCCCACCGTGGGTTCGAATCCCACTCTCTCCGCCAACCGTTCTTACCGATAACGAAAAAGGCCGGGCACCCTGTCGGGTACCCGGCCATTTCGGTGCAAGCCGTAGGGCTTACTTGCGGAGCGTGAGCCCGCCGCCGAAGCGCTTGTTGAAGCGGGCGACCTGGCCACCCGTGTCGAGCATGGTGCCACGACCGCCGGTCCATGCCGGATGCGCGAGCGGATCAATGTCGAGCGTCATCGTGTCGCCTTCCTTGCCCCAGGTGGAGCGGGTCTCGAACACGGTGCCGTCCGTCATCTGGACCTTGATCATGTGGTAGTCGGGGTGGGTATCGGCCTTCATGGGTCACGCTCCTGATGTGGCTGGTTCCGACCAGCCCGAAGAACAAGGCGCGGCCCTTATCGGGCCGCGCCGTCGATGTCAAAGTTTAGTGTAAGGTTAGGCCTAAGCGGCCTTGGGCGGGTCGGCGATCATCGCCGTGAACTGCGCCTCGGCAACAAGTTGGCCATCGATCTTCGCACGACCTGCGAACTTGCAGACGCTGCCCCGCTTCTGCACGAACTCCGCCTCCAGATGCAGGAGGACGCCCGGCTCGACCGGCTTGCGGAACTTCGCGCCGTCGATCGCCATGAAATAGACGAGCTTGCCCGAACCGGCGAGGCCGAGGCTCTCGACGGCGAGGATGCCCGCCGCCTGCGCCAGCGCCTCGACGATCAGCACGCCCGGCATGATCGGCCGACCGGGGAAATGCCCCTGGAAGAACTGCTCGTTGATCGTCACCGCCTTGATCGCGACGATCCGCTCGTCCTTCACCAGCTCGGCGACGCGGTCGACGAGCAGCATCGGATAGCGGTGCGGCAACGCCGCCATGACGTGCCCGATCTCGAGCGTCGTCATGGCGGTGCTGGCCGGCGCGGACGCCGAGTCGCTCACCGGCCGGTGTTGGCCGGACGCGTCGCCGGCGTGGTCGGACGCGCGGCGGGCGTCGTCGCGGCGGGAGCGGCACCGGCTGCGGGCGCGGCGGCACCCTGCTGCTGGCCCGGTTGCCAATTGGCGGGCGGCGTGATGCCGACGGTCGGGACCAGGCGATCGAGCTCGGTCGTGATCGCCGCGGTCACGTCGGACGCCGGCGCGGCGAACAGCGCCGCGTCGGGACGCACGAGCAGCGACACGTTGCGCGCACGCACGACGGCCTGAACGGCCTCTGGCAGCCGACCCGAGATCTGCTCGACCACATAGGCCTGCGCACGCTGTGCCGGCAGGGTGATGCGGCCCAGTTCCTGCTGAGCGGCCTGCTCGCGGGTCTGGATCTGCTGTGCCTGCGTCTGCAAGGCGGCCTGATTGACGTTCGGGGCCGCGCGGGCGGTGTTGAACGCCGTCACGAGCGGCTGAAGCTCACGGCCGATCGCCTCGCGACGGGCGTTCGCCTGATCGATCTGCGCCTTGTAGGTCGTCTCGATCTGGGTGCGGGCGGTGGCCCATGCGCGCGAATTGGCGACCGCCTGATCCGGGTTGGCGACGGCGACGGTCTGCGCCGAGGTCGAGGTGCCGACGGCGATCGCGGGAACCGCGACCACAGCGGCCAGCAGCAGCTTCTTGAAATTGGTCATCAGAACGAAGTCCCTACGTTGAAGGTGATAAGTTTGTCGTCGTCGCCCCGCTGTTTGACGAGCGCCTTGGCGATATCGATGCGCAGCGGGCCGAAGGGCGAAGTCCAGTTCACGCCAAAGCCGACGGAGATACGCGGCTTGGCGGAATTGCCGAGGAACTGCTCGGAGAATGGCGGGGTGATAATGGCGATGTTGTTCGACGAGCCGGTGCAGGCACCACCAACCGTTGCCGAGTACCCCGTCTGACACGTGGTCTGCCGGCCGCCGTTGACCGTGTCGGTTGCGGCAACGGTGTAGAGCGGGAAGCCCCCCGACGTCACCGGATTGCCGATCAGCGTGGGCGACCCATCCGGGTTGAAGCGCGGGTTGCCACTCGCATCGACAGCCTGCTGGAACGTCGTCGTGGGCTGCGGCCTGGTAACACCGAACAGGCTGCCCGCCTGAACATAGACGGTCGGACGCAGGCCGAGTTCGCGGGCACCCGCACCCAGCGGCAGCTCCAGTTCGGCACGCGCCAGATAATAGGCCCGCCCGCCAAGCGCGTCGTCCTGAATCTGATTGCGGTCGGTCTGCAATGCCTGCGTACCGTCGGCATTGGTGATGTACGGGATGCGCAGGATCCGCGGCCCAACGCCGCGGATGTCGAATCCGCGAAAGTTAGGCTCGCCGAGATAAAAGCGATCGATGATGCGGACCTTGTCGATCCCGATCCCGCGGCTCCGTTCCAGCGACTTGATGTAGCCGCCCTCGCCTTGCAGCGAGAATACGAAGCCCGACCCCAGACCGTAGTATTTCGCCGCCTGCGCAGTGGTCTTGATGTACTTCACGTCGCCGCCCAAGCCCGCGAAATCCTGGCTGAACGAGAAGCGCGTACCGGCGGTCGGCCGCAAGCCGCTGTTGAGGCTGTTGTAGATCAGCGAATAGCCGACCGACGACGTCCACCGGTTCCCCAGCGAATCGCAGAGGTAACGGCCCGCCAGCGATGGGTTGCACGACCCGTCCGCATTCAGGAACGAACTCGCCAACCCGACCTCGTCGTACGACAGCTTATACCGGCCGGCGAGCTGCCAATATTCGGTCAGCGGCACGCCAGCACGAAGCTGGAAACCGGTCGACACCTGACTGAACGTCGTGTTGCGGTCACTACCGATGTAGTTGAACTGGTTGTAATCCTGGCGAAACACGTCGAACCCGACCGCGATGTTCTTGTCGAACAGGTACGGCTCAGTGAAGCCCGCCTGGATCGACTTCGAATAGGTCGAGTAGTTGACACCGAAGCTGAGCGTCTGGCCCTTGCCGCGGAAATTGTTCTGCGTGACGTTGGCCTGAATGATGAACCGTTCGAGGCTGGAGAAGCCCGCCGACAGCTGAAGCTCACCGGTCGACTTCTCCTCGACCGGTGCCTCCAGCACGACGCGGTCCGGGGCGCTGCCCGGCGTCTGCTTGATCTCGAACTTGTCCTGGAAGAAGCCCAGCGAATTGACGCGGTCCTGCGAACGCTTGACCTGGAACGTGTTGAACGCATCACCCTCGCCGAGACGAATCTCGCGACGGATAACCTTATCCTGGGTCTGCGTATTACCGTTGATCTCGATCCGGTCGACATAGGTGCGCTGCGCCTGACCGATGTGGAAATTGATCCCCATCGTCAGCGTGTCCTTGTCCCGCTGATACTCGGGATCGACCTGCGTGAACGCATAACCGAATAGGCCAGCTGCCTGGCTCAGGCTGTCCAGCGCATCCTCGACCAACTTGGCGTTGTACCAGTCGCCCTTCTTGATCGGCAGCGACGCCGCGAGCTTCGTATTGTCGAAATCGCGGATTTCGCTGTCGACGGAGACGTCGCCGAACTTGTAGCGCGATCCCTCCTCGACAACGTAGGTGATGATGAAGTCGCGCTTGTCCGGCGTCAGTTCGGCCACCGCGCTCGTCACGCGGAAATCGGCATAACCTTCCGTCAGGTAGAACTGGCGCAGCTTCTGCTGGTCGTAGTTCAGCCGATCCTGATCGTACGTCGTGTTCGACGACAGCAGGCGGAACCAGCGCGACTGCTTGGTCGCCATCTCGCCGCGAAGCTGATCGTCGGTGAACTGCTCGTTGCCAAGGATGTTGATCTGGCGGACCTTCGACTTGGCCCCCTCCGCGATCTCGAACACCACGTCGACGCGGTTCTGATCCAGGCTGACCTGCTTAGGCTCGACGATCGCGGCGAAGCGACCCTGCCGGCGGTACAACTCGACGATGCGCCCGACATCGGCACGGACCGCAGTGCGCGTGAAGATCTGGCGAGGCGCGAGCTTGATCTCTTTCGTGATCTTGTCGCTCTTGATCGCCTTGTTACCCTCCAGGATCACCCGGTTGATGATCGGATTCTCGCGGATGCGCAGGACGATGTCGCCCGTTTCCACGCCGGAGATCGAGTAGTCCGCGAACAGGTCCGAAGCCGCTAGGTCGACCAGCGCCTGATCCAGCGAGGCGGCGGTGTACGGCGCTCCGACCTTCAGCTTCGTATAGGAGAGGACCGTGTCGGCCTCGATCCGCTGCGATCCCTCGACCCGCAGCGTACGGATCGTTCCCGCGGCCGTTGCGGGAACGGTTGCGACTGGAGCGACAGGCGGAACGGCCTGACGCGTGCCGGCGGGCGGCACTGCCTGACGCGTGCGCGCCTGACCCGCGGGGCGGGCCTGAGCATAGGCCACGCCTGCCAGCATGGATGTCGCCAGCAGGGACGCGCCGATGCCGACGACCTTGAAACCGTTATTCTTCACACACCCACCCCGAAAGATACGCCGGCCCCTGCGCGGGTCGCCCTGCCCCAGACTTGTCACCCGATCAAGTCTGGTCACCCGATCAGGCCGGCGATGCCGCGCCACAGCCCGAAGGCACCGAGATCGTTGAACGTCACGAGGATCATCAACGCCAGGATCGCCGCCATGCCGCCGCGGAACGCCCATTCCTGCACCGCGATGCTGACCGGCCGCCGCCGGACCGCTTCGATCGCATAGAATAGAAGGTGGCCGCCATCGAGCATCGGCACTGGCAGTAAGTTGATGAACCCGAGATTGATGGAGACGAGCGCGATCAGGCCGATGAAGGCCGGCCAGCCGAGCGACATCTGCTCGCCCGACACTTTCGCGATGCGGATCGGCCCACCCAGTTCGTCGACAGAACGGCGACCCGTGATGATCTGCCCCAGCGTGTCGAGCGTGCCCCGGACGATGTCGCCAACCTGACGCGCCCCGACCAGGGGTGCCTCCAGCAGCGATACGGGCTGGTATTCGGCCGGCGGACTGGCGATGCCGATCCGGCCGATCCGATATGCGTTACCGAAGCGGTCCTTCTCGGCGACGACGCCGATCGCCAGCGTCGTGGTGCCGCGCGTGCCGCCGCGCTCGTAGATCACGGACACGGTTTCCGCCGGCCGCAGCATCGCGAACTGCGCGATATCGGCGAAGCTTTCCATCGTGCGTCCATCGAGCGCGATCAGGCGGTCGCCCGCCTTCAATCCCGCCACAGCGGCGGGGCTGCGCTGCACGACATCACCCACCACTGGCGGTGCAGTACGGGCGCCGTAGAAATGCGCGAAGCCTGCGAGGATCAGGATCGCGGCCAGAAAATTGACGAACGGCCCCGCCGCCACGATGATCGCGCGCTGCCACACGGGCTTGGCCTGGAAGGTGCGCGCCCGCTCCTCCGCCGGCAGCGCCAGCCACTCCGCCGTCGGCTGGCTGGCTGGCGTCATGTCGCCGGCGAAACGGACATAGCCGCCGAGCGGGAGCCAGCCGAGTTTCCAGCGAGTGCCGCGCGCGTCGGTCCAGCCGGCGACCTCGTTGCCGAAGCCGATCGAAAACGCCTCCGCTTTCACGCCGAACCAGCGGCCGGCAAGGTAATGGCCCATCTCATGAATGAAGACGAGCGGGCCGATGACGCCGATGAAGGCGAGGAGGGTGAGCGGAACGCCCGGGGTATCGATCAAGCCAAATCCTCTATGCGCCGACCCGCGTGACCGGTGTCGCCTGGCATCGTTCGCCCGCAATAACTCTCGCCTCGGCGTCGATCGCGAGAACCGCGTCGAGCGCCGCCGGCGCGGGCGGGTCGTAACGGTCGAGGATATCGCTGACGATTGCGGCGATTTCGAGGAAGCCGATTTGACCGGCGAGGAAGGCGGCCACCGCGACCTCGTTCACCGCATTGAGGATCGCCGGCCGCGCACCACCGGCCTTCAGCACCTCGCGCGCCAACCGCAGCGCCGGGAATCGCTTCTCGTCGGGAGCGGCGAAGTCGAGCCGTCCGAGCTTGACGAGGTCGAGCGGTTCCATCGGCGTCGCCATCCGCTCCGGCCAGGCGAGGCAGTGGGCGATCGGCACGCGCATGTCGCTCGGACCGAGCTGTGCCAGCATCGATCCATCGATATAGTCGACTGCGGAATGGATGACCGATTGCGGGTGGATGACGATCTGGATGCAGTCGGGATCGACCGGGAACAGCCGCGCGGCCTCGATCAGTTCCAGCCCCTTGTTCATCATCGTCGCAGAATCGACGCTGATCTTCGCGCCCATCGACCAGTTCGGGTGGGCGACCGCCTGCTCGGGGGTGACCGCGGCCATCGCCTCACGCGACCATTCCCGGAACGGTCCACCGCTTGCTGTCAGGACGATGCGGCGAACGGCGCGCGTGTCGTTGGCGGCGAGACACTGAAAGATGGCGTTGTGCTCGCTGTCGGCCGGCAGCAGTGTCGCACCCGCGGCCTTGGCGGCAGCGAGCACGATCTCACCGGCGGAGACCAAAGGCTCCTTGTTGGCGAGGACAACGGTGCCCCCCTGCCCAACCGCGGCCATCACCGGCTCCAGTCCCGCACAACCGACGATCGCCGCCATCGTCCAGTCCGCGCCCGAGCCCGCCGCAGCGATCACCGCATCGCGGCCGCCTTCGACGCGCGTCGCCGTGCCGGCGAGTGCGTCGCGCAATGCCGGCAGGCAGGCTGCATCGGCAACGACGGCCAGTTCGGCGTTCGTGCGGCGGGCGGCTGCGGCGAGGCGATCGACATCGCAATTTGCCGTCAGCGCACGGACGCGGAACCGCTCCGGCTCGCGCTCGATCAGGTCGAGCGTCGACGTGCCGACCGAACCGGTCGCGCCCAGAACGGATACGGTCTTCACGCCAGCAGCGTCAGCAGCATCGCGATGGGCAGCACCGGCACCACGCCATCCAGCCGGTCGAGCACGCCACCGTGACCGGGCAGGATGTTCCCCGAGTCCTTGACGCCGGCGCGACGCTTGAGGGCGCTTTCGAACAGGTCGCCGGCCTGGGCCAGAACCGCGAGCACGGGCGTCGCGAGGACCAGCATCGGCGACAGGCCATAACCGACTTGGATCGCATAGGCGACCAAGCTCGCCAGCAGCACTCCTCCGATCAATCCGGACCAGGTCTTCGCCGGACTGATTGCGGGTGCCAGTTTCGGGCCACCTAGCGATCGCCCCGCGAAGAACGCGCCGATGTCCGTCGCCCAGACGAGAGACAACGCCCATAGTGCGGAAACCAAGCCTGTGTCGGGCTGCTCCCGGATCAGCAGCAGCGCGAACACCGGCAGTCCGCAATACAGCGTCCCCGCCGCCAACCGGGCGTTGCGCGTAACGATCGCCACGAAGAAGAACGCCGCTCCGAGCACGCCCAGCACGAAGAAATGCGGTCCCGCCGCCAGAGGCGACATCAGCGCCAGCGGTACCGACAGGGCGAATTGGCTCATCCGCTTGGTCTTGCGGTCGACCTTGGCCAGATCGGCCCACTCCGCCATCATGAACAGGCACACGATCACGGCCAGCAACCACATGCCGACGCCGCCGAGCAAGAGAGCCACCAGCGCAACCGCGATCATGCCGATGCTGGCGACCATGCGGAGACGAAGGTTCGATGGCGTCCGCAGCTTTGCGTCGGGCGTGGCCATCGCGGCAGGATCGTGCGGACTGTCGCTCACAGGCCGCCGTAACGCCGCTGACGGCGCGCGAACACCGCTACCGCGTCGCTGAGCGCCTGACCGTCGAAGTCCGGCCACAAGGTGTCGACGAACAGCAGTTCCGCATAGGCCGACTGCCATAACAGGAAGTTCGAAAGACGTTGCTCGCCAGACGTACGGATGACGAGGTCGAGCGGCGGCAAGCCAGCCGTATCGAGCTCGGCCTCGATCGCCGCCTCGTCGATCTTCTCAGCGGGCATCCGCGCCGCCAGCCGCCGCGCAACCCCCGCAAGCTCGGCCTGCGCACCGTAGTTCAACGCGATCGCCAACAGCGGCCCGGTGTTTGGCGCGGTGCGCGCTATCGCATCGTCCACCAACGCAACGAGGTCGGGCGAAAATGCCCGATAGTCACCGATCACGCGCAGCCGGACATTCTCTCGCGACAGTTCTGCAAGATCGGAGCGAATGAACAGCCTCAGCAACCCCATCAGGTCGCTGACCTCCTCCGCCGGGCGACGCCAGTTTTCGGAGGAGAAGGCGTAAAGCGTCAGCGCCTCTATGCCCATGTCGCGTGCCGCACGCGTGACGCGCCGGACCGCTTCCACTCCGGCGCGGTGGCCGGCCAGGCGCGGCAGGTGCCGCTGTTTCGCCCAGCGACCATTGCCGTCCATGATGATCGCGACGTGACGCGGCACACCCGCCTGCCCGTCGGTAACGATGGGCAGCGTCACGGCCGGGGACGCCAGGGCACCCGATGGGCTCACTTGCCCAGGATTTCCTTTTCCTTCGAGGCCGAGGCGGCGTCGATATCGGCGATGGTTTTGTCGGTAATTTTCTGAAGCTCGGTTTCGTGCCGCTTGCGCTCGTCCTCGCCGAAGACGTTCTTCTTCTCGTCGACCTTCAAGCTGTCCATCCCGTCGCGGCGGACATTGCGCGCGGCGATCCGTGCCTTCTCGGCATACTGGCTGGCGAGCTTAGCGAGCTCCTTGCGGCGCTCCTCCGTCAGGTCCGGGATCGGCAGGCGCAGCGTCTGTCCGTCGTTGATCGGGTTCAGACCCAGCCCGGCCGAACGGATTGCCTTTTCAACGGGGCCGACATTCGACTTGTCCCAGACCTGCACCGACAGCATCCGCGGCTCCGGCGCCGACACCGTCGCGACCTGCGACAGCGGCATATGGCTGCCGTAGACCTCGACGTTGACGGGATCGAGCAACGTCGTCGACGCGCGACCCGTGCGCAGACCGCCGAGATCGTGCTTGAGCGCGTCGACTGCACCGGTCATGCGGCGCTGGATATCGGCCTTGTCATAGGCAGGCATCAGTTCGTCTCCTGGTTCTGCACGATCGTCGAGATGCCATCACCGGCCAGCACGGCAGCGAAATTGCCGTGCTGACGGATATTGAACACCACGATCGGGATGTCGTTGTCTCGACACAGCGCGATGGCCGAGGCGTCCATGACCTTCAGGTCGTCGGACAGCACCTTGGAATAGCTGACAGTGTCGTAGCGCGTGGCGGTAGGTACCTTCTTCGGGTCGGCATCATAGACGCCGTCGACCGAGGTACCCTTGAACAGCGCATCGCATTTCATCTCGGCGGCACGCAGGGCAGCGCCCGAGTCGGTCGTGAAGAACGGACTACCGACGCCCGCCGCGAAGATCACGACACGACCCTTTTCCAGGTGGCGCTCGGCGCGGCGGCGGATGAACGGTTCGCAGACGCTGGCCATCGGAATCGCCGACTGAACGCGCGTATCCACACCGATCTGCTCCAAGGCATTCTGAACCGCGAGCGCGTTCATGACGGTGGCGAGCATACCCATGTAATCGGCTGTCGCCCGCTCGATGCCCTTGGCTGCGGCGGACAGCCCGCGGAAGATATTTCCGCCACCAACGACGACGCAAAGTTCATATCCCTGCGCCCGGACATCGGCGATTTCCTGCGCGACACGTGCTGTCGTTTCCGGGTCGATGGCGAGACCGCCCTCGCCCATCAGGACTTCGCCCGACAGCTTCAACAGGATGCGTTTAAATTCTGGCATGATACTCGAAAGGCTGTGTAAGCGGTGCAGACCTTAGGCGGGGGGGCATCGCGGGGCAACCCGACGCCTTCATCTGCACCGGAAAATCACGGGCGGCATCATCGGCGACCGAGCCGATCGAAGCACCTCATCGTGACGAAGGGCGGCGGCCGGCTTCATCGCCGGTCGCCGCCCCTTGTAATCACAGGGCCGCCGTTCCCGCTGCGCGGGAGAGGCTTATCCTTATGCCGTCGGCTGCGGAACGCCCGAGACTGCCGCGACTTCTGCGGCGAAGTCGGAAGCTTCCTTCTCGATGCCCTCACCCAGCTGGAAGCGGACATAATCCTTCAGCACGATCGTCGCGCCAGCGTCCTTGCCCGCCTTCGCTACGACGTCGCTGATCTTGGTCTTGCCGTCCATGACGAAGAGCTGACTGACCAGCGCATGCTCCTTGCGGTACTTGGCGATCGAGCCTTCGACCATCTTCGCGACGATCTCGGCGGGCTTGCCGCTCTCGCCGGCTTTTTCGGCGGCAATGGCGCGCTCGCGCTCGATCTCGCCCTCGTCGAGATCCTCTTCGTTAAGGGCCTTCGGGAATGCGGCAGCGATGTGCATCGCGAGCTGCTTGCCGAGCGCCTGAAGCACATCGTCCGCTGCGTCCGACTCCAGAGCAACAAGCACGCCGATCTTGCCCAGACCCGGGGACTGCTGGTTGTGAACGTAGGACACGACCGCGCCCTTCGACACCTCGAGGCGCTTGGCGCGACGAAGCGACTGGTTCTCACCGATCGTCGCGACGTTGTTGGTCAGCACGTCGGCGACGGTGGTGCCCGATGGCATCGCCTCACCCTTCAGCGCGTCGATGTCATCGCCCGTCGCCAATGCGATCTGGGTGACTTCGCGGACGAAATCCTGGAACTGATCGTTCTTGGCAACGAAATCCGTTTCCGAGTTCACCTCGACCGCAGCACCCTTCGTGCCCGATGTCGCGACGCCGACCAGACCCTCGGCCGCGGTGCGGCTCGATTTCTTCTGCGCGGCTGCGAGACCCTTCGTACGCAGCCAATCGAGCGCGGCGTCCATGTCGCCAGCGGTTTCGTTCAGTGCCTTCTTGCAGTCCATCATGCCCGCGCCGCTCTTCTCGCGCAGGTCCTTGACCATCGCTGCCGTGATATCGGCCATTGTCGTGATCCTTCTCATTGTCCGAATATGTTTGCGGGCGGGGTGGAGCCATCATGCCCCGCCCCGCCCGCTAGACTTCGTGCGTGACGGTTACGCGTCGATCTGGCGCTCGGCCTCCACGGCCTGACCCGCATCGGCGCTCGACACAGGGTCGGTGCCGGCGTCGGCCGCCGGGGTCTCGATCGTCTGCTCTTCCGCCGGCGGCTCCATCATGGCACCGATATCGGCACCCGAGCGGCGCTGCTGCTCCTGGCCGCCACGCGTCGCGGCGATCGCGATCGCCTCGCAATACAAGCGGATGGCGCGGGCGGCGTCGTCGTTCGCGGGAACCGGGAAGGCGATGCCGTCCGGCGACACGTTCGAATCGAGGATCGCCACGACGGGAATACCCAGCGTGTTGGCTTCCTTGATCGCCAGCTCTTCCTTGTTCGCGTCGATCACGAACATTACGTCGGGAACGCCGCCCATATCGCGAATGCCGCCCAGCGACATTTCAAGCTTGTCACGCTCGCGCGTCAGCTGAAGCACTTCCTTCTTGGTCAGGCCGTGGGTGTCGCCGGAAAGCTGCTCTTCCAGCGTCTTCAAACGCTTGATCGAGTTCGAGATCGTCTTCCAGTTGGTGAGCATGCCGCCCAGCCAGCGGTGGTTGACGAAATGCTGGCCCGAGCGACGCGCTGCATCCGCGATCGGCTCCTGCGCCTGGCGCTTGGTGCCGACGAACAGGACCTTGCCGCCGCCCGCAACCGACGACGACACGAATTCCAGCGCGCGCGCGAAGAGCGGCACCGTCTGCGACAGGTCGAGGATGTGGACGCCGTTGCGATCGCCGAAGATGTAAGGCTTCATCTTCGGGTTCCAGCGATGGGTCTGATGACCGAAGTGCGCGCCGGTTTCGATGAGCTGCTGCATGGAGACGACAGGAGCCGCCATAATGAAATTCCTTTGCCGGTTATGCCTCTGGGAAGCGGATGACGCAGCCTGGAAGGCCGACGCACCGGTATGTGGTGCTTCCCATGCGGAGTTGAGGCGAGCCGCTTAGCCGCGATCGGTCCACGACGCAACATAAGAACATTTCACGTACAGGCTCTTGACGGTAGAACGCTACAGGAACATAAGCGGCTCAGATCGGAACGCCGGTCGGCGGGGTTAACTCATGTCGTTCGGCGAAAGCAAAACGGTTTGGGCTGGCAGCAGTTTTCGGAACCGAACGAATCCAGACCGGTTTAGATCGGTCGAGGGGTTCGCATGGAGGCGGACATGGTGATGATCGTGGTGAGTGCGCTCGTATTCTCGTCGGCCTTGGCCGTCTCGGTAGCTGTGATCGCATTGGCGATAGGTCCGCAATGGCGTCGTATTGCGCGTATGGCGATGGGGCACGTGGAGCCGTCGTTCGCGCCGTTGGAGGCGTTGGCGCTAGCCGAGCGTCGCATCGCCGTTAGGCGGTGGGCGTCGGCTCCGGTGCCTTCGCCGATTCGGCGGCTGCGCGAAGTCGCCTGACCTTGGCGTAGCTCGTGACGCTGAACGGGATCAGCGCGACATAAATCACGCTGATGATGCTGAGCGTGTGCCATGGCGCGGTTACGAGCGCCGCTCCCAACAACACTACGACGGCTAGCGCTTCGAACCGGATGCGGCGTCTGAGTCGCATCGAGCTCCATGAGAACGTGGCGACGCTCGACACCATCAGCGTCGCGACCAGCACCGTCCACGGTGCAACCACGTATGGTGAGGCGAAAAGCGGCTCACCGGACCACAGCCAGATGAACAGGGGCAGCAACGCCAGGCCAGCACCGGCTGGTGCAGGTACGCCGGTCAGGAAACCGGCGGATTTATGCGGCTGCTCCGTCTCGTCGATCTGGGCGTTGAAGCGTGCCAGCCGGAGCGCACAGAACACAGCGAGGATGAGCGACGCCATCCAGCCGAACCGCGGCAATGCGGACAGCGACCATAGATACAGGATCAGCGCGGGGGCAACGCCGAAGGATATTGCATCGGATAGCGAGTCGAGTTCCGCGCCGAAGCGGCTTTCGCCGTGCAGCAGCCTTGCAATACGGCCATCGATGCCATCGAGGACGCCGGCAACCATGATCATGGCCGCCGCCATTTCCCAATTTCCGCCGATCGCGAAGCGCACGCCAGATAAGCCAGAGCACAAGGCGAGTGCGGTCACCGCATTGGGCGCGATCGCCCGCAGCGGCAGTCCGCGCGGTGCGCGCCGGACGCGACGACGTTCTGGCCGGAACGCCATCAGCGGAATGCCGGGCGGTTGGCGGTCGCAGGCCGAACCCTCACTGTGCGATCCCGAACGCAGCGACACCACCGACACGGCCCAGGACTGTTTCGCCCGCAATCGAGCGCTGCCCGAGGGCCACCTGTGGCGCGCAATCGTCGGGAAGGTAGACATCGACGCGGCTGCCGAAGCGGATCAGGCCGACGCGCTGACCGACGGCGACCATGTCCCCCGGCTTGACGAAGCCTACGATGCGGCGCGCGACGAGGCCGGCGATCTGCGTGAAGCCGATCTTGCGGCCGTCCCGGCCCTCAACAACGAAGTGCTGGCGCTCGTTTTCGTCGGAAGCCTTGTCGAGGTCGGCGTTGAGGAACTTTCCAGAGATATAGACGACCTGCCGGATCGTGCCGGCAATGGGGGTGCGATTGATATGCACATCGAACACCGACATGAAAATAGACACTCGCACCAGCGGCGCTTCGCCGAGTTCGCCGACGAGTTCGCGGGGGATGGCGACGCGCTGGATCATCGTCACCAGCCCGTCGGCGGGCGCGACGATCAGGTCTTCGCCTTGTGGTGTGGTGCGGATGGGGTCCCGGAAGAAAGCGGCGACCCAGATGGTCAGCCCGACCAGGGGCCAGAACAGAACGTTGGAGACGATCGTCAGCAGCAGCGTGATCCCGGTAGAAATCGCGACGTACTTGCGACCTTCCGGGTGGACGGAGGGGAATCGCCACTTCACCGTGGTGGTGACGAGGGGCGGTTTGTCGAGTGAGGTCATGGCGAGGGTCTACCGGCCAACACTTCGCCTGACAATCGCGCCGCCGCACCCGGTAGGTCCGGCAGCGCGATCGGATCAGCCGAACGCCACCGCAGTCCGGCGGCGACGATAGCGAAGCGCGCCCCCCGTCAGCGCAACACCGACGATCATCATCGCCCACGTCATCGGCTCCGGCACTGCGGCCAGACCGAGCTGGTCCGTCAGACCGCGGCTAATGGCGCGGTGAATCTGAGTGGTGGGATGAACGGTGTCGAAATACACGAAGCCGCTGCACGTGGGCGCTGCGCCCGGCACCTGCAGACAGGCGCGGCGTGTGTCGAGCGTTGCCGGCAGGCCGAACCTTGCCGGATCGGCGTAGATAGTACGTTGAAAGCCGAACAGGTCAAAAAACTGAGCGTTGCTGCCGCTCGACTGCGCGAAGTCGCCGACCAGCGCCTCGAAATCATCGTTCAAGCCGCTCGACAGGCCGGTCACCCGCGCCGACAGGCCGGGGATCGGAAGCTGGGTCACGGCGGGAATTTGGCCGATATCAGGCAAGCCGGTGACGATGAAGTTGCGCGCGCCGCGAGCGTAGAGCGCCGTCAGCCCCGCTGTCATGGCGTCGAGCGTGGCGGTGAAATCGGGGACGTAGCCCGGGATCGTGGCCAGGCTGGGTATCTGCGACCGGATGTCGTTGCCGCCCAGCGTGATGAGCACGAGCGATTGCGAGTCGAAGCGCGCGGTGCCGATATCGTACATGCCGATCTGCTCGGCGAAGCTTGGGCTGGCATCGCCGGACATCTCGCGCGCTTGGGCTCCACCGACGGAATAGTTGCGGCCGCCATAGGCTGACGCGACGGTGGGCCCGCCGTCGACCGCGCGGCCGAGATAATCGGCGAAGGTGAAGCCGTTGGAAAAGCGGCCGTGGAAATATCCCGCTGCCGCCGGAGCCGGATCGGCGCCGCCGACGGCGCGGCGGAATGCCTGGGCGTTACCGGCATCCACGAGGCTGTCGCCGAATACGAACAGGTTGCTGTAGCTCTGTGCCGAAGCCGGTGAGGCCAAGGTCAGCGCCGCGGCGACGAGCGCGCAACCAAGATACTTCGAAGCCATGATTCTTCCCCACCCCATCATTGTTGGTCCCGCGTTTACCATCATTCCGTCGCAGCGGGAACGTCGTACCACCCGCCCGAGGTCGACGCCCGACGTTTACAGGCCGCGACCCGCATCCTAGACGGCGCCCAACCCCATCAGCTTCGAAGGACGAGACCACATGGCCAAGATCAAGGTGAAGACGCCCGTCGTGGAGATCGACGGCGACGAGATGACGCGGATCATCTGGGAATGGATCCGGGAGCGCCTCATTAAGCCGTATCTCGACATCGAACTCGATTATTACGACCTCGGCATCGAGCACCGCGACGCGACCGACGATCAGGTGACGATCGATGCCGCGAAGGCCACGCAGAAGTACGGCGTTGCGGTGAAGTGCGCGACGATCACTCCGGACGAGGCGCGCGTCGAGGAGTTCGGCCTGAAGAAGATGTGGAAGTCGCCCAACGGCACGATCCGCAACATCCTGGGCGGCGTCGTGTTCCGTGAGCCGATCGTCATCAAGAACGTGCCCCGCCTGATCCCCGGCTGGACCCACCCGATCGTCGTCGGCCGTCATGCGTTCGGCGACCAGTACAAGGCGACCGATTTCAAGGTTCCGGGTGCCGGCAAGCTGACGATGAAGTGGGTCGGCGAGGATGGTCAGGAGATCGAGCACGAGGTGTTCGACTTCCCCGCCGCCGGCGTCGCGATGGGCATGTACAACCTCGACGAGTCGATCCGCGACTTTGCCCGTGCGTCGATGCACTATGGCCTCAACCTGAAATGGCCGGTGTATCTGTCCACCAAGAACACCATCCTGAAGGCCTATGACGGGCGCTTCAAGGACCTGTTCGCCGAGATCTTCGAGGCGGAGTTCAAGGACAAGTTCAAGGAAGCGGGCATCGTCTACGAGCATCGCCTGATCGACGACATGGTCGCATCGGCGCTGAAGTGGAGCGGCGAGTTCGTGTGGGCGTGCAAGAACTACGACGGCGACGTTCAGTCGGATCAGGTCGCGCAGGGCTTCGGCTCACTCGGCCTGATGACGTCGGTGCTGCTGACGCCGGACGGCAAGACCGTCGAGGCGGAAGCGGCGCACGGCACGGTGACGCGGCATTATCGCCAGCACGAGCAGGGCAAGGCCACCTCGACCAACCCGATCGCTTCGATCTTCGCCTGGACGGGCGGCCTGAAGTATCGCGGCAAGTTCGACGATACGCCGGAGGTGACCCGGTTCGCCGAGACGCTGGAGCGCGTCTGCATCCAGACGGTCGAGAACGGCCATATGACCAAGGATCTGGCGATCCTGATCGGCCCGGATCAGCCCTGGATGACGACGGAGCAGTTCTTCGAGCAGGTTCGCCAGAACCTCGAAGCGAAGATGGCGGTCGCCGCCTGATCGGGTACGAGGGGCGGGCTGGTCCCGCCCCTCACCTTCCGCCGTGGAGGCGGTCAAAATACAAAAAAGCCTGTTTTCTCAACGACGGTTGCGCGGAAGGCTAGGCTAAGGTTAGTCCAACGACGCTTCTTGGCGACGGTAGCGATCCGACCGGCGCAGCTTCCGAACACGTTCAGAGAACGCAGCGACGCATCGCTCCCGCTGAGCGGACCAGCATAATTGCCCCGTCTCCTGTAGGACAGCGTAGCAGCGATTTCGTTGGAGATGTGGCCGCAGTACGGACACGCCGTGCACCTCCAGCAGTGGAATGGCCGTGTTGGCGGCGATCAAGCCTAGCCTCATCCGTGTTCGACTGGTTAAGTCGCCGGCATGGCACTCAGGTTGGACAATGAAGGTTTTTCGGACGCTCTGGTGATCCTCGGCGCGGCCGGTTTGGTGATCCCGGCGTTCGCGCGGTTCCGGATCAGCCCCGTGATCGGGTTCATTCTGGTCGGCGTCGCGGTGGGCCCGGCCGGGCTGGGCCAGCTGACGGCGTTGTTCCCGTGGCTTTATTACGTGACGATCAGCGACCCGGCGTCGATCGAGCCGTTCGCCGAATTCGGCATCATCCTGCTGCTGTTCTCGATCGGGTTGGAACTGTCGTTCCGGCGTTTATGGGGCATGCGGCAACTGGTGTTCGGCACCGGTGCCGCGGAGCTGTTCGGATCGGCCGCACTGATCGCGATCGCGCTTCATTTCATCGGGCAGGATTGGGCGGGCGCCGCCGGGCTCGGGCTGGCCTTGGCGCTGTCGTCGACGGCGCTGGTGCTGCCGCTGGTCGGGACGACGAGCCCGGTCGGCCGCGGGGCGTTCGGCATGTTGCTGTTCGAGGATCTGGCGCTGGTGCCGATCATCTTCGCACTCGGCGCGATGGCACCAACCGCGAGTGCCGAAGGGTGGAGCGGGATTGCCGGTGTCGCGCTGCGCGGAGGTGCAACGGTCGTTGTCATGTATCTGGGCGGGCGAATCGTGCTGCCGCGACTGTTCGCCCAAGCGGCGCGCACGAAGAGCCCGGAGCTGTTTCTGGCGGCGTCGCTGCTGGTCGTGATCGTCGCGTCGGTCGCGACGACCGCCGCAGGGCTGTCGCCGATCGTCGGTGCGCTGCTCGCCGGGCTGCTGATCGCCGAAACGGAGTATCATAGCGAGGTCGAGGTGATGACCGCGCCGTTCAAGGGGCTGGCGCTGGGCGTGTTCCTCATCACGGTGGGCATGAGCCTGGACCTGAGATTGATCGGGCAGAACTGGTCGGGGCTGTTGCTGGCGGTGGCGGGGGTGGTCGCGGTCAAAGCCGTGGTGACGTACCTGCTGTTACGGGTGGGGCATGCACGAGCGGGCGTGGCGGCGGAGACCGGACTACTGATGGGCAGCCCGTCGGAGACGACGCTGATCGTGCTGGGCACGGCCGCGCAGGCGCAATTGATCCTGCCGTCGACCGCCGCGTTCTGGCAGACCGTAACGGCGATCGGCCTGACGATCACGCCGCTGCTGGCGAAGGTCGGGCGGATCGCGGCGCGCCGGATCGAGGCGCGCGATATCGCCTCCGCGGTACCGGACGTGGACGACGGTGGCAGCCGCACAGTGCTGATCGGGTTCGGCCGGGTCGGGCGGATGATCGCCGACATGCTCGCGACACACGGGCAACCGTATATCGCGGTCGAGGCCGACATCGACGCGGTGTCGCGGGCGCGGGCGGAGGGGTATCCGGTGCTGTTCGGCGACGTGGCGCGCGGCGAGTTGATCGACCGGTTGAAGCTGACAGAATCGCGGGCGCTGGTCCTGACGATGGACGATCCCGTGCTGACGGCGCGGTTGACGCGGCGGTTGCGGGCGGCGGCCCCTGCCCTGACGATCATCGCGCGCGCGCGGGATGCCGGGCATGCGGCGGAACTGTACCGGGCGGGTGTGACGGATGCGGTGCCGGAGACGCTGGAGAGTTCGCTGCAACTGTCGGAGGCGGTGCTGGTCGATCTGGGGGTGGCGATGGGTCCGGTGATCGCGTCGATCCACGAAAAGCGCGACGAACTGCGGCAGTTGATCCGGCGCGAGGCGGCGATGGAGCGGGAGCCACGAATCCGGCGGGTGCGCCGGACGAGCGATCTCGTTTGATCGCTATTTAGGCTTGTACCAACCGAACGGGAGCAGGCGGTCGGCCAGCGCCTGCGCCTGTTTCGTATTGCCCTGACGCAGCATGGCGGCGACCTGTGCAGCGCTGCGCTGGACGATGCGATCGAGCGGGGTGGGCGTGGGCGCGCGGGCTGCGGCCTCCACCAGGGTACGGCCGCGGGGATCGTCGGCGTCGAGTTCGATCAGCATCAGCCCGGCGAGCCCGGAGAACATCGCGCGGTTGCCGCCGAGCGTCACCGCTTTTTCGATCGCGGCGATGCCGGTGCCGCGTTGCGCCCCGACGACTCGGCCGACCAGCCGGCCGACGCGGTTGATGACGCCGAGATGCCAGGCACCATAGCCGAGCTGTGCCTCCGGATTGCGCGGATAGCGGGCGCAAACCGTTTCGAACTCCTTGCGCGCGGCGGTCGCCTCCGACCGGCTGCCGGTCAGCTTCGCGCGGTAGCCCAGCGCGACGGCGGCGAGCACGGCGGCATCCTCATCTTCGGGATGGGCCACAGCGAAGGCGCGGACGCGGTCGACCTTCACCAGCGCGACGTCCCGGCTACGATCCTCGAACGCCGCCTGCGTCAGCACGTCGCGGGCGGACTGGGCGACGGCGGGGACCGCGAGCGTCATGCAGGCCACGACGCCCGAACCGATCCACCATCCCCGCATTCGCATCCCTCGCGTCAAAGTCTCGTCACCCAAGCCGAACCATCGGGGTTGCGAGAAGGATGCCTGACGCGGATCAGGACGCAAGCGCCGCGCGAATGGCGTCGAGCGCAGCCGCGGCCTTGTCACCGTCGGGACCGCCACCCTGTGCCATATCGGGACGCCCGCCGCCGCCCTTGCCGCCGACCGCAGCGACCGCGACCTGCAGCAGTTCCACCGCGTTGCGAGTACCGACGAGGTCGGGGGTGACGCCGACCGCAACCGATGCGCGGCCGTCGTTGACCGCGACGATGGCGGCGACGCCGGAGCCGAGCCGCTGCTTCGCCTCGTCCACCGCGCCGCGCAGCCCCTTCGCATCGAAGCCGTCGAGCACCTGACCGATGAAGGCGGTGCCGCCGATATCCTCCGGCCCGGCAGGTGCTCCGGCACCGCCACCGGTCGCGATCGCCTTCTTCGCCTCGGCCAATTCACGCTCCAGCCGCTTGCGGTCGTCGAGCAGTGCGGCGACGCGCGCGGGGACTTCGTCCGGGGTGGTGCGGAGAGTCGCGGCGGCTTCGCGCAGCACCTCGTCGCGGTGCGAGAACCATGCGCGGGCGGCTTCGCCGGTCAGCGCCTCGACGCGGCGGACGCCGGACGACACGGCGCCCTCGCCGATCACCTTGAACAGGCCGATCTCTCCCAGTGCGCCGACATGCGTGCCGCCGCAGAGTTCGAGGCTGTAGGTACCCTCGTCGTCCTGTCCCATCGACACGACGCGAACCTCGTCGCCGTATTTCTCGCCGAACAGCGCCATCGCGCCTTCGGCGATGGCTTCGTCGGGCGTCATGAGGCGAGTGACGACGGGACCGTTGCCGCGCACCTGCTCGTTCACGCGCGTCTCGACCTCGGCGATGTCGGCCGGGGTGACGGCGACCGGCTGCGAGAAGTCGAAGCGCAGCCGGTCCGGCGCGACCAGCGAGCCCTTCTGCGCAACGTGCGTGCCGAGCCGCTGGCGCAGCGCCTCGTGCAGCAGGTGCGTCGCGGAGTGGTTGGCGCGGATCGCGGCGCGGCGGGTGAGATCGATCGCCAGCTTCACCGCGTCGCCCACCCTGATCTCGCCGGACCGGATGTCGGCGTGATGGACCCAGATGCGGCCGAGCTGCTTCGTGGTGTCGGTGACGAGCGCGTGCAGGCCGGCGTCGCTCGACACGGCGCCGGCATCGCCGACCTGACCGCCGGATTCGGCGTAGAACGGCGTCTGGTTGACGACGATCGCAACCGTTTCGCCAGCGGTCGCATGATCGACGCGCGCGCCGTCCCGGATCAGGGCGACGACCTCCGCCTCGCCGGTGTCGTTGGCGTAGCCGGTGAACTCGGTCGAGCCGGACTGTTCGGCGATGTCGAACCACAGGTCGTCGGACGCCTTGGCGCCGGAGCCCTTCCATGCGGCGCGGGCGGCGCGTTTCTGTTCGGCCATCGCCGCGTCGAAGCCGGCGCGGTCGACCGCGAGCCCTTGCGCGCGCAGGGCGTCCTCCGTCAGGTCGTACGGGAAGCCATAGGTGTCGTAGAGCTTGAACGCGGTTTCACCGGCCAGCGTGCCGCCCTCGGCCAATCCCGCCGTCGCCTCGTCGAGCAGCTTCAGGCCGCGGTCGAGCGTCTGGCGGAAGCGCGTTTCCTCCTGCTGGAGCGTCGCCTCGATCAGCGGTTGCGCGCGGACCAGTTCGGGGAAGGCCGCGCCCATTTCGGCGACGAGCGCCGGCACCAGCCGGTGCATCAACGGCTCCTTCGCGCCGATCAGGTGGGCGTGCCGCATCGCGCGACGCATGATCCGGCGCAGGACATAGCCCCTGCCCTCGTTCGCCGGCAGCACGCCGTCCGCGACGAGGAAACCGGCCGAGCGCAAATGGTCGGCGATGACGCGGTGCGACGCCTTCCACTCGCCGTCGGGCACGGTGTGGGTCAGTGCGGTCGAGGCTGCGATCAGCGCCTTGAACGTGTCGGTGTCGTAGTTGTCGTGGACGCCCTGCATCACGGCGGCGACGCGTTCGAGGCCCATGCCGGTGTCGATCGACTTCTTCGGCAGTTCGCCGACGATCTCATTCGCGTCCTGCTCATATTGCATGAACACGAGGTTCCAGATCTCGACGAAGCGGTCGCCGTCCTCGTCCGGCGAGCCGGGAGGGCCACCAGCGATGTGGTCGCCGTGGTCGAAGAAGATTTCCGAACAGGGACCACAGGGGCCGCTGTCGCCCATCGCCCAGAAATTGTCCTTGGTCGGGATACGGATGATGCGGTGATCGGGCAGGCCGGCAATCTTCTTCCAGAGATCGAACGCCTCGTCGTCGGTGTGGTACACGGTAGCCGTCAGGCGATCCGGGTCGAGGCCCCATTCCTTCGTCAGCAGGGTCCAGGCGTGGACGATCGCCTGTTCCTTGAAATAGTCGCCGAACGAGAAATTGCCGAGCATTTCGAAGAAGGTGTGGTGCCTCGCGGTGTAGCCGACATTGTCGAGATCGTTGTGCTTGCCGCCCGCGCGCACGCATTTCTGCGACGAGGTGGCGGTGACGTAGGGTCGCGTCTCGAGGCCGGTGAACACGTTCTTGAACGGGACCATGCCCGCGTTGACGAACATCAGCGTCGGATCGTTCTGCGGCACCAGCGGCGCGGACGGCACGATCCGGTGCCCGGTCGAGCCGAAGTAATCGAGGAAGCCGCGGCGGATGTCGTTCGTGGATGTCATGGGGCAGCGGCTTAGGCGAGCGACGGGATCGGCTCAAGCGCCCGATTCGCGAGGGACGAGACACCGAAGTGGAGGAAGTGGAGGCGCTGGATGGGTGTCCTCCACTTCAACGCGGTGGGGCAGTTGGTGGGCGATGTTTGCTGTAGGGGCGCGAGGGCGGGCATGGCGTCGTTGTAGGGGAAGGGGGGTGTGTAGGACAGGATGGGAGGCCGACGCATCCTGTTCGTCTCGCTCAGGGATCGAGCGTAGTGGTGGTGAGCTCATATTGAGAGAGGTGGTTTGGGGCCTGTCTCTCGATGCGCCGTCTCGACGGGCTCGACGGCTACTCGAGACCAACGGAGGGTGGGAGAGGACAGGTTCACGGTGAGCCACCCCCCGGCTCGATCACCCGCGCCGCATCACACCGGCGCGTCGAGCGACCGGGGTGGTTCGCTGAACCACTTCGGGCCGGTCGGGGTCATGTGGAAACAGTCCTCCAGCCGGATGCCGAACTTGCCGGGCAGGTACAGGCCGGGTTCGTCGGAGAAGCACATGCCGGCTGCCAGCGGCGTCGCCTCGCCGTGGACGAAGTTGACCGGTTCGTGGCCGTCCATGCCGATGCCGTGGCCGGTGCGATGCGAGAGGCCCGGCAGGCGGTAGCCGGGGCCGTAGCCGGCGCCTTCGTAATAGCGGCGGACAGCGTCGTCGACGCTGCCGGCGGGAGCGCCGATTTTTGCAGCGGCGAAGGCGATCTGCTGGCCGCGCGCGACGGTGTCCCAGACCTTGCGCTGTTCCGGCGTGGCGGTGCCGTGGACCCAGGTGCGCGACACGTCCGACTGGTAGCCCAGGACGGTGCAGCCGCAATCCATCAGCACGACCTGTCCGTCTGAAACGCGGATGACCTCCCGGCTGCCGTGCGGCAGGGCGGCGGCGGGGCCGATCAGGGCGAGCGCGAATTCGGGACTGCCACCGAGCTTGCGCGTCGCGGCGTTCATCAGCGCGCCGATCTCCGCGCCGGTCATGCCCGCCTCCACGCGCGGATGCGTCCAGCGATAGGCGGCGATCGTCACGTCGGTGGCGACCTGCATCAGTGCGATCTCCGCCGGGGTCTTGACCATGCGACAGCCGCGCACGACCGGGTTGGCGCTGGTCAGGCGGGCGCGGGGGAGTGCGGCGGCGAGCGCCTCGACCGCGAAGAAGCGTACGGTTTCCTCGATGCCGATCGGGCGCGTGCCGAGACGGCGATCGGTCAGGAAGCCGGCGACGGTGCGCAGCGGGTCCTGATCCTCCTGCCACACGCGTACGTCCGCCGGGATGGCGAGCGTCTGGCGGACGGACGGCTCCTCGAAGAAGGGCGTGACGATGCAGGGGCGGCCCTCCGCCGGGATGACGACCGCGGTCAGCCGTTCGCTGCGGCCCCAGCGGACGCCGGCGAAATAGGTCATCGACGATCCCGATTCGATCAGGATCGCGCCGAGGCCGTTCGCCTTCATCAGCGCCTGCGCACGCGACAGGCGGCCGGCATATTCGGTGGCGCCGACCGGCACCGCGCCAATGGTGAGATCGCGCAACTGCGACAGGTCCGGCTCGGCGGCGCGCAGCACGCCGGCGACGGACAGGACGGGCAGCGTGGTGGCTGCGGCGAGCAGATGGCGGCGGGTCAGGAACATGATCGAGGTGGGTAGGCCCCTTGACCGCGCCGCCGCAATCCCCTTCCCTTCCCTGCACGTATCGGGAGTTCGGAATGGCCATGCGCCTCACTTACTGGATTTTGGGCGCGCTCGTTCTGGGGCTGGTCGTCGGTTGGGGGCTGCATGTCGCGATCGACGACGGCAGCGCGGCGTCGGCTGAACGGCTGACGACGATCGCGGGATATTTCTCGATCCTGACGACGCTGTTCCTGCGCCTCATCAAGATGATCATCGCGCCTTTGGTGTTCTCGACGCTGGTCGTCGGCATCGCGCATATGGGCGACACGGCGGCGCTGGGGCGCGTGGGGCTGAAGAGTCTGGGGTGGTTTGTGACGGCCAGCCTGTTGTCGCTGACGCTGGGGCTGATCCTGGTCAATGTGCTGCAACCGGGTGTCGGGCTGGCGCTGCCGTTGCCCCCGGCCACGGCGGATGCGGGACTCGGACGGGCGGCGTTCGATCTGAAGACGTTCGTCAGCCATATCGTGCCGGCGTCGATGATCGAGGCGATGGCGACGAACGAGATTTTGCAGATCGTCGTCTTCTCCGTCTTCGTCGGCGTCGCGATCACGGCGGTCGGCGAGAAGGCCGCGCCGCTGGTGCGCGCAGTCGAGGCGCTGGTTGCGGTGATGTTGCAGATCACCAATTACGTCATGCGGTTCGCGCCGATCGCGGTGTTCGCGGCGGTCGCCTCGACGCTCGCCGAGCGTGGTCCGGGCGTGCTCGGCGACCTCGCCTATTTCATGGGGTCGTTCTATCTCGGGCTGGCGCTGCTGTGGCTGATGCTGATCGGCATCGCGTTCGTCCTGCTCGGGCGGCGGACGCGGTTCTTGGTGCGGTATATCCGCGATCCGCTGATCCTCGCCTTCTCGACCGCATCGTCGGAGGCGGCGTATCCGCGGACGCTGGAGGCGCTGGACAAGTTCGGGGTGCCGCCGCGGATCGCCAGCTTCGTGCTGCCGCTCGGCTATTCGTTCAACCTCGACGGATCGATGATGTACATGACGTTCGCGTCGCTGTTCATCGCGCAGGCGTACGGCATCCATCTGTCGATCGGCGAGCAGATCACGATGCTGCTGGTGCTGATGGTGACGTCGAAGGGCATTGCCGGCGTGCCGCGCGCGTCGCTGGTGGTGATCGCGGGGACGCTGTCGCTGTTCAAGATCCCGGAGGCGGGATTGCTGCTGATCCTGGCGGTGGACCATTTTCTGGACATGGGGCGGTCCGCCACGAACGTCATCGGCAACGCCATCGCGGCGTCGGTGGTGGCGAAGTGGGAGGGTGGCCTCGATCCGCGGGAGGACCCGGATGTTATCGCGGCCACCGCCCCGGCGGGACATGGTCCGGCGGTGGCGGTGGAGCGGTTCGAGGACATCGCGCCGCGATCGTGACGGCTCAGGCGTAGCGGTAGGGGCCGCCCTCTTTCAGTGCCGCCTGATAGGCCGGACGGGCGTGGATCCTGTCGAGCCACGCGATCGTCGCCGGGCGGCTGGGGTCGAGGCCGGCGCGGTTGCGGGCGGCCTCCAGCGGAAAGCTCATCATGATGTCGGCGGCGGAGATGACGTCGCCGGCGAACCACGGGCGTTGCGACAGTTCGCTTTCGACGTAATCGAGATGGCGGTCGACCATCGGCTGGATGCGCCCGGCGATCTTGCCGCCGACCAGCGGGATGCGGCCGACGATCAGCTTCACGAGCAGCGGCGGCATCAGCGACCCCTCCGCATAATGCAGCCAGAAACGATAGCGCAGCACGGCATCGCGGTGTGCGGGCGGGCCGAGGCGGCCGTCCGCCTTTTCGACCAGATATTCAACGATCGCGCCGGTTTCCGCGACCACGACTCCGTCGTCCTCGATCACCGGCGACTTGCCGAGCGGGTGGACGCGGCGGAGTTCGGGCGGGGCGAGCATCGTCTTGGGATCGCGGGCGTAGCGCTTCACCTCGTAGGGGAGGCCAAGCTCCTCGAGCATCCAGAGGATGCGCTGCGATCGGGAATTTTCGAGGTGGTGGACGATGATGGTCATGATGGCTCCCCTGCCTGTGCGCGCCAGATCCATGCCGATGCTGGCAGGACGACGCGGTTGTCGAGGACGTAACGCGCGAGGGCGTCGGACAGACGCGCGAGCAGGCGGTCGCGGTCGGCGGGGCCGGCGTCGGCGATGCTGCGCGAGAGGGGGCCGATGCGCGTGAGGAAGGACGTTGCGTCGGCGACGGGGTCTTCGCCCTCGCCCGCGACATAGTCGAAGTCGATCGACGCGGCGGTAACTGCGCTCCAGCCCGTCCGGGTCAGCAAGTCGTAGACGAACTCCATGTTCGCAAAGGCGAACGGACCGCGTGCGTAGCCGGCGGGATCGGAAAGGGCTTCGCCGGTGACCTGCTCGACCAGCGCGGCGGCGAAAGCGTTGCGGGAGCGGTCGCGAAAGCAGGAGAAAACGAGTGGCGCGCCGGGGTTTGCGGCTTGTCGGAGGCGGGTGAAGGCGGCGGCGGGGTCGGCGAAGAACATGACGCCGTGGCGGGAGTAGAGGAGGTCGAACCCGCCCGGCAGCGGATCGGTCGCGGCGTCGGCGACGTGGAAGGTGGCGGTGCGGACCCGAGCTTTGGCGATGGCGATCAGCGGTTCGGACAGGTCGATGCCGGTGATGCGGAGCTCCGGGCGGGCGGCGGCGATCGTGGCGCTGGTGGCCCCTGCCCCACAACCGATATCGAGGGCGGTGCCCGTTGCCGGGGCCGCAGCGAGGACAGCGGCATCAAGGTGGCGGGCGAGGTCGGCGAGACTGCGATCGGTGCGGCGATGCTCGGCGGCCCAGATGTCGCCGACGCGGGTTTGCCAGTCGGTGGTCGTGGTCATCGGGCGGGCCTTTGTCGGGGGCTGGGATGAACCGTCGCGTCGCGCCGCTGCTCGCGGCGACGGTGGAAGGGGGATAGTTCGTTATGCCGGGCGTGTTCCGGCATCTACCGCGCCCCGCGATTCGATACATGTCGCCTGCGGGACCGTGGATGCCGGGACGAGCCCGGTATGACGGTGGAGGAGAAGGTTGAACGGCGGCTGGGCGCACGTTCGGCTCTTTCCGGCACTGGGCCCCCGCCTGCGCGGAGCACGGCGGGGTGCGGGGCGTGGCACCGAAGTGGAGGAAGTGGCGGCGTCGGCGGGATCCTCCACTTCGCTCCAAAAAAAAAGGGGCCGCCGTTGCCGGCAGCCCCCCGATCGACACGCGACGAGCGTGGCAGGATCAAATGTCGTCGTCCTCTCCGGGACCGACCATCAGCTCCTCGGCGACCTTGTCGGTGCGCTGGCGGATCGCCTTTTCGAGGCGGGCGGCGAGTTCCGGATTGTCGCGGAGGTAGGTCTTGGCATTCTCGCGACCCTGACCGATACGGATCGAGTCGTAGCTGAACCACGAACCCGACTTCTCGACGAGGCCGGCCTTCACGCCAAGATCGAGGATCTCGCCGATCTTGGAGATGCCCTCGCCGTACATGATGTCGAATTCGACCTGCTTGAACGGCGGCGCGACCTTGTTCTTCACCACCTTCACGCGCGTGGCGTTGCCGACGATGTCTTCCTTGTCCTTGATCTGCCCGGTGCGACGGATGTCGAGGCGGACCGAGGCGTAGAACTTCAAGGCGTTGCCGCCCGTCGTCGTCTCCGGATTGCCGTACATCACGCCGATCTTCATGCGCAGCTGGTTGATGAAAATGACCATGCAGCGCGAGCGGCTGATCGAGCCGGTGAGCTTGCGCAGCGATTGCGACATCAGGCGGGCCTGAAGGCCGACATGGCTGTCACCCATTTCGCCCTCGATCTCCGCGCGCGGCACGAGTGCGGCGACCGAGTCGACGACGAGCACGTCGATCGCGTTGGAGCGGACGAGCGTGTCGACGATCTCCAGCGCCTGCTCACCGGTATCCGGCTGCGACACGATCAGCTCGTCGATGTTGACGCCCAGCTTCTTGGCGTAAACCGGGTCGAGCGCGTGTTCCGCATCGACGAAAGCGGCGGTGCCACCACCGCGCTGCGCCTCGGCAATGACATGCAGCGCAAGCGTGGTCTTGCCCGAGGATTCAGGGCCATAGACCTCGATCACGCGGCCGCGAGGCAGGCCGCCGACGCCGAGGGCGATGTCGAGGCCGAGCGAGCCGGTGGAGATCGTTTCGACCTGCATCGTCTCTTTCGAGCCGAGCCTCATCGCGGAGCCCTTGCCGAAGGCACGGTCGATCTGGGCCAGCGCGGCGTCGAGCGCCTTCTGCCGGTCTGCGTTAGCGGTTGCCATGCCGGTATCGATCACTTTCAGATTGGCGGCCATCAGGGGCTCCCATCGCTAGAGCAAGCGCGTGGCGGGGGCAACGCGTCTGGTTCCATGTATATGGTTTGTTCTCGTGGAACAAGATAGGAACTCGAAGAAGTTTCGTTTGTGCGACGCGGATAAGACAGGAAGGAATTTGTTTGTGGACTGCGCGTGGCTCGTTCTCCGCGTTATCGCGGCGTGGCTTTTCAGGTCATGAACGAGGCGAGCGACCACCAGCCTCTCGCAGCGGCCGCAGTGGCGGCGGTGTCGCGGGCTTCGGGCGTGTCGAACAGCGCGAAGCAGGTGGCGCCGGACCCGGACATGCGCGACAGGATTGCGCCGGGAGCGGCGTCGAGCAGTCTGCGGACTTCCCCGATGACGGGGGCGAGCGACCGGGCTGGGGATTCCAGGTCGTTGCGGGCGGCGCGGGCGCGATCGAGCAACGGCCCCTCCCCCAGCGCGCCGCGATCGATGCCGTCCCAGCCGGCGAAGACCGCGGCGGTGGAGACGGCGACGTTCGGGTTGACGAGCAGCAGCGGCGTGCCGGGCGCGCCCTCGATCGGGACCAGCGCCTCGCCTTTGCCGGTGCCGAGCGTGGTGCGGCCGAGCAGGCAGGCGGGCACGTCTGCGCCGAGATGTTCGGCGGTCGCGAACAGCGCGGGGGCGTGCGGGTCGATGCCGGTCAAGCGGGCCAGCGCGCGCAACGTCGCGGCGGCGTCCGCCGAACCGCCGCCGATGCCGGACGCGACGGGGAGGTTCTTCGTGAGCGTGATCGCGACGGGGGGCGTGGGCTGGTGGTGGCGGAAGGCGTCGCGGGCGTCGGTCACGAGGTTGGGGGGCGTCTTTCTATTCCCCGAGGGGGACCGAAGCGCCTGGGCGAAGGGGCCGGTGATGTCGAACCGGTCCTCGGCCGCTTCCTCGACGGTGATCGTGTCGCCGTCGGCGGCGAAGGCGAAGAGGGTTTCGAGTTCGTGATAGCCGTCCGGCCGGCGGCGGCGGACGTGGAGCGCGAGGTTGATCTTGGCGGGGGCGGTTTCGACGATCATCGCGCGGGTGATGCGGCAGGGGCGGTTCGGGGGCAAGACTGGCTTGGGTAGGCTGGAAGTTGGTGTTTGTCAGGATCCAGACCACATGCTCTGCGTCAACCCTGTCGCACTCCACACCCGACCCACCCCGGCGAAGGCCCGGGGGTAAAGTTCCGCGCCGCTCGTGAGGCTCAGAGCCTTTGCTGCAACTGGACCCCGGCCTCCGCCGGGGTGGGACAGTGAAGTGGACAGATTTATGTTCAGCAAGATAGCCTTGGGCCCCCGCCTGCGCGGGGCCCGGGTAGTGAAATCAAGCGGCTAACGGGCCGCCGGTCCGTTCTCGATCTTGGCTGTGAGCCGGCCGAGCGTGCGCGGTTCGGCGACGATTGCGGCGGCGCGCCAGGCGTAGCGCGCTTCGTAGCGGCGGCCGGTTGCCCAATAGGCGTCGCCGAGATGGTCGGCGATGTCGGCATCGGCCGGGCTGTCCCGGGCGGCGCGTTCCAGCAGCGGCAGCGCGCGGGCGGTGTCGCCGGCGCGAAGATAGGCCCAGCCGAGCGAGTCGGTGATGGCGGCGTCGTCGGGTTCGAGCGAATGCGCCTTTTCGAGCATCCTGGTGGCGGCGGCCACGTCCTCGCCGCGATCGACGAGGCCGTAGCCGAGGAAGTTGAGGACGAGCGGCTGGTCCGGCGCGAGGGCGACCGCACGGCGCAGGGCGCGGCGCGCGTCCTTCCAGCGGTCCGCAGCGTCGAGCGCGGTGGCGTAACGGAGCCACGCGTTCCAGCGTTTGGCGATGCGCGGGTCGTCCAGCACGCGGGCGTAGATCGGCGCGGCCTCCGCGGGGCGATCCGCCTCGACCAGCAGGTCGGCGAGGCGGACGCGGTCGACGAAGGTCGCGTCGGGTGCGGCGGCGCGGGTGCGGGCCACGGCGAGCGCCTCGGGCTTGCGGTCGCTGCCGTCGAGCAGCGCGATCCGGGCCTCCAGCATGTCGCTCGCCAACGGATCGTCGGCGGGGATCGCGGCGAGGTTCGCCAGCGCCGCATCGGAGTCGCCGGCGCGGGCCAGCTGGTTGGCGAGGATCAGCCGCGCGCGGGCATATCGCGGATCGGCATCGAGCGCGGCGCGGGCGAGCGAAAGGGACAGGGTGCTGGCCTGTTCGCCGCGGCCGAGTTCTTCGGCGAGACGCAGGAACAGGCGCGAGACACCGAACGCTGGAGATGCACGCTGGCCGGCGGGGAGCGACTGGCCCGACCCGAGGAGCGCCTGTGCACGGGCCGGTTCTCCCATCCCGACGATCAGTTCGGCGGCGGCGACGCGTGGCGCACGGTTGGTGGTGGCGGCGAGGCCGGCGGCGGCGCTGCCCTCCGCGAGGCGACCGGCGGCGATCAGCAGCAGCGCGCGGTGCTCGGCGACCAAGGGTTTCGCGACCGGATCGATCGTCGATCGGTCGAGGATGGCGATGCCGGCGTTGCCGCCCGCCGCCCACGCCTCGATGATCGAGGCGAGGATGCGCAAACGATCGGTGGCGAGCGGCCGCGTCGCCTGCTTCAGGGCGGCGGCGTCGCCGGCGCGGGCGGCGTCGGCGATCGGAAACAGCGCGGCGTCGGCGGGAGCGATGCCGGCGTTGCGCAGGACGGCACCGGTTCTGCGGACCAGCGCCGCGTCGCCGCTGGCGATGCCGGCGCGAAACGCGCGGATCGCGACGACGGGATCACGTGGCGAGGCGGCGACGGCGGCGGCGTAGGCGGTCGACGCGGCGGGGCCGTCACCGTCCGCTTCCGCAGCGCGCGCCGTCAGATACGCCGTCCGCCCCGAGTCCGCAGCGGCCGGAGTCACGGCGAGCGCCGCGAGCGCGATCAGGCTACATATTGGGATAGTTCGGGCCACCGCCGCCTTCCGGGACGACCCAGTTGATGTTCTGGGTCGGGTCCTTGATGTCGCAGGTCTTGCAGTGAACGCAGTTCTGCGCGTTGATGACGAACTTCGGATCGCCGCTATCCTGTCCGACGATCTCGTACACGCCAGCCGGGCAGTAACGCTGCGCCGGTTCGTCGTACATCGGCAGGTCGTATTCGACGGGCACGTTCGGGTCGCGCAGCGTCAGGTGGACCGGCTGGTCCTCCTCGTGATTTGTGTTCGACAGGAACACCGACGACAGGCGATCGAAGGTCAGGACGCCGTCGGGCTTGGGATAGACCGGCGGCTTCACAAGGTCCTTGCGCCACAGGCTCTCATGATCCGGGTGATGCTTCATCGTGAAGGGCATCTTCAGGCCGAAATGCTCCAGCCACATGGTGATGCCCGACAGGCCGGAGCCGAGAAAGTCGCCGAACTTCTTGACGAGCGGCACGACGTTGCGGACGACCGACAGCTCCTTCTTCAGCCACGACGCCTCGAACGCCTCCGGATAGGCGGTCAGCTCGTCATGCTCGCGGCCCTGCTGGATCGCGGCGAAGGCGGCCTCCGCCGCCATCATCGCCGACTTCTGCGCGCCGTGCGTACCCTTGATGCGGGGCACGTTGAGGAAGCCCGCCGAACAGCCGATCAGCGCGCCGCCGGGGAAGACCAGCTTCGGGATCGACTGCAACCCGCCGTCGTTGATCGCGCGCGCGCCGTAGGACACGCGCTTGCCGCCCGCGAGCAGCTCCGCGACCGCCGGGTGCGTCTTCCACTTCTGCATCTCCTGAAACGGAGAAATGTAGGGATTGGTGTAGCTTAGCCACGTCACGAAGCCGATCGACACCTGACCGTTGGCCTGATGATAGATCCAGCCGCCGCCGTTCGCGTCGTCGCCGAGCGGGAACCCTTGCGTATGCACGACGCGGCCGGGGTGGTGCTTTTCCGGGGCGATGTCCCAGAGCTCCTTGACGCCGAGGCCGTAGACCTGCGGATCGCTGTTCGCGGCGAGGTCGAAGGTGCGGATGACCTCCTTGGTCAGGTGGCCGCGCACGCCCTCCGCGAAGAAGGTGTATTTGGCGTGGATCTCGAGGCCGGGCGTGTAGTCGCCCTTGTGCGTGCCGTCGCGGGCGACGCCCATGTCGCCGGTCGCGACTCCCTTCACGCGGCCGTCGTCGTCGAACAGGATCTCCGCCGCGGCGAAGCCGGGGAAAATCTCTACGCCCAGCTCCTCGGCGCGGCCCGCAAGCCAGCGGCAGAGATTGCCGAGCGAGCAGGTGTAGGTGCCCTTGTTGTGCAGGAACGGCGGGGTCCACAGATGCGGCAGGTTGAACTTGCCCTTCGCGGTCAGCACCCAATGGATGTTCTCCGTCACCGGCGTCTCCGCCAGCGGGCAGTCGGTGTCGCGCCAGTCGGGGATCAACTCGTCCATCGCGCGCGGATCGATCACCGCGCCCGACAGGATGTGGGCACCGACCTCCGACCCCTTTTCGAGGACGCAGACGGCCAGTTCCGCACCCGCGTCGTTCGCCAGCTGTTTAAGACGGATGGCTGCCGACAGCCCGGCAGGGCCGGCACCGACGATCACCACGTCGTAGGGCATCGACTCGCGTTCGCTCATGGCCTCTTCTCTCCAGCGGCCCCGCCGGCGATCCGCCGGGCGTGATGCCGCACCATCCTGTCCAATAAGCCGTTCCGCTACATTGACCGCCACGTCAACCGTGGAGCATGACGCCCGGCGATGGGGGCATACCGGAATATCGACACGGCACAGGCCGAACCCGCCGACCGCGCGATGATCGCGAATGCGATCGCCTGGTGGGCCGATGCGGGGGTCGACGTGCTGGTCGAGGACGTGCCGCGCGACTGGCTGGCGGCCCCTGCCCCGGCTCCCGTGGTGGAGGCGGCACCGGCGGCGGACTCGCTGCCCGCGACGCTGGAGGCTTTTCTCGGCTGGCGGACTGGGGCGAGCGCGCCCGAGGCGGCGTGGAGCGGCGTGTCCCTTGCCGCTACGGGTCCTGCCGATGCGAAGGTCATGGTGCTGATCGATTGCCCCGACCGCGACGACGGCAATGCCGGCGCGCTGCTGGCGGGCGAGCCCGGCAAGTTGTTCGACCGGATGCTCGCCGCGATCGGCCTGTCGCGCGACACCGTGCACATCGCCGCCGTCTGCGCGCGTCGGCCCGCCGCGGGCCGGATGCCGCGCGATATCGAGGCGAAGCTGGGCGAGATCGCGCGCCATCACATCGAACTGGTTGCGCCGGAACGGCTGCTGCTGCTCGGCGATGCGACGAGCCGTGCCGTGCTGGCGATGGAGCGAATCGATGCGCGCGGTTCTTTGCAGGCGTTTAACCATAAAAGCGGACATACCAAGGTCGTAGCCTCCGCCCATCCGCGGATGCTGATCGAGCGTCCGGCGATGAAGGCCGAAAGCTGGCGCGACCTGCAATTGCTGATGGGGGCAGATCAATGAGCTGCAACATGCGTTTGAGAGCGGCGATGACGGTGGCGTTGGCCACCCTACCCCTCCCCGCAATGGCGGCGGGATCGAGCGGCGACCCGTCCGGCGAGGCTCGCTCGGTGCAGGCGGCGCGCATCCCGACGCAGCTGGATGACGCGCAGCGGGCGGCGTACGCGCAGGTGTTCGCCGCGATCCGCGCGCAACGCTGGCAGGATGCGCAGCTCGGGCTGGACGCGATGAAGCCGGGGCCGCTGCATGCGATCGCGCGCGCCGAACTCTACACCGCCAAGGGATCGCCGCGCGTCGAGATCGAGCCGCTGGTCACGCTGCTGAACGAAGCGCCCGAACTTCCGCAGGCCGAGGCGCTGCGGCGGCTGGCATCGTCGCGGGGCGCAACGGACCTGCCGCCGCTGCCGGCGGCGCAGCGGCTGATCTGGCAGGACGGCGCACCCCGACGGGTCCGCGCGAAGGCGACGAAGAGCGACATGGTCGCGGCCGATCTCGCGCAGAGGATGCAGCCTTACGTCAAAGCCGACGACGGTGTCGCGGCGGAGGCGCTGTTGACGCAGACCGTCGGCCTGAGCCCGGAGGCGACGACCGAGTGGCAGGCCAAGGTCGCGTGGATGTATTTCCTGCGCGGCGAGGACGCGAAGGTGCGCGAACTCGGCGCGCTGGCGGCGGCGGGCAGCGGCGACTGGGCGGTGCAGGGTCGCTGGATGACGGCGCTGGCGGCGTGGCGACAGGGCGACTGCGCGGCGGCGGAGACGGGGTTCGAGGGCGTGGCGGCGCGCGCCGGCGATGTCGATCTGCGCGCGGCCGGGCTGTACTGGGCGTCGCGCGCGGACATGGTGTGTGCGCGGCCGGACCGTATCGAGGGCCGGCTGAAGGCGGCGGCGCAGTTCGGCGAAAGCTTCTACGGGCAACTCGCGCGACAGGCGCTGGGGATGCGTGGCGGCATCGGCGCGAAGGGCGGGATGCGCGACGCCGACTGGACGCTGCTCGACAAGCGCCCGAACGTGCGCGTCGCGGCGGCGCTGATCGAGGTCGGCGAGGCCGATCTGGCGGACGACGTGATCCGTCAGCAGGCGAAGATCGGCAATCCGGCGGAGTTCGGCAGCCTCGTCAAGCTGGCCGAGACGCTCGATTTGCCGGCGACGACGATCTGGCTGGCGCATAATTGTCCGCAGGGCGTGACGCCGACCGCGGACGCGCGCTATCCGACGCCGAACTGGCAGCCGGACAGCGGCTGGCGCGTCGACAAGGCGCTGGTCTACGCCCACACGTTGGAGGAATCGCGCTTCCGGCCGAAGGTGACGAGCCAGGCGGGCGCATACGGCCTGATGCAGATCATGCCCGCCGCCGCGACCGATTTCGCGCGCGAGCGGGGGACGACGATCGACAAGGTCGCGCTCGGCAAGCCTTCGGTGAACATGGACATCGGTCAGCGGCATCTGGAGCGGCTGCGCGACATGGGTTTGACCGGCGGGCTGCTGCCGAAGGTGATCGCCGCGTACAACGCCGGACCGAAGCCGGTCGGCGAGTGGAACACGCTGGTTCACGATGGCGGCGACCCGCTGATGTATATCGAGAGCATCCCCTATTGGGAGACGCGCGGGTACGTCACGACGGTGCTGCGCAATTACTGGATGTACGAGACGCAGAGCGGCAAGTCGGCGTCGACCAGCCGCGCCGCGCTGGCGCAAGGGATGTGGCCGCGCTTTCCGGGGATGAGCGGCGCGCTGGCGGTGCGGATGCCGACGCGCGGCAATAGCGGGGTGGCGTATGCCGCAACCGCTCCGGTGCGTGCGGTGGTGCAGGCGGCGCGTCCGCGGATCGTGCGGTCGCCGGTGTCGACGGCCCCTGCCCCCGTCGCGGTGGCGCAAGTGATCGCGCCGGTACGGGCGCCCGTAACGTTGCCGAACGCGGTGTCGCCGATCCGGACCGCGACGCTGGCGATGCAGCCGGCGCCGGTGCCGTCCGCTCCCACGAACAGCTTTGCCGAGAACATCGTGTCGGTCGTGAAGGCGATCCCCGGCACCGTCGCGGCGGCGGCGAGCGCGATGACCGACGGCGACCTGCTGCGGCGCGCGGCGGCGGCGATGGCGATGCAGCCGAACATCGTGAAATCGGTCACGGCGACGATCGGTTCCAGCGTACAGGGCGACTGATGCCGATCGACGAAAGCCGCACTTTCCTGCCGGTGCGGATCGCGGTGCTGACGGTGTCCGACACGCGCGGGCTGGCGGAGGATCGTTCGGGCGACACGCTGGTCGAGCGGCTGACGACGGCGGGTCATGTGCTGGCCGACCGTGCGATCGAGCGGGATGACGTGGATACGATCGTTGCGCGGTTGCGGGCGTGGATCGCCGACCCGAACATCGATGTCGTCATCACCACCGGCGGCACCGGCGTCACCGGGCGCGATGTGACACCGGAGGCGGTGGAGCAGGTGGCGGAGAAGATGATCCCCGGCTTCGGCGAACTGTTCCGCTGGTTGAGCTATGCCAAGATCGGCACGTCCACGGTGCAGTCACGCGCCTGCGCCTGCGTATCCGGCGGCACGTACGTCTTCGCGCTGCCGGGATCGACCGGGGCGGTGAAAGACGGATGGGACGGCATCCTGCGCGAGCAGTTGGATGGCCGGCACCGGCCCTGCAACTTCGTCGAGCTGATGCCGCGCTTGCTGGAGCGGTAGGTCACCGGAGGTCGGTACTCGCCAATCGGTAACAATGTTCTTGATACGTTCTTTTGGGCATCGTACGATCGAGGCATGGCGAACACCCGGCCCGTGCGCGGTGCGACTTACAATGCGGAGAGCCGGCGCTTCAACCTGCCGCAGGTGGAGGCGGACGGAGATTGGCTCGACGAGCGCGAGGGCATCGACGGCGCGCTGACGCCGCTGAAGACGACCGTAACGGTCGAGCGACCGCGGACGATCATCAGCCGCAACGCCTCCCCCGACGTGCCGTTCGACCGCTCGATCAACCCGTATCGCGGGTGCGAACATGGCTGCATCTATTGCTTCGCGCGGCCAAGCCACGCGTTTCACGACCTGTCGCCGGGGCTGGATTTCGAGAGCCGGCTGTTCGTGAAGCCGGACGCGGCGATGCTGTTGCGCGCGGAATTGCAGAAGCCGGGCTATGTCGTCCGGCCCATGGCGCTGGGTACCAATACCGATCCGTACCAGCCGATCGAGCGCGAGTGGCGGGTGACGCGGTCGATCCTGGAGGTGCTGGCGGAGACGGACCATCCGGTGACGATCACGACGAAATCCGACCGCGTCGTGCGCGATCTGGACATCCTCGCGCCGATGGCGGCGAAGGGCCTGGCGGCCGTGTGCATGTCGGTGACCTCGCTCGATCCCAAGGTGGCGGGCACGGTGGAGCCGCGTGCGCCACATCCCGAACGGCGGCTGAAAGCGGTAGCGACGCTGTCGGCGGCGGGGGTGCCGACATACGTCTCGATCTCGCCCGTCATCCCCGCGATCACCGATCATGAGATCGAGCATCTGATCGAACGCGCCGCGGAAGCCGGTGCGCGCTACGCCTTCTTCCTGCCGGTGCGGCTGCCGCACGAGGTGGCGCCGCTGTTCCGCGCGTGGCTCGACGAGCATTTCCCCGATCGTGCGGGCAAGGTGATGAGCGTAATCCAGTCGCTGCGCGGCGGGCGCGACAATGATCCGAAGTTCTTCACGCGCATGAAGGGCGCCGGACCCTGGGCGGAGTTGCTGGGCACGCGATTTCGCATCGCGTGCCGCAAACACGGGCTGAACAAGGATCGCATCGCGCTGCGCACCGACCTGTTCCGCGCGCCGGCCGGGCCGCAAGGGGAGTTGTTCTGAGGCACTCCGGCCCCGGTCGCGCGTTGGAGCGGCAGAAAGGATGCCGATATGACCGATCAGGATCGCGCGAAGACCGAGACGCCGGACCAGCCCGTCGAGCAGGAGGAATCCGGCGCGGGGTACGGGAACAATGCTGGCGAGCAGGGCGGAGAGACGACGAAGGAGGATTGAGCGGTTCGGTTGGCAGGGCGGCGGTTTGCAACACCCTGCTGCCGCTGGTTGCATCGCGTCTATAGCCCCCGCTCGGGAGCATCATGACGTGATAGCCTTCCATCCATGCCGTTCGAGCTGAACCTGCCGAAGTGCATGAGCCTCATCTGGGCTTCGACAGGCTCAGCACGAACGGTTCAACCCTGCGTCACCCCGGTTCAGCCTGCCTCCTCCCGGTCCAGCGTGCGTCATGCCGAGCCAGCCTGCGTTATCCCGCTCCACCCTGCGTCGTCCCAGTCCACCCCTTCGTCACCCCAGCGAACGCCGGGGTCTCGTCGGGCATCAGATCGCGACAAACGCTTGAGACCCCAGCTTTCGCTGAGGTGGCCGAGGACGGGCCAGTCTTCGGCTGACGGCTTTGGTGGAGTTGCCCCGTCAAGCCCCTGTCAGCACGTGGCCGCGGAAGCGTTCGCGCAGAGCAGTCTTCAGCAGCTTGCCCGTGGCAGTGTGCGGGAGTTCGTCGACGAAGACGATCTCGTCCGGCAGCCACCATTTCGCGACCTGCCCGGCCAGATGCTGCTGGATATCCGCGGCCGCAACGTCGCTGCCCGGCTTACGGACGACGACGAGAAGCGGGCGCTCGTCCCATTTCGGATGCGGGATGGCAATGGCAGCGGCCTCGGCGACGCCGGGGCAGCCGATCGCGGCATTTTCCAGATCGACGGAGCTGATCCATTCGCCACCGGATTTGATCACGTCCTTCGACCGGTCGGTGATCTGCATCGTCCCGTCGGGGTGCAGAACAGAGACGTCGCCGGTGTCGAACCAGCCGTCCGCATCGACGGCATCCTCCGTCGCGCCGTAATAGCGCTGGATGACCCAAGGGCCGCGGACCTGAAGCTGGCCGGACGAGGTGCCGTCGCGGGGCAGGACCTTGCCAGCGTCGTCGACGACGCGCAACTCGATGCCGAACGGAATCTGCCCCTGCTTCGAGACGAGGTCGAGCTGGGCATCGCGCGACATCTCGTCCCAATCCGGCGGGCGCTGGCCGGCGGTGCCGACGGGCGACGTCTCGGTCATGCCCCACAGATGCGCGACCTCCATGCCCATCCCCATCAGCCGCTCGATCATCGCGCGCGGGGCGGCCGAGCCGCCGACACTGGCGAACTTCAGGTGCGCGGGGGGCGGGTTGCCGGCATCGATATGGCCGAACACGCCGAGCCACACGGTGGGGACGCCCGCCGAATGCGTGACCTTGTAGCGGGTCATCAGGTCGCACAGCACGGCGGGATCGTTGATCGCGGAGAAGACATAGCTGGCGCCCGCGATCGGTACGGCCAGCGGCAGGCCCCAGCCCGCGGCGTGGAACATCGGCACCACCGGCTGCACGATTGCGCGCGACGACAGGTTGAAGACGGCGGGCGTGATGACGGTCAGCGCGTGGATGACGGAGGAGCGGTGGGTGTAGAGCACGCCCTTGGGATCGCCGGTCGTGCCGCTGGTATAGGCGAGCATACACGGATCGCGCTCCGGACCCTCGACCCACGCGTAATCGCCGTCCTCCGCGGCGAGGAGCTCGGCGAGCGTACCCGGCCCCTCCCCGTCCATCACCACATAGTGTTCGATGCTGGTCCAGCGGCTTTTCAGCCGGTCGACGATCGGCTGGAACATGCGATCGTAGAGCAGGACGCGGTCGCCGGCATGGTTGCCGATATAGACGAGCTGATCGTCGAACAGCCGCGGGTTGATCGTGTGGATCACGCCGCCCATGCCCATCGCGCCGTACCATGCGACGAGGTGGTTGGCGTGGTTCATCGCCAGCGTCGCGATGCGGTCGCCGGGTTGCAAGCCGAGGCGTTCGAGCGCCTGCGCCAACCGCTTGGCGTCGTCAGCGATACCGGCCCAGGTCGTGCGACTCTCGCTCCCATCCGCCCAGCGCGTGACGATCGAGCGACTGGCATGTTCGCGCGCGGCGTGATCGATGATGCGCGACACGCGCAACTCCATATCCTGCATCGATCCCAGCACGCGGTCACTCTCCCGATCCGCCGACCGGCAGGAATGCGCGGCCGGGTCAGCCGACCAGCTTCAGCCTCGTCTCGGAGGTCTTGAGCCGGGCGGCGGCGACACCGTGCAACGCCTCGATATGTCCCGCAAGCTCCGCATCGAGCAGGAAGTCGCGGCCGAGCAGCAGCCGGGCCGGGCCGCGATCCGTGGTCAGCGTCGCGAAGACTTCGCCGCGCGCGCCGCGGTGATCGGACAGCAACGCAGCGAGCGCAGGAAATGCTGCCGCATCAGTGACTTCGACCTCAATGACGAAGCGTGCTGCGGCGGCGAGCGTTTCGAAGGGCTGGATTCGCTTGACCGAGACGCGCGGCGTTTCCTCGCCGGGACGACGGTCGAGCTCGACGGTGATGAGCGCACAACCGCCCATCCGCGCGGCCTCCTCAAGGTCCTTGGCGACGAGATCGTCGAAACAGGTGGCGACGAACTGGCCGCTCGAATCGGACAGCTGCGCCATCATGTAGCGCTTGCCGCGCGCGGAGGTGCGCCAGCGCGCGTCCTCCACCAGCACCGCCATCGTCGCCCCGGCGCGGGTGCCGTCGTCGGGGATCGTCAACTCGCCGAGCGATGCGAAGCTGCGCGCACCGTGCATGTGCGCGAGGTGCGAGTGGCGGTCGACCGGATGCGCGGAGAAGTAGAAGCCGAACGCCTCCTTCTCCTGCTCCATGCGCTCCGACAGCGACCAGCGCACCGAGGTCGGCAGCTTGATCGCGTCGCCAGCGTGCGACGTGTCGCCGAACAGGCCACCCTGCCCGCTGGTCTTCTGTTCGTGCGTGCGCGCGGCGACGGCGAGCAGCGTTTCCGCGACCGCGTGGACGCCGGCGCGGTTGTCGTCGATGCCGTCGAATGCGCCCGCCGCGGCCAGCGTTTCGAGCTGACGCTTGTTCAAAAGGCGCGGGTCGACACGGGTCGCGAGGTCGTCGAGGCTGGCGAAGGGGCCATTGGCGCGTTCCACGACGAGGCGTTCCATCGCGCCTTCGCCGACGGATTTCAGCGCACCGAGGGCGTAGCGGACGGCCAACTCTTCGCCCCTCCCCTTCAGGGGAGGGGTTGGGGGTGGGGCGGTGCCGCTGGCCGTGTCGCTGGTGGAGAGACCCCAACCCAACCCCTCCCCTGAGGGGGAGGGGCTACAAGGAAGAATCTCCACGTCGAAATCAGGTTGGCTGCCGTTGATGCAGGGGGGCAGCATCGTCACGCCGGCGCGGCGGGCATCCTCGACGAAGATGCCGAGCTTGTCCGTCAGCGCCATGTCGTAGCACATCGACGCGGCGTAGAATTCGTGCGGGTGGTGCGCCTTCAGCCATGCGGTCTGATAGGCGAGCAGCGCATAGGCGGCGGCGTGCGACTTGTTGAAGCCATAGCCCGCGAACTTGTCGATCAGGTCGAACAACTCGTTGGCCTTGGCCTTGGGGATATTGTTGGCCTTTTCGCAGCCCTCGACGAAGGTCGAACGCTGGGCGTCCATCTCCGCCTTCACCTTTTTGCCCATCGCGCGGCGCAACAGGTCGGCGCCGCCGAGCGAGTAACCGGCCAGCACCTGCGCGGCCTGCATCACCTGTTCCTGATAGACGAAGATACCGTAGGTTTCGGACAATATGCCTTCGAGCAGCTTGTGCGGGTAGACGATCGGCTCCGTCCCCTGCTTGCGGCGGCCGAAGCTGGGGATGTTGTCCATCGGGCCGGGCCGGTAGAGCGAGACGAGCGCGATGATGTCGCCGAAATTAGTCGGCCGGACGGCGGACAGCGTGCGGCGCATGCCCTCCGATTCCAGCTGGAACACGCCGACCGTGTCGCCGCGCTGGAGCAATTGGTAGACGAGCGGATCGTCCCATTCGAGCGCGTCTAGTTGGATCGACACGCCGCGCTTGTTCAGAAGCTGCACCGCCTTTTGCAGGACGGACAGCGTCTTGAGGCCGAGAAAGTCGAACTTCACCAGCCCTGCGCCCTCGACATATTTCATGTCGAACTGCGTGACGGGCATGTCGGACCGCGGATCGCGGTAAAGCGGCACCAGCTTCGCCAGCGGCCGGTCGCCGATCACGACGCCGGCGGCGTGGGTCGAGGAGTGGCGCGGCAAACCTTCCAGCTTGGTCGCGAGGTCCCACAGCCGCCGGACCTGATTGTCGTTCGAATATTCCTTTGCGAGTTCCGGCACCCCGTTCAGTGCGCGCTTCAGGTCCCACGGGTCGGTCGGGTGGTTCGGCACCAGCTTGGCGAGGCGATCGACCTGACCGTAGCTCATCTGAAGCACACGACCGGTGTCCTTGAGCACGGCGCGCGCCTTCAGCTTACCGAAGGTGATGATCTGCGCGACCTGATCGCGGCCGTATTTCTCCTGCACGTAGCGGATGACCTCGCCGCGCCGGGTTTCGCAGAAATCGATGTCGAAATCGGGCATCGACACGCGTTCCGGGTTCAGGAAGCGTTCGAACAGCAGGCCCAGTTGCAGCGGATCGAGATCGGTGATCGTCAGCGCCCAGGCCACGACGGAGCCCGCGCCCGAACCACGGCCCGGACCGACCGGAATGTCGTGGTCCTTCGCCCATTTGATGAAGTCCGCGACGATCAGGAAATAGCCGGGAAAGCCCATCTGGACAATGACGTCGACCTCGAACGCGAGCCGGTCGCGGTACACGTCGCGCCAACCCGGCTCGCCCTCGGGCTCGCCTTTCAGCGCACGGAGTTCGGCAATGCGGTCGAGCCGCGCCTCCAGCCCGGCGGCGGCGTCGTCGCGCAGCATCTGCGCCTCGCCCGACAGATCGCCCGCCAGCGTCGGCAGGATGGGCTTGCGATACGGTGCCATCACCGCGCAGCGCTGCGCCACGATCAGCGTGTTGGCGATCGCCTCCGGCAGGTCGTCGAACAGCGCCTTCATCGTGTCCGCCGGTTTCAGCCACGCATCGGGGCAGCTTTTCGGCCGGTCCTCGGTTTCGACGTAGGTCGAATTGGCGATGCACAGCATGGCGTCATGCGCGTCCCCGAACGCGCTTTCGGCGAAACAGCAGGGGTTGGTCGCGACCAGCGGCAGGTCGCGCTCATAGGCGAGGTCGATCAGCGCCGGCTCCGCCGCCATCTCGACGGGATCGCTACGGCGGCAGAGTTCGATGTAAAGCCGATCGCTGAACAGCGATTGCAGCCGGTCCATATAGGCGCGGGCGCGGTCCGGCTGATCTTCCGCGAACAGGCGCGCGACTGCCCCCTCCCCGCCCGCGGTCAGCGCGATCAGGCCGTCCGTGTGGCGCGACAGCATCTCGAACGACACGTGCGCGGCAAGCTCGATCGGGCGGTCCAGATGCGCCGCCGACACCAGCGCGCAAAGATTGTCGTAGCCGGTCGTGTCCTGCGCATAGAGCGCGATCCAGTCGATCGGGGCGGCTACCCCCTCCGGCATGTCGGGGCGGGCGATGCCCAGCATCGTGCCGATGATCGGCTGCACCCCGCCCTTCTTGGCAGCATCCGAAAATGCCATCGCCGCATACAGCCCGTTGCGGTCGGTCAGCGCGGCGGCGGGGAAGCCCAGCGCTTTCGCCTGCGCGGCGATCGCCTTCGGCTCGATCGCGCCGTCGAGCATGGTGTATGATGAAAAGACGCGGAGCGGCACGAACCCGGAATGCATGGACGCGAGGTAGGCGCTGGCGACCGATTCGACCAGCGCCGGAACCCGGCCTGCGACGGGCCGTTCGTCGCGCTGATCGATGGGAGCCTCGTTCATGACCGACACACCGCGTGGCATGGAAAGCCTGCGTACCCAGGGGATCGGCGCCGGCTGGGGCTGGATACTGGCCTATGGCATACTGTCGGTCGTGCTCGGCATTCTCGCCTTCGCCGCGCCGTTTGCCGCGACGCTGGCGGCGACGTTGGTGATCGGCATCTTCTTCATGGCAGCGGGTGCGACCTCCATCGCCGCGGGGGTCTTCGGGAAAGGGCATGACGGGCGCGCCTACGCGATTGTGTTCGGCACGCTGTCGCTGTTCGTGGGTGGCGTCATGGCGTTCGAGCCCGCGACGGGCGCGCTGTCCCTGACGATGCTGGTGGCCGTATGGCTCGGCGTGCGCGGGGTGATGGAGCTGGTGTTCGGCGTCCGGATGCGGCGGGGCAAGGCAATGATGATCGTGCTGGGGATCGTGAACCTGGTGCTGGCGGCGATCGTGCTGGCGACGCTGCCCTGGTCGGCGCTGACGCTGCCAGGGTATGTGCTGGGGATCAGCTTCCTGCTGGGCGGGGCGACGTCGATCGGCGCGGCGCTGGCGCATCGCAAGGGCGAGCCGGCCTTCGCGGTATAGGCGGTGTCGCCTGAGTCTGCCCTCCGTAACGCCTGCGTGCGCGGCACCTCTCTCTGTTGGGAGGATCAAAGGAGCGCTTCGATGTCTTTCGTCAGCTCTTCCGGCTTGGTCGTGGGCGCGTAGCGGGTGACACGGGTGCCGTCGCGTGAGACGAGGAACTTGGTGAAGTTCCACTTGATCGCCTTCGATCCGAGCAGGCCGGGCGCGGCGGCCTTCAGATCCTCGAACAGCGGATCGGCGTGGGCGCCGTTGACGTCGATCTTGGCCATGACTGGGAAGTCGACCGCATAGGTCAGCGAACAGAAGTTCGCGATCTCCGCTGCGTCGCCCGGCTCCTGCGCGCCGAACTGGTTGCAGGGGAAGGCCAGCACCGCCAGTCCACGGTCGGCATAGGCGCGGTGCAGCTCTTCCAGTCCCTCGTACTGCGGCGTGAACCCGCATTTCGAGGCGGTGTTGACGATCAGCAGCACCTTGCCCGCATAGTCCGACAGCGGCACCGATGCGCCGTCCGCGGCGTGAACGACATGGTCGTGGATCATGGGGTGACTCCATCAGGACGGGCATCGTGGCGCGCGAGCAGGTAACGCAAATTGGCCTTCACGCCCGGCCATTCGCGGTCGAGGATCGAATAGACGACCGTGTCGCGCAGCCGCCCGTCCGCCATGACCTGATGCCCGCGCAGCACGCCGTCGCGGTGCGCGCCGAGCCGCTCGATCGCGACCTGGCTGCGGGTATTGAGCTGGTCGGTCCGGATCTGCACGCACTGGCAGTCCATCGCTTCGAACGCGTGGGTCAGCAGCATGAGCTTCGCCTCGGTGTTGATGCCGGTGCGCTGCGAAGACTTCGCGTAGAAGGTGCCGCCGATTTCCAGCCGCCGGTGCTTTTCCGCGAGCCGCATCAGGCGCGTCGAGCCGACGACGGTGCCGCCGGCGTCTTCCACCGCGAACACCAGCGCGCGGCCGTAATCCTGTTCCGTGAGTGCGGCGGCGAACCAGCGGTCCGGGGTCTTCATCATCGACACGTTGGCGTAGAAGATGTCCCACAATCCGCCCGCGGACGCGGCGGCGACGAGCGCACCCTCATCCTCTCGGACCAGCGGACGAAGCGTGACATGGCGGCCGGCGAGCGTCGGCACCTGCCGCCAGAGGCTCACCGCAGCCGGCCTTCGTTGAGGCGGACGACCCGGTCCATCTTCAGCGCCAGCCGCTCGTTGTGGGTTGCGACCAGCGCCGCCGACCCCTCGCCGCGGACCAGCCGCAGGAATTCGGCAAGCACGATGTCGGCGGTATGTTCGTCGAGGTTGCCGGTCGGCTCGTCCGCCAGCACCAGCGCCGGCCGATTGGCGAGCGCGCGGGCGACGGCCACGCGCTGCTGCTCGCCGCCGGATAGCTGGCTCGGGCGGTGTGTCAGCCGGTGGCCGAGGCCGAGCACGGTGAGCAGGTCGCGGGCTCGTGTCAGCGCGGCATCGCGGGTGGCGCCGTGGATCAGTTGCGGCAGGACGACATTCTCGGTCGCGTCGAAATCCGGCAGCAAATGGTGGAACTGGTAGACGAAGCCGAGCCGGTCGCGGCGCACGACGGTGCGGCCGGCGGCATCGAGCGTCGCGGCTTCCTCGCCCGCGATGCGGATCGAACCTTCGAACCCGCCTTCCAACAGGCCGACTGCCTGTAGCAGGGTGGACTTGCCCGAACCGGACGCGCCGAGCAGCGCGACGATCTCGCCGGGCTGCACCGCGAGGTCGACGCCGCGCAGGACGTGGATCGTCTCCCCACCCTGCGTGAAGCTGCGCGCGAGACCGGAGGTCTGGAGGACCGCATCATTCATAGCGCAGCACCTCGACCGGGTCTGTGTTCGCCGCCTTGAACGACGGATAGAGCGTGGCGAGGAAGGTCAGAATCAGCGCCATGACGACGATCAACGTGATCTCCACCGGATCGGATTTCGACGGCAAATCGGTCAGGTAGCGGATCGATGGGTCCCACAGGTTCTGGCCGGTCACCAACTGCACGAAGTTGATGACGCCCTGACGGAAGAACAGGAAGATCGCGCCTAGGATCAGCCCCGCCAGCGTCCCCAGCACACCGATCGTGGTGCCCACCGTGATGAAGATGCGCAGCATCGCGCCCCGCGTCGCGCCCATCGTGCGCAGGATGGCGATATCGCGCGTCTTGGATCGCACCAGCATGATGAGCGAGGAAGCGATGTTGAACGCGGCGACGAGGATGATGATGCACAGCACGACGAACATTGCGACGCGCTCGACCGCCAGCGCCTCGAACAACTGCGCGTTGAGCGTGCGCCAGTCGGCGATGACGGCACCGCCGCGCAACTTGTCCTTCAACGGTGCGAGGATTTCGCCGACCTTGTCTGCATTGGTCGTAGTGAGCTCGACCATTCCAACGGTGTCACCGAGCATCAGAAAGGTCTGGGCGTCCTCGATCGGCATCACGACATACGCCTTGTCGTAGTCATAGACGCCGATCTCGAAGATCGCGGCGACACGGTAGCTGACGCTGCGCGGCACGGTCCCAAAGGGGGTGGTCTGACCCTGCGGCGAGATGATCGAGATGTCCGAGCCGACCGTCGCACCCAGCGATTCCGCCAGTCGCGAGCCGATGGCGACGTTCCCCGATCCGGGTGTCAGCGCCGCGAACGATCCCGCGACGAGGCCGCGCCGGAAACCCGCATTGCTGCGGATGTCCTGCACACGCATCCCGCGGAACAGAATGAATTCGGCTCGTCCGTTCGAACTGGCGAACAGCGGCTGCTCGATCAGCGGAATGGCGGAGACGACGCCGGGTGTCGCTTTCGCCTGTGCGGCGATCTGACGCCAGTCGGCGAGGCGGTTGCCGTAGCCCTGCACCACCGCGTGGCCGTTCAGCCCGACGATCTTGTCGAAGAGTTCGGCGCGAAAGCCGTTCATCACGCTCATGACGATGACGAGGGCGGCGACGCCGAGCATCACCGCGCCGAGGCTGAAACCGGCGACGAGCACGATGAACCGCTCGCCTCGTCCCGGCAGCAGATAGCGGCGGGCGATCATCCGTTCGTAGCTGGATAGGATCATGTCGCCGGAGGCTGTAGCACGCCGCCGCCGCCAAGCAACCTGAACGGGTCTGTTGCGTCGAATCCACACGTAGCGATCAATCGTGTCGCGGGAGTCGCAAGGCAGGTGACAAAGTAAGGGAGGCCACCTAGCACTGACCTCGCTGAGACACAGGCAACGGCCGTGGTTCGGGGAATGCTCTTACGCCGCCAACAGGCTGGGCGAGAGCGGGAAAATGGGGGCTGACGAGCGATCGTCACGCAGGCGCCCGGGTCGGCAACGATCCGGGCGTTTGCCGTTCTCCCCCATCTTCCCGCCCCACCGGCGATACCCGTACCGGCGCGACACCGACCAGGATGCGGGAGCTTCCAGACTGCGGCACCCCGTCGGTATGATCCATGTGTATTCGGGCGAAGCTGAACGGTGGGTTACGGACGCGTGGGGGATTCAGTTCACCTGTTTCGTCATGCCGGCTCGCCCCGGGATTCGCCTATCAGCGAGCCAACCGAAAGACGCGCATGCGGCACCGTGGATGCCGGGACTGGCCCGGCACGACACTGAAACCTGACCTGCGTGAATCTCGCCAAGCTACATCCGCTCAGAAACTCCGCGATACGGTCAAGCCGTAAGTCCGCGGATCGCCGGGCTGGCCGACGACGAGGCCGGTGCTGCCGGACTGCAGCGCGAGCACCTCGTAATAGTTGCGATCGAAGGCGTTGCGCAGCCACCCGAACACGTTCCAGCTGTCCTTCGCCTTGAAGCCCAATCGGAAGTTGCTAAGCGCATAGCCGTTGATGTCGGTGTACAGCGACCGTGACGGATTGGACGAGAAGCGCGAGCGGTAGCTGCCGTCATATCCCAGATAAAACTGACCATCAAGGCCCGCGAAGCGCGCCGGCAAGTCGTATTCCGCGCCGTAGGAGAACGCCCATTTAGACACGCCGGGCAGACGTTGCCCGGAGATGTCGCAGGCGGCGGGGCTGACCGTGCCCGTGCCGGCCGGGGTTGCCGGGTTGCTTGCCGTCGCCGTCGTGCCGCCGGACAGTTCGGGCGGGCACGGCGCGTCGACGAACTTCACGTATTTGGCGTCGGTCCAAGCGCCGTTGACGTAGACGTTGAAGCGGGACGTCGGGCGGAAGGCGCTGTCGAACTCGATGCCGCGCGTCCGGACCTTGCCAGCATTCGCCAGGTAGCCGCGCAGCACGCCGAGCTGTCCGTTCGTCACCGTCGCCTGATAATCGTCGATCTCGGTCCAGAACGCCGCAAGGTTCACCGTCGCGCGGCGATCGGCGAACTGCGTCTTCAGGCCCAATTCGAAATGGTTGACCTTTTCCGGCTCGACGGTGGCCGCGGCGAGGATCGGGTTGTTGTTCCCGTCCAGCGGCAGGCCGGACAGATTGATGCCACCCGATTTGTAGCTGCGCGCATAGGTCGCATAGGCGTGGATATCGGGTGTGACGGTGTAGGCGGCGGTGATGTCGCCCGACACGTTCCAATTGTCGAACGAGGGCTCATAGGTTTGCGGCGCGAGCACACTGCGCTGGTCGCTGGTCAGCGTCGTGCTGCCCGCACCGTTCGTCACGACCGACACATAGGACCCGTCCTTCTTGTCGTAATTGACGCGCAGGCCGGGGGAAATCGAGAACGCCTCGCGGGCATGCCAGGTCAGCTTCCCGAACAACGCCGCCGAGGTGTTGGTGAAGCCGATCGTATTGCGCGAGGTCAGCCCGTTGAGGGTCGCGGGATCGCGGCCGCCGGCGCTGGTGGGGTTGAGCAGGAAGGCGCTGGCCGCCGGGCCCTGCACCTGCAGCCCCTGCGTATCGATCGTCTGGTAGAAATAGAACGCGCCGAGCGTGTAATCGACCGCGTTGGTCCCGTTGGAGCCGATCCGCAGCTCCTGACTGAACTGGCTCTGCTGTGAGGGATTGGCGGAGACGGTGGTGATCGGCAGGCCGATGAAATCGCGGTCGTTCGAAGGATCCCAGTGCCAGAACCGCCATGCCGTCACCGAGGTCAGCGTCGAGGCGCCAAGGTCCCAGTTGGCGACCAGCGACAGGCCGCCGAGTTCCTGCTTGGCGCGCAGGTCGGTATCGACGTCCGTGACGCGGTCGAACGCGTTGGTCGAGGGCACGACATAGCCCTGCGCTGCCGCGAGCGCGGCATATTGGCGGATCGTCGGTCGCTGCGTCGCGCCGGTGCGGGCGTAATATTGGACGCAGCAATTCGGGTTCTGGCGGTTGTAGTCCGCGTAGAGCGTCAGATCGAGGTCGGGCGTGGCGCGGAACAGCATCTGCCCGCGCAGGCCAATATTGTCCTGGCTATTCAGATACTCGTCGGTGCGAACGTTGTAGATCGTCCCGCGGCGGGTGGTGACCGAGGCGGACAGGCGCGCGGCGATGCGATCCGCGACCAACGGCCCGCTGATCGACGCCTTGCCCTGGAAGAAATCGAGATTGCCGCCGGTGACTTCCGCGCGCGCCTCCGGCGTGAAGCTGGGCGGGCGCGTGGTGATGTTGATCGCACCGGCGGTGGTGTTCTTGCCGTACAACGTCCCCTGCGGCCCGCGCAGGATCTCGATCCGCTCGGTATCGGTAAAGTCGAACGTCGCCGAGGCGATGCGGCTGTAATAGACCTGATCGACATAGATGCCGACGCCCTGTTCGATGCCGTCGTTGGTTAATCCGAACGGTGCGCCGAGGCCGCGGATGTTGGCGGCGGAATTGCGCGGGTTCGTCGAATAGAATTGCAGCGTCGGCTGAAGCTGCGTGATGCGGCTGACATTGTACGCGCCCGTCTCCGCGATCGCGGAGCCGCCGATGACGGCGATGGCGATCGGCACGCTCTGCACCGTCTCGGCACGGCGGCGTGCCGTCACGACGATGTCGCCGCCGGGGCTGGCGACGGCGGGCCCGGTGCGGCCGACTTCGCCTTCGGCCGGTGTATCGTCAGGCGCGGTCGCCTGAACGCCGGGGCTGACAGGCGCAGGCTCCTGCCCGGCGGGCGGCGCAGCGATCTGGCCGGCGAGCAGCAGGGCAAGCGTCAACGACATCGGTATCTCCCATGAACCTGCCCGCAAACTCCACCAATTTACTGGATGTTCAACGAAGCTTCGCCTTGGCCCCGGCGAAGTTCAGCTTCGTGGGCGCAAAAAATCAGGTTCGACAGGCTCTTGAAGGGGGCTTTCAACACACCAAATCCTGATCCGTGCGGTGCCGCTGACGGGCCGTACCGGGCATCGCGCCACGGCGGATGCCTCGACTTCAACTCGCTCATCGGAGGATTTGATATGCGACTCGACCTGACCCCCTATCGCCGTTCGACCATCGGCTTCGACCGGCTGTTCGACCTTCTCGAAACCAACGCGCGCGGCGCGGCGGCCGAGAACTACCCGCCCTTCAACCTCGAACGGATCGCCGACGACCGTTACCGCATCACGCTGGCGGTGGCTGGCTTCGGTCGCGACGAGATCGAGATCACCGCACAGCAGAACATGCTGCTCGTCGCGGGGAAGAAGGACGACAAACCGAACGCGAACTTCGTCCATGTCGGTATCGCGACCCGCTCTTTCGAGCGCCGCTTCGAACTCGCGGACTTCGTGTTCGTGGAGGATGCGCGGCTGAACGACGGCCTGCTCGTCATCGACCTCGTCCGCGAGGTTCCGGAGGCGATGAAGCCGAAGAGCATCGCGATCAAGACGGGCGCACCGCTGGCCGCCGTCGAGGCGAGCGACACCGCCGCTCACGACGAGGCACAGGCCGCGTAACAAGCTCGGCGCCTGTTTCTCCCTTTTCCAGGCGTCGCGGGGCGTCCGGGCCGAAAGGTCCGGGCGCCTTCGTTTTCTGGGGTCGGCCCTCAGCCGTCACCCGAGCGAACGCCGGGGTGACGGTTCCCTGCCGGGTAACGTTTCGCTCTCAGACCAGCCGGCTCTGCTTCACCGCGGCTTCGATGAAGCTGGCGAACAGGGGATGCGGGTCGAAGGGTTTGGACTTGAGTTCCGGGTGGAACTGGACGCCGACGAACCACGGGTGATCCGGCCGCTCGACGATCTCCGGCAACGTCCCATCAGGCGACATGCCGCTGAACACCAGTCCGCCCTCTTCCAGCGCGTCCCGATAGTGGGTGTTCACCTCGTAGCGGTGGCGATGGCGTTCCTGGATGGCGGTGCCGCCATAGATCGACGCGACGACGCTGTTGCCCGCGAGCGTGGCGTCGTACGAGCCCAGCCGCATCGTGCCGCCGAGGTCGCCCTGCTCCTCGCGCTTTTCGAGACCGGCGCGGCCCATCCATTCGGTAATGAGGCCGACGACCGGCTCGTCCGTGGGGCCGAACTCGGTGGACGAGGCGTCTGCGATGCCGGCGAGGTCGCGCGCACCCTCGATACAGGCCATCTGCATCCCGAAGCAGATTCCGAAGTAGGGCACGTTGCGTTCGCGCGCGAAGCGGACGCTGGCGATCTTGCCCTCCGCGCCGCGCTCCCCGAATGCGCCCGGCACGAGGATGGCGTGGCAGGGTTCCAGATGCGCGGCGATGTCGCCGTCGGGGCCCTCGAACAGCTCCGCGTCGATCCAGCGGACGTTGACCTTCACCTTGTTGGCGATGCCGCCGTGGACCAGCGCCTCGTTGAGCGACTTGTAGGCGTCCTGAAGGCCGACATATTTGCCGACGACGCCGACCGTCACCTCGCCCTCTGGGTTGGTCAGGCGATCGACGATCTCGGTCCAGCGGGACAATTCGGGCGGCGCACCGGGTTCGATGCCGAACGCCTTCAACACCTCCGAATCAAGTCCCTCGGCATGGTATTGGAGCGGCACCGCGTAGATGCTCTTGGCGTCGAGCGCGGGGATGACCGCACTCGCGGGCACGTTGCAGAACAGCGCGATCTTGGCGCGGTCCGACTCGGGCAGCGGATGTTCGCAGCGGCAGACCAGCACGTCCGGCGCGACGCCCAGTGCGGCGATCTCGCGCACCGAATGCTGGGTCGGCTTGGTCTTCAGTTCGCCCGCGGCGGCGATGTACGGCACCAATGTGACGTGAACGCTGATCGAGCGACCACGACCCAGTTCGTTCTTGAGCTGGCGGATCGCCTCGATGAAGGGAAGCGACTCGATGTCGCCGACCGTGCCGCCGATCTCGCACAGCACGAAGTCGAGGCCCTCGACATCGGCCTGCGCAAACGCCTTGATCGCGTCGGTGACGTGCGGGACGACCTGCACCGTGGCGCCGAGATAATCACCGCGCCGCTCCCGCGCGATGATCTGCTGATAGATGCGACCCGACGTGACATTGTCCGATTGGTGCGCGGCGACGCCGGTGAACCGCTCGTAATGGCCGAGATCGAGGTCGGTCTCCGCGCCGTCGTCGGTGACGTATACTTCGCCGTGCTGATACGGGCTCATCGTGCCCGGATCGACGTTCAGATACGGGTCGAACTTCCGGATCCGGACATTGTAGCCGCGCGCCTGAAGCAACGCCGCGAGGGAGGCCGCCATGAGGCCCTTGCCGAGCGACGAGACCACGCCGCCGGTGATGAAAATGTACCGCGTCATGGGACAGAACGCCTAGCTTGGATGGGGCACGCGCGACAAGCGCCCGCGAACGTGCGCGGGCACCGGTCCGACGATTTGCGATGGAATGTTAGTTGGCGAGCGGGACCGAAGCGTTGTCCGCCGGGCTGCCCGGACCGACCGCGACGGGCGCGCCGGCACCGGTCGTCACCTGACCCTTGGCCGGGGTGTTCGGCACCGCATTGTTCTGCGGTGCCGGCGCAGTTGGACGACGGGCCAGCGAGGTATCGATCGTCGTCACCCGGCGCGTCGCGGAATAGCCGGCGAGCACGATCGAGAACACGACGAACCCCGTCGCCAGCACCGAGGTCGCCCGCGTCAGGAAATCGGCCGCACCGCGCGCGGACATCAGGCCCGACGGGCTGCCGCCCATACCGAGGCCGCCACCCTCCGACCGCTGCATCAGAATCACCGTGACGAGCGCCGCAGCGATGATGGCGTGGATGACGAGGAGGAAGACGAACATGGAGAACCCGGACAGCCAGTGAAGGGCGGCACATAGGCGACCCTTCCCCGTCTATCAACATAAACGCCCCGAATCCCTGCCTCACCCCCGAATCCCGCGGCAAGCGAGGAAACCTGCCGGTTACCGCGGCGTTATGACAACGAAACGAAGCCCGATCGGTGCGCCGTCGACCGGGTGGATTAGCGGAAGACCCCTGTGCCAGCATCCGATCCCCACGCTTTGGCTACCTGGATGACCGCCCTGGTCGATTATGTCCGTTCGGGTGAACCCGATCTGACCAATCGGCAGATGGCGCTGCTGCTGCTCGTGTACCTGAAACCGGGGCCGCATACGGTGCGCGGACTGGCGCGGGCGCTGAACGTGTCGAAGCCGGTCGTGACGCGCGCCTTGAACAGGCTGGGTACGCTCGGCTATCTCCGCCGCCAACGCGACGACAGCGACAAGCGCAATATCTTCGTCGCGCGTACTTCCGAGGGGGCAGAGTTTCTTGAAGAGTTCGGGCAATTCATCGGCGAAGGACAGCCCCCCGCCCCCCGCTCCGGCGCATCCAAGCGGCTCGTCGGGGCCGTCGCGTAACATTTTCGCGTTGGCCGGGAGGTCGGTCGTGCTCGATCCACGAACGCATGCGGTGCGGCCCGATCTTGCCGACGTCCGATTGGCAGATCGCGTATTCGCGCCGCATTATGCAGCGCCCGTCGAGCGGCGGCTGTCGACGGTGTCGCTCCTGCGCCTCGACCGCAAAGGTGATTCGGAAGTTCTGGCCGAGTTGGGTGCAGGCGATGCGTTCGAATTGCTCGACGTGATCGGCGATACGGCGTGGGGCGTTGCCCCCGGTCGCGGCCTGGTCGGCTATCTGCCCGTCGCGGCGCTCGCGTGACGAGCGTCTTCATCGACGGCGCGGCGGGCACGACGGGGCTCGATATCCGCGATCGACTGGCGGGACGGACCGACCTGTCGGTGGTCACGCTGGACGAGGCGCGGCGCAAGGACCCGTCGGCGCGCGCCGAGGCGTTGAACGATGCCGATTTCGTGATCCTGTGCCTGCCGGACGAGGCGGCCAAGGAAGCGGTGGCGCTGATCGCGAGCGATCGCCCCCGCGTGATCGACGCATCCTCCGCTCACCGGGTCGCGCCCGGCTGGACCTATGGTTTTCCCGAGCTCGAGCCCGACGGTGCGGATCACATTGCTGCCGCCAGGCGGGTGTCCAATCCGGGCTGCTATCCGACCGGCTTCCTTGCGCTGGTGCGGCCGCTGGTCCGTACCGGGTTATTGCCGGCGGACTGGCCGGTGACGGTCAACGCGGTGTCCGGCTATTCCGGCGGCGGCAAGGCGATGATCGCCGAATATGAGGATCAGGTGAGCCCGCCGTCGTTCCGTGCCTATGCACTCGATCTGGCGCACAAGCATGTGCCGGAGATGACGGTACATTCCGGGCTTTCACATGCACCGCTGTTCGCGCCTGCCGTCGCGGCGCTGCGTCAGGGGATGGTGGTCGAGGTGCCGCTCAATCTCGCCGCCATGCCGAACCGCCCGACCGTCGCTGCTGTGCGCGACGTGCTGGCGCGCGCGTATGACGGACAACCGCTGGTCCGCGTCGCCGACGACGGGCTGAGCGGCATCGCGATCGAGGAGCATGCCGGCACCGATCGGCTGACCCTGCGCGTGCGCGGCAACGACGCCGGTGGACAGGTGCGGCTGATCGCGACGCTCGACAATCTGGGCAAAGGTGCCGGCGGTGCCGCGGTCCAGAACCTCAATATCATGGCGGGGCTCGACCCCCTCGCCGGCCTCGTCTCCTGAAAGGTACGCCATGACGCGCAACCCCGTCGCCAAGCTGCTGCTGTTCGGTGCCACCGGCGATCTGGCGCAGCGCATGCTGCTGCCGTCGCTCTACGGGCTGCACGCGGACGGTCTGTTGCCTGAGGGGCTGACGATCACCGGGTCGGCGCGGTCGGCCTATACCGACGAGGCGTACCGCGACTTCGCGAAGAAGGCGCTGGACGAGTTCCTGCCCGAGGATCGCAAGGACGAGGCCGCGGTCGGCGGCTTTCTCGAACGCCTCTTCTATCAGGCGATCGACCTGTCGGATCATTCCAGCTTCGGTCCGCTGGCGGAGAAGGTCGGCGACGTGTCGGGTGGCCTCGCCATCTACCTCTCGACCGCGCCTTCGTTGTTCGAGGCGGCGATCACCGGGCTGGAATCGGTCGGGCTTGCGGGTGAGACGGTGCGGATCGGGCTGGAAAAGCCGCTCGGGTACGACCTCGCGTCGAGCCGCGAGATCAACGATGCGGTCGCGGTAGGTTTCCCCGAAGAGCGCACGTTCCGCATCGACCATTATCTGGGCAAGGAGACGGTGCAGAACATCCTCGCGCTGCGTTTCGGCAATTCGTTCTTCGAGCCGGTGTGGAATGCGCAGGGCATCGACAACGTGCAGATTACGATCGCCGAGACGGTCGGGCTGGAGGAACGTGCCGGCTACTACGAAACCGCGGGCGCGCTGCGCGACATGGTGCAGAACCATATCCTGCAACTCGTCGCGCTGATCGCGATGGAGCCCCCTGCCCGGTTCGACGGCACCGCGATCCGCGACGAAAAGGCGAAGGTGTTCCGCAGCCTGCGCCTGATGACGCCGGAGGAGGCACCGAACTGCACCGTCACCGGGCAATATGGCGAGGGCGCGGTGAAGGGCGAGATCGTCCACAGTTACACCGACGAACTCGGCAAGCCGTCGACGACGGAGACGTTCGTCGCGATCAAGGCGCATGTCGACAACTGGCGGTGGCAGGGCGTGCCCTTCTACCTGCGCACCGGCAAGCGCATGGCCGCGCGCCGGTCGGAGATCGCGATCCAGTTCAAGCCGGTGCCGCACTCGATGTTCGGCAATCGCGGCGGGCTGTTGCAGCCCAATATGCTCATCATCCGGCTCCAGCCCGAAGAGTATGTGCAGTTGCTCGTGATGGCGAAGGAGCCCGGCCTCGATCGCGAGGGTATCCGCCTGCGCGAGGTGCCGCTGAATCTGTCGCTGGATTCCGAGTTCGCGGGTACGCGCCGCCGGATCGCCTACGAACGCCTGCTGCTCGACCTGATCGAGGGTGACCAGACGCTGTTCGTGCGCCGCGACGAGGTGGAGGCACAATGGACCTGGGTCGATGCGATCCGCGCCGGGTGGACCGCCAATGGTATGAAGCCGAAGGCGTATGCGTCGGGCAGCTGGGGGCCAAGTGCGGCAATCGCGCTGACCGAACGCGACGGCGTGACCTGGCAGGACGACTGAGCCGATCGGTCGTCGGAACCGATCGCAACGCTACCGCTGGTGAACACTTGTTTCGCGTCGCCACGCTGCTAGCCTCGCGTGCTTGGAGGATAGCAGGCGCATGTCATTCATCGTTCGGGCCGCATCGCTGGCCGTGCTGGGGGTTGCCGGCAGCTTGGCGAGCGCCGTCGCTGGTCAGCAGGCCGAGCAGCAGCCGGACGAGATTATCGTCGAGGCGCCCAAGGACGTCCGCCGGATGCAGAGTGGCGAATGGCAACTCGATCTTTCGCGATCCTATTATTTCGGCGCCATCGACACGAATTTGGACAAGATGCAGGCCACCGGGTCGAACCGGACGTGGCGCTTCTGCCTGCCCGACACCGATGTCGAGCCGCTGTTGCGATTGCTCATCGGTCAGGGACGGATGGAATCGTCGGGAACGATGAATTGCCGTCCTCTCACGATCCGGCTCGGCAACGCTAAACTGAAGGCCGATCAGACCTGCACCGGCAGCACCATGACGGCATCGCAACCCTCCGGCTTCCCCACCGTCACACCCGCTCGCGACGTCCTCACTGTAACCGGGCGATACGGTGCCACGCTTCTGAAGATGGACTTCGCCTCCCGCCGTGAACCCATAACGCCCGACGGCTCAAGACCGGAAGGGCGGCGCTGGTCGATCAAGGGCAATCGCATCGGCGACTGCCAGCAGCAGCCGGTCGGCAGGCTCGACAGGTAGCGTCGCCGCGCCACGGCACCATCCATACGTATGCGGGTTCCCCCTTTCGCCCCATCCGTCTAACGGTCGCTCGACTGGCGCCGCAGGGCGCGACGGAGAGCCTGATGACCGAGATCGAGTGGTGGGATTACGAGGACGCGAGCGAGTTGGCCGACGCCATCGCCGGCGACGTGCAGTTCGTGATCGAGAGTGCGCTGGACGCCCGCGGGTCCGCGGTGATCGCGCTGGCGGGCGGTAAGACGCCCTTCCCGGCCTATGAAAAGCTGGCGCAGGCCAAGCTGGACTGGAAGAAGGTCACGATCATCCCGACCGACGAGCGGGTGGTGAAGCTGGGCGATCCGCTGTCGAACGTCACCGCGCTCGCCAAGATCTTCCTGCCAAAGGGCGCGCGGGTGATGCCGATCGTGCCGGAGGCGACGAAGGACTATAAGGCCGCCGGCCGTTCCGCCGATGCGCTGATGCAAGACCTTCACTGGCCGCTCGATTTCTGCCTGCTGGGCATGGGCGGCGACGGACATACCGCGTCGATATTTCCCGGCGTCGATTTCGACGAGGCGATGAACGGTCCGAAGGAGCGCCGCGCACTGGGTGTCATGCCCGACCCGCTGCCGCCCGAGGCCCCCGTCGCGCGCGTCACGCTGTCCAAGTCGGCGATCGCGTCGTCCAAGGCGCTGATGATCGCGATCACCGGCGACGCCAAGCGCAAGGTGCTGGAACAGGCGATCGAGCAGGGTCCGTCATCCCCCTACCCGATCGGCCGCGTGCTCGCCGATGTCGAACTCCCGATCGACGTCCACTGGAGCAAGTGAATTGGTACCGGAGCAAGTAGGATGATCCACGCAGCGGTCGCCGCCGTCACGCAGCGGATCGTCGAGCGGTCGCAGCCGGGGCGGCGCACCTATCTCGACCTGATCGATCGCGAATGCGAGAACGCGGTGCGCCGGCCCAATCTGGGCTGCGCGAACCTGGCGCACGCCTATGCGGGGACCGATGAAGACCGCGAGGCGATGAAGGCCGATCGCGGCATGAATATCGGCCTCGTCACCGCCTATAACGACATGCTGTCGGCGCATGCGGTGTATTACCGCTACCCCGAACAGATGAAGGTCTGGGCGCGCGAGGTCGGCGCGACCGCGCAGGTCGCGGGCGCGACGCCGGCGATGTGCGACGGCGTGACGCAGGGCTATGCCGGCATGGAGCTGTCGCTGTTCAGCCGCGACACGATCGCGCTGTCGACGGCGGTCGCGCTGAGCCACGGTACGTTCGAGGGTGCGGCGCTGCTTGGTATCTGCGACAAGATCGTGCCCGGCCTGTTGATGGGCGCCCTGCGCTTCGGGCATCTGCCGACGATCCTGATCCCCGGCGGGCCGATGCCCACCGGCCTGCCGAACAAGGCCAAGGCGGCGGTGCGCGAGCGTTTCGCGGTCGGGGACGCCAGCCGCGAGGAACTGCTGGACGCGGAGATCCAGGCCTATCACGGCAAGGGTACCTGCACCTTCTACGGCACCGCCAACACCAACCAGATGATGATGGAAGTGATGGGCCTGCACATGCCGGGTGCCGCGTTCGTCAATCCCGGCACCAAGCTGCGTCAGGAACTGACGCGTGCGGCGGTCCACCGGCTGGCGGCGATCGGCCAGCGCGGCGACGAGTATCGCCCGCTCGGCTGGTGCGTCGACGAGCGATCGATCGTCAACGCCGCGGTTGGTTTGCTGGCGACCGGCGGCTCGACGAACCACCTGATGCACATCCCCGCCATCGCGCGCGCGGCGGGAATCGTGATCGACTGGGAGGATTTTGACCGGTTGTCGGCGGCGGTGCCGCTGATCGCGCGCGTGTATCCCAATGGCTCCGCCGATGTGAACGCGTTCGAGGCGGCGGGCGGGATGCCCTTCGTGATCCGCGAACTGATCGGCGCGGGATATTTGCACGACGACATCATGACGGTGTCGGGTGAAAGCCTGTCCGCTTACGGTGCGAAGCCGGGATTGGATGGCGATGTGCTGACATGGACCGATCCCGGTGCGAGCGGCGACGAGACGATCCTGCGACCGGTCGCGCAACCCTTCTCTGCCGATGGCGGCATGCGCATTCTCGCGGGCAACATCGGCCGTGCCTGCATCAAGGTGTCGGCGGTCGACCGAGAGCGCTGGGTGATCGAGGCACCCGCGCGCGTGTTCGACGACCAGCTGGACGTGATCGCGGCGTTTCAGCGTGGCGAGCTGGAACAGGACGTCGTGGTCGTCGTCCGTTTTCAGGGTCCGCGCGCGAACGGGATGCCCGAACTGCACAAGCTGACGCCGCCCCTCGGCGTGCTCCAGAACCGCGGCTTCAAGGTCGCGCTGGTGACCGATGGCCGCATGTCGGGTGCGAGCGGCAAGGTGCCGTGCGCGATCCATTGTTCGCCCGAGGCGCTGGGCGGCGGCGCGATCGGCCGCATCCGCGACGGCGACCTGATCCGGGTCGATGCGGTGTCGGGCATGCTGACCGCGCTGGTCGACGCGGCCGAGTGGGAAGCGCGCACGCTCGACGCCGCACCACCGCCCGCGACGGGCTTCGGCCGCGAGCTGTTCGGGATGTTCCGCGCGCAGGCGGACGAGGCGGAAAAGGGTGCGTCGGCGGTTCTGGCCGGCGCAGGGCTCTGAGCGGCCGAACGGCCTGAAGACAATAAGCCGTAATAACAGGAGAGTGACGGCATGGAGATGGTGGCAGTCGACCTCGGCGGTACGCACGCGCGGTTCGCGATCGCGGAGGTCGAGGACGGCCGCGTCGTCAGCCTGGGGGACGTGGTGACGCAGAAGACGGCGGAACACGCGTCGCTGCAAACCGCGTGGCAGGCGTATGAGGCGCAGCACGGCAAACCCCTGCCCCGCTTCGCCGGCATCTCCATTGCCGGACCGATCACTGGCGACGTCATCCGCCTGACCAACAATCCCTGGGTGATCCGACCGTCGTTGATTCACGAGCGGCTGAACGTCGACAAATGGACCGTCGTCAACGACTTCGCGGCGGTTGGTCACGCGGTCGCACAGCTGTCGGACGATGACTTCGTGCATCTGTGCGGGCCCGACGTGCCGTTGCCTAAAAAGGGTGTGACCACTGTGTGCGGACCGGGCACCGGGCTCGGCGTCGCGCAGGTGCTGAAGACCGACAGCCGCTATTACGTCCTGCCGACCGAGGGTGGACACATCGACTATGCGCCGCTCGACACGATCGAGGACGCCATCACGAAGCGGCTGCGCAGGACCTTCACACGCGTATCGTGCGAGCGCATCGTCGCAGGGCCGGGCATCGTGGCGATCTACGAGACGCTGGCCGAACTCGAAGGGCGCGCGGTGCCGAGCCGGGACGACAAGACGATCTGGGCGGAGGCGCTGGACGGGACCGACTCGATCGCCCTCGCCGCGCTCGACCGGTTCTGCCTCGCGCTCGGCGCGGTCGCGGGCGATCTGGCGTTGGCGCAGGGTGCGAATTCGGTGGTGATCGCGGGCGGGCTCGGCCTGCGGATCAAGGATAAGCTGCTACGTTCCGGTTTCGACCAGCGCTTCGTTGCCAAGGGTCGGTTCCAGTCGATGATGGCCGGAATGCCCGTCAAGCTCATCACCCATCCCCAGCCCGGCCTGTTCGGCGCCGCGGCCGCCTTCGCGCAGGAGCATAGCCAGTGACCATTCTCGACATCATGCGGACCAGCGCCGTCATCCCCGTACTGGTGATCGACGATGCCGCGACCGCCCGCCCGCTGGCGGAAGCGCTGGTCGCCGGCGGCCTGCGCGTGCTGGAGGTGACGATGCGTACTCCCGCCGCGATCGATGCGATCGTGGAGATGAAGAAGGTGGAGGGCGCGATCGTCGGCGCGGGGACCGTCGTCAACACCGACCAGTTCGAACAGGTGATGGGAGTCGGTGCGGAGTTCATCGTGTCGCCGGGTCTGTCGGAACGTCTGGGCGACGTGATCGTCCGCTCCGGCGTGCCGTTCCTGCCCGGCATCGCGACGGCGGGCGACATCATGCGCGGGTTGGACATGGGCCTGACCGAGTTCAAGTTCTTCCCCGCGGAGACGAGCGGCGGCCTGAAGGCGCTGAAGGCGCTCGCCGCGCCGTTCAACCAGTGCCGGTTCTGCCCCACGGGTGGCGTGACCGAGGCGAGCGCGCGCGACTGGCTGGCGTTCGGGCCGGTCGAGTGCGTGGGGGGAAGCTGGGTGACGGGCGGCACGATGGCCGAGGTCGAGGCGAAGGCGCGTTCGGCGGCGGCGTTGCGGGGGTAACTCCTTCTCGCTCCCCTCCCGCTCGCGGGAGGGGTTGGGGGAGGGTTTCTCCAGCAGCTACGCGCGTGCAGCGAAGACCTCCCCCGGCCTCTCCCGAAATGGAAGCGAGCTAGGCGTTCGCCTTACATCTCCCCGCGCGAGCGCCTGATTGCGTACCACTTCTGCACGTTGGCATTATGCTGCGGCAGCGTGTCGGCGAAGACATGCCCCCCGGTGCCGTCCGCGACGAAGTACAGCGCCCGGCTCGGTGCCGGATCGAGCACAGCATCGATCGAAGCACGACCCGGATTGGCGATCGGGCCGGCCGGCAGGCCAGCGCTGGCGTAGGTGTTGTAGCCGTTCTTCGCCCGCAGTTCCGACACGCGGATGCGCCGGCCGAGCGGACGCCCCTTGGTGATCGGATAGATCACGGTCGGATCGGCCTGAAGCGGCATGCCGATGCGCAGGCGGTTGCCATAGACCGCCGCAACGGTGCGGCGTTCGGCGGGCTTGCCGGTTTCCTTCTCGACGATCGAGGCGAGGATGATCGCCTGTTCGGGCGTCGTCACGGCAATGCCCGGCTTGCGCTTCGCCCATGCCGTGGCGAGGTAATCGCGCATCGCCTTCTGCATGCGCGCCACCACCGCCGCGCGCGTATCGCCGCGTTGATAGGCGTAGCTGTCGGGCAGCACCGAACCTTCGCGTGGCACGGCGACGTCCCCGGTGAGCCCGTCGGCACGGGCGACGGCGTCATGCACCAGCACCGACGGATATCCCTCCGGCACCGCGACGAGGCGCTGGCGGACCTTGCCCTCCTCCAGCAGCGTCAGGATGTCCGACTGGCTCGCACCGGCCGGGATCGCATACTCGCCCGCCTTGATCGACCCCCCGCCGCCAAATACCCGCGCGAACAGCCGGAACCGCGAGGCGGAGCGGATCGCGCCCGCCTTCTCCAGTTCGGTCGCGGCGCGGGCGAGGCTCGCCCCCTCCGGCACCACGACCGCGAGCGGCTTGTCGGATGGCCCCGCCCCCGCCCACATATTCGTCGCGACAAGGGCGCCGACGACGATGGCTGCGATCAGCAGGACGAGGCAGCCGAGTTTGCGCATCGGATCAGATCGCGCGCATCACCAGCGACGCGTTGGTGCCGCCGAAGCCGAACGAGTTGTTCAACACCGCCTTCACCGAACGCTTCTTGGCGACATGCGGCACGAGATCGACGCCGACGCAGCTGTCGCTGGGATTGTCGAGATTAAGCGTCGGCGGCACGATCTGATCGCGCATCGCGAGGATGCAGAAGATCGACTCGACCGCGCCAGCGCCGCCGAGCAGATGCCCGATCGCCGACTTGGTCGACGACATCGATACCGTCTGCATCGCATCGCCGAACAGCCGTCGCACCGCGCCCAGTTCCAGCTCGTCGCCCATCGGCGTCGAGGTGCCATGCGCGTTGATATAATCGATGTCCTTGGGCTCCAGACCGGCCTTCTTCAGCGCCATCTGCATCGACCGGAACGCGCCGTCGCCCTCCGGATGCGGCGCGGTGACATGATAGGCGTCGCCCGACAGGCCGTAACCGATCACCTCGGCATAGATCTTCGCACCGCGCGCCTTGGCGTGCTCGTATTCCTCAAGGCATACGATGCCGGCACCCTCGCCCATGACGAAGCCGTCGCGGTCCTTATCGTAGGGACGCGACGCCTTTTCAGGCTGGTCGTTGAACGCCGTCGACAGTGCGCGAGCCTGTGCGAACCCGGCGATGCCGAGCGGGCAGACCGTGCTCTCCGCACCGCCCGCCAGCATCACGTCGGCATCGTCCATCGCGATCATTCGCGCGGCGTCGCCGATCGCGTGCGCGCCGGTCGAGCAGGCCGTGACGACCGCGTGGTTCGGCCCCCGCAGGCCATATTTGATCGAAACCTGCCCGGAGATGAGGTTGATGAGGCGGCCGTGAACGAAGTGCGGCGATACGCGGCGCGGACCCTTCTGGTGCAGCACCAGCGACTCGCTCTCGATACCTGGCAGCCCGCCGATGCCCGACCCGATCGAACAGCCCGCGCGCCAGCTTTCCTCGACCGTCATCTCGGTCAAACCGGCATCCTCCAGCGCCTGTCCCGCGGCATCGATGCCGTAGACGATGAACGGATCGACCTGGCGCTGGACCTTGTGGTCGACGCGCTTGCCGGGATCGAAGCCATATTCGTGGTCCGGGCGCTTCACTTCGCAGGCGATACGACACACTTGGTCGGATGCGTCGAAGCGCGTGATCGGGCCGGCGCCCGACTTGCCCGCCAATATGTTCGCCCAGGCCGTCTCGACGTCCGCGCCGAGCGGCGTCACGAGGCCCAATCCGGTCACGACGACACGCCGCATGCTCTTACTCCATTCCGTTCATACCAAAACGGCCTCCCGCCCTCTACGCGGGGACGGGAAGCCGTTCGGAACCCCTGCCCTATGGGCCGGGTCTGTCAGTATCTTACGACTTGTGCTCGTCGATGTACGTGATCGCGTCCTTGACGGTCGTGATCTTCTCGGCGGCGTCGTCGGGGATTTCGACCCCGAACTCTTCCTCGAAGGCCATCACCAGCTCGACGATGTCGAGGCTGTCTGCGCCCAGATCGTCGATGAAGCTCGCGTCCTCGGTCACCTTGTCGGCCTCGACGCCGAGATGCTCGACGACGATCTTCTTCACGCGGTCGGCGGTCTCGCTCATGGTAGTCCCTCTTCGTTTCGTAGAGTGTTGTAGTTTCCTGAACGCACGTAGAACGCAGGGGATGCGCTGGCAAGAGCATGTCTGGCGCGCATCCGGCACGTCCTGTGGTGCTGAGCGCTTCAGATCATCGCCATGCCGCCGTTGACGTGGATGGTCTGACCGGTGACGTAGCCGGCCTCGCGGCTGGCGAGATAGACGACGGCGGCAGCGATGTCCTCACCGGTGCCCAGATCGCCCGCCGGGATGCGCTGCGTCAGCGCGGCCTTCTGCGCCTCCGGCAGGCCATCGGTCATCGCCGAGCGGATGAAGCCGGGGGCGACGCAGTTGACGGTGATGTTGCGGCTGGCCAGCTCCTGCGCCAGCGCCTTCGACATGCCGACAAGGCCGGCCTTGGACGCGGCATAGTTCGCCTGCCCCGGATTGCCGGTCTGGCCGACGACGGAGGTGATCGACACGACGCGCCCGAACCGCGCCTTCATCATCGGCTTGGCCGCCGCACGGATCAGGCGGAACGCGGCCTCCAGATTGACGCGGATGACGGTATCCCACTCCTCGTCCTTCATCCGCATCGCGAGATTGTCGCGGGTGACGCCGGCGTTGTTGACGAGGATGTCGAGCCGCCCGAGCTTCGCCACCGCCTGCGGCACCAGCGCATCGACCTGCGCGGCATCGGACAGGTCGCACGCCAGCGCGACGTGATCGCCGCCCAGCGTCTCCAGAAACGCCTCCAGCTTGGCGACGTTGGACCCCGAGACGGCAAGGCGCGCGCCCTGCGCCGCCAACCCCCGCGCGATCGCGGAGCCGATCCCGCCGGATGCCCCGGTAACGAGGGCGGTCATACCTGTGAGATCGAACATGTGCTTCTCCAGCTTAGCTTGCAGTCCGACGAGTGATCACAGCTTCTTCAGCAATTGCTCGACATCGTCCATCGTCACGACGCTGATCGCGTCGACGTCGGGGGCGATGCGCTTGACCATCGGGGTCAGGACCTTGCCGCCGAACTCGACGAATTGCGTCACGCCCGCCTCGGCCATCGCCAGCACCGATTCGCGCCAGCGGACCATGCCCGTGACCTGCTGGACCAGCGCGACGCGGATCGCGCCGGGGTCCGCGATCGCGACCGCATCGACGTTGGCGAAGACCGGAACCAGCGGCGCGGAAATCTTCGCCTCCGCCAGCGCCGCGTCCATCGCGTCGGCGGCGGGCTGCATCAGCGGGCAATGGAACGGGGCGGACACGGGCAGCAACACCGCGCGCTTCGCGCCCAGTTCCTTCGCCAGCGCAACCGCGCGCTCGACGGCGGCACGATGCCCGGAGATCACCACCTGCGACGGATCGTTGTCGTTCGCGACGGTGCAGACCAGCTCCTCACCGCCCTCCGCCAGGATCGCATCGACCGCCGCGCCGGCGATCGTCCGCGCCTTGTCGATGTCGGCGCCGAGCAAGGCCGCCATCGCCCCCTCGCCCACCGGCACCGCCGCCTGCATCGCCCGGCCGCGCAGCTTCAGCAGGCGTGCCGTCGTCGGCAGATCGAACGCCTTCGCGGCCGCCAGCGCGCTATATTCTCCGAGGGAATGGCCCGCGACATAGTCCGCCTTGTCGGACAGGCTGACGCCCGCCTCCCGCTCCAGCACCGCCAGAGTCGCCAAGGCATTCGCCATGATCGCGGGCTGGGCGTTCTCCGTCAGCGTCAGGTCGTCGGCAGGACCGTCGCTCATCAGCCGGAACAGATGCTGGCCCAGCGCCTCGTCGACCTCCTGAAACACCGCGCGGGCCGCGGGGCTGGCGTCGTTCAGCGCCTTGCCCATGCCGACCGCCTGGCTGCCCTGTCCGGGAAAGATGAACGCGCGCATCGGCCTCTCCTGATGTCCGTGAAGCGCGCGGCATTACGGCCCGGCGCGGGGTGAGGCAACCTGAACGATGCCGACGCACCTGCGACAGATGGCGACCATTTCGCGCCTCCGCGTCGCTAGGTCTGCGACAATCGGGGCCCATTTCACTCTGGACGCCGAGAGACACGGCGCCGCATTCATCGGGAGACAGATCATGAAGAAGTTCCTCCTCGCCGCTCTCGCCGCGACGATCGCCACCGGCCCCGTGATGGCCAGCGCCGCCGAAGCCGCCCCGGCCCAGCAGCGTCGCGAGACAGTGGTCGTCCGCGAGCGCGACAATGGCCGCCGCACCGTGACGAAGCGCACCGTCGTGCGCGAGCAATATGGTCGGGACTATGGTCAGCAGCGTGGGCTGCGGGCGAACCAGTATCGCAACTGGCGCAAGGGTGAGCGGTTCGACCGCCGCTATGCCCGCAACTATCGCCAGATCGATTACCGCCAGTATCGCGGACTGCGCGCCCCACCCCGCGGGTACCGCTATTATCAGTCCGGCAACGATGCGGTGCTGGTCGCCGTCGCCAGCGGCGTCATCGCCGCGGTGATCGCCGGTGCGGTGCGGTAAGGCTTGCCTTTCGACCGCGTTGGTATAGGGACGCGAATAGATCGGGTGGGGAGCGTGGCTTCCCACCCTTTCCGTATGAAGACAGCCGGAGGGGCGACCGCACGGGGCGGCGTCAGCGATCGGCCAACATGAAGGTAAGACATGGCTCTATACGAGCACGTGTTCCTTGCGCGCCAGGATCTGGCACAGGCGCAGGTGGACGCGCTGGCGGAAGCCGCCACCAAGATCGTGCAGGACAATCAGGGCAAGGTCGTGAAGACCGAAACCTGGGGCCTCCGTTCGCTGGCGTACAAGATCGCCAAGAACCGCAAGGCGCATTACGTCATGCTCGAGATCGACGCGCCCGCGGGCGTGGTCGCCGAGCTGGAGCGTCAGACCCAGATCAACGAAGACGTGATCCGCTTCATGACCGTCCGCGTGGACGAGCTGGAGGAAGGCCCGTCGGCGATGATGCGCAAGCAGGAGCGCGACCGCGAGCGTCGTGGCGACCGTGAGGGTGGCCGTGACGGCGGCCCGCGCGGAGATCGCCCGGACCGTGGTGGCGATCGTGGTGATCGTGCGCCCCGTCGTGACCGTGAAGAGGAGGCCGCATAATGGCTCGCCCGTTTTTCCGTCGTCGCAAGAGCTGCCCCTTCTCCGCGAAGGACGCACCGCGGATCGACTATAAGGACGTCCGTCTGCTGCAGGGCTTCGTGTCCGAGCGCGGCAAGATCGTGCCGTCGCGCATCACCTCGGTGAGCGCCAAGAAGCAGCGCGAGCTCGCCCAGGCGATCAAGCGTGCGCGTCATCTGGGCCTCCTGCCCTACGTCGTGAAGTAAGGAGTCCGGGATATGGACGTTATTCTGCTTGAGCGCGTCGAGAAGCTCGGCGCCATCGGCGACGTGGTGAAGGTGAAGGACGGTTTCGCCCGCAACTTCCTGCTGCCGCGCAAGAAGGCGCTGCGCGCCAACGAGTCGAACAAGAAGGTTTTCGAGGCCAACCGCGCGCGCATCGAGGCCGACAACGCTTCGCGTCGTTCGGACGCCGAGAAGGACGCCGGTTCGTTCAAGGACGCATCGGTCACCCTGATCCGTCAGGCATCGAACACCGGTCAGCTGTACGGCTCGGTCGCGGTTCGCGATCTGATCGAGGCTCTGGAAGCGGACGGCCACAAGGTCGCCAAGAACCAGATCGTCCTCGACAAGCCGATCAAGTCGATCGGCGTGTACGAGGTCAAGGTCGCGCTGCACCCGGAAGTGTCGGTGGCCGTCAAGGTCAACGTCGCGCGCTCGCCCGAAGAGGCCGAGATGCAGGCGCAGGGCGTCGATGTCATGGCATCGATGTTCGAGCGTGACGAGGCCGGCTTCACTGAGGATTACGATCCGAACGCCGAGCCGGGCGCGACCGCCGAGGTCCAGTCAGACGACGCACGTGCGGACGGGGAGCAGGCGCAGGGCTGATCGCCCGACGCCCTTCTAGCCTAGGAACAGGCCGCCCGGAGCAATCCGGGCGGCCTTTTTCGTGCCGGCGTGGCACGGGAAGACCAAGACGCGGGCTTGATCGACGATCCTTGCCCGCGGCATGGTCCGCACCGGGGGGCGACGATGAAGACGATCTCGGTGGGGGAGCCGCCTCAACAGGGCTGGGGACAAACGATCGCGCTCGATCCGCGTCACGGACCGATGATCGCGCGGCTCGAGCAGTTCGCGGCGCGAGACGGCGACGGCTATCGACGGCGTGTCGTGGCGGCGGGTCTTGTCGCCTATGTGGTCTTGACCGCCCTGCTCGCGCTTCTGGTCGGACTGACGGTGTTGATGGTCATCCTGATCGTGACCACCGGCAAGGGTGCCGCCGTCGCATTGAAATTCGCCTTCGTCTTCGGAGCGCTGGCCTTCGGGTTGGTTCGCGCTTTGTGGGTTCCGCGTGTGGCGCCGGACGGCATCGCGCTCTCCGCCAGCGAGTCCCCGGACCTGTTCGCGATGGTCGATCGGGTCAGGTGTGCAACAGGCGGACCGCCGATCCACGCGATCCGGCTGACCGATCAGATGAACGCCGCGATCACGCAGGAAGCGCGGTTCGTCATCGTCGGCGCGCGAAACACCCTCTATCTTGGTCTTCCCTTGTTGCAGGCATTGACCTCTGATGAGGTCGCCGGGGTCATTGCGCACGAGTTCGGCCATTTCGTCGGGAAGCATGGTCACTCGTCGGGCTTCGTCTATCGCATCCGCCGGCGCTGGGCGCAGATCGCGGAACGGATGCCCGACGGAATCGTATCGGGTCTGCTCCGCCGGTTCTTCAGGTGGTATGGGCCGTGGTTCGCATCCTACAGCTTCGTGCTGGCGCGGCAGCAGGAGTATGAGGCCGACGCGGTCGCGGCGCGGGCAACGAGCGCGGAGACCATCGCCAACGCGCTTATCAGGATCACCGTTCAGTCCGTCCGCTATGGCAGCGCGTGGTCCGCGATCTGGAGCCAATCGGTCGAACGGGACGATCCTCCCGCTTCTCCTCACGACACAGCGGCCAGCGTATTCCAGATGGAGGATGATGCCGATCGGGACGTGCTCGACCGCGAGTTGCGCGCCGTGGCCGATCTCGACGACACGCACCCGACGCTGGCGCAACGCCTTCACGCACTGGGTCGCAGCGCAACCTTGCCGCCCCCTCTCGCCACCCCGGCCGTGACGCTGCTGGGGCCGGCGCTGCCTCTCGCGACGACGCAGTTCGATGCGGAGTGGCATGATTGGGCGGACGATGTGTGGAAGCACGACTATCGCGAACGGCAGGAGGAACGCGCAGAACAGGCGGCGCTGGCGGAGCGGATCACGTTGGGTGAGACCGAGCGGGAGGCGCTGTATCGGCATGCCTGGCTGACCGAGCGGCTGGACGGCGCGGAACCGGCGGCGCGCGCCTATGCGATCGTGCTCCGCCACCACCCGAGCGCGCAGGATGCGCGGTTCCGCTACGGCGACATGCTGCTTGATCTCGATGACGAAGCGGGCACAGCAATTTTACTGGAGGCGGGACACGCCGAGCCGGGGCTGTTACCCCACGCCTATCGCCGGATCATCGACTTCCGCCGGGCTCAAGGGCAGGACGCGGAAGCCTATCTGCCGTTACTGGCACAGGCCGAGGCGGCCGAAGCGCTGGCGACCGCCGAGGCCAATGCCATCGACGAAACCGCCCGCCTGCGCGCGGCGGACGAAGCCCTTCGCGAGCGGGTGTCGGCACTGGTCGCAGACGTGGAGGGAGTCGCCGCGCTTTACGTCGCCGTTCGTGACCTGACTCACACCTCCAAGCCGCAGACCGTCTTCGTTTTTGCAGCCGCCCACGGTTACACGGGAGTCGGGGTGCTCGACAGACTCGTGGATACCATGCTGCCTGCCGGCGACTTGATCGGCATCGAGATGAGTCGCAGCCGACGCTGGCTGACGAAGCGGATCAAGGCACTGCCGAACAGCAGGATCATCGATCGCAAACAGTCGCGCTTTCCCTGGATGTAGAAAGGGGCGCCGGTCACCCGACGCCCCTTTCAGATACCGCGTGACGACCTGCTAAGCCGCCGCGCCGTCCTTCTGCTTCTTCTCGGCGTAGACGCGGATGGGTTCCTTGCGGCCCTCCACCACGTCCTTGTCGATCATCACCTCGTCGACACCGTCCATGCCCGGCAGGTCGAACATCGTGTCGAGCAGGATCGCCTCCAGGATCGACCGCAGGCCGCGGGCGCCGGTCTTGCGCTCGATGCCCTTCTTGGCGACCGACACCAACGCGTCGTCGGTGAAGCCGAGATCGACCTGCTCCATCTCGAACAGCTTCTGGTACTGCTTGACCAGTGCGTTCTTCGGCTCCTTGAGAATCTTCACCAGCGCGCTGACGTCGAGATCCTCCAGCGTCGCGATCACCGGCAGACGACCGACGAACTCGGGGATCAGACCGAACTTCAGCAGATCCTCCGGCTCGGTCGAGCGCAGCACATCGCCGGTGCGGCGCTCCTCCGGGCTGGCGACATAGGCGCCGAAGCCGATCGACTTGCCCTGAAGACGATCGCCGATGATCTTCTCCAGCCCGCTGAACGCGCCGCCGCAGATGAACAGGATGTTCGTCGTGTCGACCTGCAGGAATTCCTGCTGCGGATGCTTGCGGCCACCCTGCGGCGGGACGCTGGCGGTGGTACCCTCCATCAGCTTCAGCAGGGCCTGCTGAACGCCCTCGCCCGACACGTCGCGGGTGATCGACGGGTTCTCGGCCTTGCGGCTGATCTTGTCGATCTCGTCGATGTAGACGATGCCGCGCTGCGCCCGCTCGACGTTGTAGTCGCTCGCCTGCAACAGCTTCAGGATGATGTTCTCGACATCCTCACCGACATAGCCGGCCTCGGTCAGCGTCGTGGCGTCGGCCATCGTGAACGGCACGTCGAGGATGCGGGCCAATGTCTGCGCCAGCAGCGTCTTGCCGCAACCGGTCGGCCCGACGAGCAGGATGTTCGACTTTGCGAGTTCGACGTCCGCACCCTTCGCGCCGTGGTTCAGGCGCTTATAGTGGTTATGGACCGCCACGGAGAGCACGCGCTTGGCCTGCTTCTGGCCGATCACATAATCGTCCAGGACGTTGCAGATCTCCTGCGGGGTCGGCACGCCGCCGTCCTTCTTGGACACCAACGCCGACTTCGTCTCCTCGCGGATGATGTCGTTGCAAAGCTCCACGCACTCGTCGCAGATGAAGACGGTGGGACCCGCGATCAGCTTGCGCACCTCGTGCTGCGACTTGCCGCAGAACGAGCAGTAGAGGGTGCTCTTGGAGTCGCCACCGCTCAGCTTCGTCATTCAAACCTTCCTTGGGACGAGTTTCCCCGTCCTATATGGGCCGGACATCGTAGCCCGGCCAGTGCGCAAACCACAACGGCCAAAACACGGTAGCGGCGGGTCGTTAACATCGTCCCGCCGCTGCATGGGGTCAGGCCGCCGCGGCCATGTCCTCCGAAGGCATCGGCCGCTTGTCGAAGACCTCGTCGATCAGGCCGAACGCCTTGGCTTCCTCGGTCGACATGAACTTGTCGCGATCCATCGCCCGCTCGATCTCCTCCAGCGGCTTGCCGGTGTACTTGGCGTACAGCGTATTGAGGTCATGACGCATGCGAAGAATCTCGCGCGCCTGGATCTCGATGTCCGCGGCCATGCCTTGCGCACCGCCCGACGGCTGGTGGATCATGATGCGGGCATTGGTCAGCGCCACGCGCATACCCGGTTCACCGGCCGCTAGCAGGAAGCTGCCCATCGACGCCGCCTGGCCGACGCAGACCGTGCCGACCCGCGGCCGGATATACTGCATCGTATCGTGGATCGCCATGCCCGCCGTGACGACGCCGCCCGGCGAGTTGATGTACATGAAGATGTCCTTCTTCGGGTTCTCGGACTCGAGGAAGAGCAGCTGTGCGGTGATGAGGCTGGCCATGCCGTCCTCGACACCACCCGTCACGAAGATGATCCGCTCGCGCAGCAGACGCGAGAAGATGTCGAAGGAACGCTCGCCGCGGTTCGACTGTTCGATCACGATGGGGACCAGACCCGCCTGGGTCTGATGCAGGCCGAGGCCGGCGCTCATCAGCGGGCTCGCGAAATCGCCGGTCTCGAACGGATTGTGCATGGGATACTCTCTGATGCCCTGAAGAACACGCTATGTCGCGCGCCCTGTCGGCGAGTTCAAGCCCCGCCGGGCGGTGCCGGCTGCGCGAGATAGAACAGTCGCCGGACTTCGCGCCGCCCACGCACCACCGTATCAAGGATCAGGCCGGCGAACAGGCACAAGGCGGCGACGATCCCCAGCCCGGTGACGAGGATCGCCGTCGGGAAGCGCGGCACCAGCCCGGTCGCGGCATAGGTCAGCGCGAGCGGCACCGCCAAGGCGAATGCGATGAGCGCCAGAACACCGCCGAGCGTGCCGAAATAGAGCACCGGCCGTTCGATCCTATACAGCGTCAGGATCGTCGACAGGATGCGCCAGCCGTCGCCGTACGTGCTGAGCTTCGACGCCGAACCTTCGGGACGCGCATAATAAGGCGTCTCGACCTCGGCGCAGGGCATCCGCAGTTCCAGCGCGTGGACGCTGATTTCCGTCTCGATCTCGAACCCCGCCGACAGTGCCGGGAAGCTCTTCACGAACCGGCGCGAGAAGACACGGTAGCCGGACAGGATGTCGGTGAAGCTGCGCCCGAACAGCCGTGCGAGCATGCCGGTCAGCAGCGCGTTGCCGAAGCGGTGGCCGCGCCGATAGGATTCCTGCACCTGGCTGACACGGCTGCCGACGATCATGTCGAGCTGTTCGGCGAGCAGGCGATCGACCAGCGCCGGGGCGGAGGCGGCGTCGTAGGTCGCATCGCCATCCGCCATCACATACACGTCGGCGTCGACATCGGCGAACATCCGCCGGACGACCGCGCCCTTGCCCTGGATACGCTCCCGCCGGACGACGGCACCGGCCCCGCGCGCAAGTTCGACGGTCCGGTCGGTACTGTTGTTGTCGTAGACGTAGATCGCCGCGCCGGGGAGCGCAGCGCGGAAGCCGGCGATCGTCTGGACGATCGCCGCTTCCTCGTTGAAGCAGGGGAGCAGGACGGCGACGCGCACGCCCGGAGTGATGGGCGCGGTCATCCGCCCTGCCCTCTGCTTCGGCCGATCACTCGGCGGTTTCGGCCTTCGGCTTCTTCGCGCGCGGCTTCTTCGCCGGGGCCGCATCGGCCGCCTCGGTGCCTTCGGCGTTCTCGGCCGCCTCCGGTGCGGACTCGGTCAGGGCCGTCTCGGCCTCGACCGGAGCAGCCGCCTTCTTCTTCGCCGCAGCCTTCTTCGCCGGCTTGGGAGCCTCCTCGGACGTCTCCGTGGCCGGAGCCTCCTCCGTCACGGCATCGGGCTCCGCCTTCTTCTTGGCGGCCTTCTTCTTCGGCTTGTGGTCATGATCGTGATCGTGATCGTGATCATGTACGTGCGTCCCGGTCGCGAAACCGTCCTCGCTCTCGATCGCCGCTTCCAGTTCCTCGCGCGTCGACTCGCGGTCGGTCACGTCCGCCTTCTCGAACAGGAAGTCGACGACCTTGTCCTCGTACAGCGGCGCGCGCAGCTGGGCGGCCGCCATCGGCTCCTGCTGGACATACTGGATGAACTTCTGGCGCTCCTCCGGGCCGTACTGCTGCGCCGCCTGCATGATCAGGCGCTGCATTTCCTGCTGCGTCACCTCGATGCCGTTCGCCTGACCGATTTCCGACAGCAACAGCCCCAGGCGCACGCGACGCTCGGCGATCTTGCGATAATCGTCGCGATCATTCTCCATCTCGGCCATCGCCGCGGCGGGATCGGCCTCGTGAGTCGCCTCATGCTCCAGCTGCTGCCAGATCTGCGCGAACTCGGCCTCGACCATCGACGGCGGCACCGGGAAGTCGTGACCCTCGGCCAGCTGGTCGAGCAACTTGCGCTTCATGTGCGTGCGCGTCAGGCCATTATGCTCCTGCTCGATCTGCCCCTTCAGCAGGCCGCGCAGTTGCTCCAGGCTCTCGAGCCCGAGCGAGGTCGCCATCTCGTCGTCGATCTTGCTCTCGGCGGCGGTCTTCACCGACTTGACGACGATGTCGAACGTCGCGGGCTTGCCGGCGAGTTCCTTGGCGCCGTAATCCTCCGGGAAGGTCACCGCCAGCTGGCGCTCCTCGCCCGTCTTCGCACCGACGAGCTGGTCCTCGAAGCCCGGGATCAGGCGACCCGCGCCGATCTCGACGCCCATGTCGGTGCCGGTGCCGCCCTCGAACGCGACGCCGTCCTCGGTCTTGCCGACGAAATCGACCGTGACGAGATCGCCCTGCTCCGCCGCCTTGTCACCGGCATCGTCCCAGCGCTTCTGCTGGTCGGCGAACTTCTTCAACTGCTCGTCGACCGCTTCGTCGGCGACGGGGATCGTCAGCCGTTCCAGCTTCAGACCGTCGATGGCGGGAGCGGGCACGTCCGGCAGGACCTCCAGCTCGACCTTCAACTCGACATCCTTGCCGGGCGCGTAATCGTCGCCGAGCGCGACGGTCGGCTGCATGGCCGGACGCAGCGCCTTCTCGGCGAGGAGGCTCTGCACGCCTTCCTGTACGGCGGCGTTCAGCGCATCCTGCGTCAATGCCTCACCGTGCATCTTGCGCACCAGGTTGACGGGCACCTTGCCGGGACGGAAGCCGGGCATACGGACCTGCGGCGCGACGCGCTTGACCTCGGCATCGACCTTCGCGTCGATATCCTTGGCGGTGATGGTCAGCGTGTAGGCGCGCTTCAGGCCCTCGTTCAACGTCTCGACAGTCTGCATCTTCGGCCTTTGATCTTGAGGATCGAATGAATTTCGTAGGCTTCCCACCCCTGCGCGCAGGGCGGGACTGGTGCGGGCGAAGGGACTCGAACCCCCACATCTTGCGATGGCAGGACCTAAACCTGCTGCGTCTACCAGTTCCGCCACGCCCGCAATCTTGGACCCGCCGTTGGGTATCCCCTGCGCAGTGCTACTTCGCAGCGTTCCCCTTGGGCGCGCGTCTATACCAGTGCGACGCTTGGGAGCAAGCGGCACACGCAACCCACGGCGTTCCCGGGACGTTAATTCGGTCCAAGGAGAGCAGAATGGCGACCCAGCCCCCACAAGAAGCCCCCGTCCCCGCGCCGCAGCCGGTGCAGCCGGATGGCCCACCGCCGGAGATCACGACGCCCGGACCCGATATCGACCAGCCGTCGCCCGGCACGCCCGCGGGCGATCCCGGCACCGCCCAGCCGGCGGAGATCTGAGATGACCGACGCACGTGGCGAAGGCCGCCCCGAGGATCACCCGGGCACCGACCCGAACACCCCGCCGGAGCGCCGCGACGACGATGCACGCAGCGATATCGAGCAGGCGGTCGAGTCCCGATCAGATGCCGTAGAACGCGGCGAAGGGGGCCCGGAGCCGGAAACCCTCACCTCCGCCGGCGAGTTTTCCGGCGTGAGTGGTGACGGCGGTGTCGTCAAGATTCAGGACCTCACCCAGCAATGAACGTTTGGCGGAGGGCGCTCACCGGGTGCCCTCCGCCAGCCGCGCGGTCGCCACCAGCCGCCTGAACGCAGCGAGATCGCGGTCGAAATAGAAAATCGCTGGCGCTTCGTACGACATCATGAACAACTTTCGGCCGATGATCGCCGCCACTGCCTCGCCGCGTCGTTCGACGTCCTCGCCCGGCCTCGTACAGGTATAGGTGAACCGCACCGCCTTGCTGCCCGCCAGCAGCGTCGGCTGGACCGTGTCGATCGTCATCAACGACGTGCCGAGCGCAATGCGATAGCTGTTCTCCAACAGCATCGGGATGTCGGTCAGCAACATGCGCGACGAGTAGCGCGGCAGAGGCCGGTGCTTGCGATCGACCTCGCGAAACAGCATTTTGCCCGTCGCGATCGCACCATAGAAGGTCAGGTCGTTGAGGGTTGCGCCATCCAGCGTCCAGGTTTCCGACCGCCGCCCCGGTCGCGCGCCCATCCGGTTCCATTCGCGATCGGGCATTACGGTCAGCGCAGACCGGGCCACCGACACCGCCACACCCTGCTTGACCAAAGTATTGCCGGCGATGGCCGGGGCGACCGCGAGCAGGATGGCGGTCGTGGCGGATGCGATCACACGCCCGGCCATGTTCATGAGACCAGCGCCGCCATCATTGCCGCGTCCGTCGCCGCTGGCTTCAGCGTCAGATAGCGGCGAAGTTCCGCCCTGCCCGTCTCCGCGTCCACCTCTCGCCCGCGGCGGAGCAGAGTCAGTCCCAGCCCGCGATGCGCCTCGGCATGATCGGGTGCGAGGATGATCGCCTCCCGGTAGAAATCGGCAGCGGCGATCAGGTCGCGCGGATTACCACGCATGCGGTAGAGTTCGCCGCGGGCGAACAGCAAATCCTGCGTCCAGCCGTCGCGCCCCAGTTGCGCGAGCAGATATTCCGTCCCGCCGAAGTCGTTGAGCTTCAGCTGATCCTCCAGCCACGCTTCGCGCCAGCGCGCGAGGGCGGCGGCCCATGCGGCATGCTCATCGTCGCCGCCACCCGGCGCGCTGGCGGCTGCGGCGTGGAAGGCGCGGGCACGCTCCAGCGTGGCCGGATGCGTGTCGAAGTACGATACCCTGTCGAAGCGCGTACTGCGCCGGTGCCGACCGAGCGCGGTCGCGTCGGCCTCGTCCATCAGCCGTTCCCAGAACGCGCCGACGGAATGGCCGTCGTAATGGCTGGCCTGCATGTAGCGGGACGACAGCATGTCGGACTCGGTTTCCTGCGCGCGTCCGAAGGCATAGATCGAGGTTTGCGCCGAGAAAGCGACGGTTGGCCCGTAACGTCCGCCCGCGAGGCCGGCCCATGCGGCGATGTCGGTGGCGGTTCGCGCCTTGCGAAAATGATTGAGTTGATGCCGCCGTTCGAAATGGGCGAATTCATGGCCCAGCACGCCCGCCAGTTCGGCCTCGTTCTGCATGCGCAGGAGGATACCGCTCCAGATCTGGAGCGTGCCGTTCGCCATCATCGACGCGTTCACATCCGCTACGCGGAGAATGTAGATGCGGATCCCGCGACACCGATCCTGCCCCACGGTGCGGCACAGCACGCGCTGCAGATAGGCGTTGAGCGCAGGGTCGCCGATCAGCGCGGGCGAGTCGCGTAACGATCGCTCCGCTTCATCCGCCATCATCCACGCGCCGCGCTCGTCCACGGTTTGCGGCTGATAGGCACCGGCATAGGGCGGCAGCGGCACCGCTGCGGGCGTTTCGCCCGCCGCGCTCGACAGGCCGAACAGGACGACGAGCGTCGTGGCGAGCGCGAGGCGCGTGGCGACCCGCATATCAGCGCGTCGCCGCGCGGGATTCGGCGTTGGCAGCGGTGTCGAGGGACCGTCCCGGAAAGTCCTCCAGCAGCTGCATCATGCGCTTGTTGGCGCCGGCGGGATCGCGCACGTCGCCACCCATCCGCATGTCCGCGTTCAACCATACGAGATCGCCGGTCCTCAGATCGACGAGCCCGGCCTGCCCCTTGTGCGATCCGGACACGATCGGCACCCGCGCCACCGCTGCAACCAACTGGAAGATCTTGCGACCGGTCGAGCCATACTGGTCCTCCGTGCCGATGAAGAGCGCGTAGTCGCAGCCCGAATCCTTCGCGAGATCGGCCACCCCCGGCCCCAGCGTCCAGTCGAACTGCCCGGCGCGTTTCTTCGTCGGCAGGCGGTTACCGGCGAAGAACTGATACTCGACCACGGCGTCCGCCACGGTGGCGAACAGCGCCTGATAGGCCGCCAGTCGCGCGGCTGCCTTGCCGATCGCCTCGGGCGCAACCACCACGGTATTGCCCAGCGTCGCCTGAGCCGCCGCCAACGCCTTGCCGAGGTTTTCGCGCGCTTGCTCCGTCCAATCGGCGTTGGGCTCGAACATGGCACCGGTCGATTGCGCGCCGACGAGGATCCTCGGTCGAAACAACAGGATACGCGCGCTGCCGGGTTTCAGGACGAAACCCGGGCGAACGGCGGACTTCTCTTGCGCGGCCACCGGGCCGGCGAGGGTGAACAGCCCTGCGCAAGCGAAGAACACCGCAACGATCCGACCGAACATGCCGCTTGAGCCCCCTCAAGACCCGCCTCCACGACGGGATGAGATCAGGCTACAGATCGCTCCGCTATATGCAAGCGAGTTTCACGCTTGATCGAGCATCGCTTTCAGGCGCTCGTTGACGACGCCCGGATTGGCTTTGCCCGCCATCGCCTTCATCGTCTGCCCGACGAAGAATCCGAACAGCTTGTCCTTGCCACCACGGTAATCGGCCACCTTGTCCGCATTGGCCGCCATGATCGCGGTGATCGCCGCATCGATTGCCCCGGTGTCGCTGGTCTGTTTCAGGCCACGATCCTCGACCACCTTGATGGCACCGTCGCCGGTCTCCACCATGATCTCGAACACCTGCTTGGCGAGGCTGTTCGACAGCGTGCCGTCCGCGACCAGCGCCAGCAGTTCCGCCGCCTGTACCGGCGTGACCGGGCTGTCGGCGAAGCCGCGGCCGGTGCGGTTGAGCGCGCCGAACAGTTCGGACGTGGTCCAGTTCGCTGCCTGCGGAGCCGCCGCCCCCGCCTCCAACAGCGCATCGAACCAGCGTGCGCTCTCGACCTCGGCCGTCAACACGGTGGCGTTGTACGGGGTGATGCCCGCCGCCTCGTACCGGCGGCGCTTGGCATCGGGCAGTTCCGGCAGCGATGCCTGGCACGCCTCGAGAAACGCGTCGTCCAGAACCAGCGGCAGCAGGTCGGGGTCGGGGAAGTAGCGGTAATCGTGCGCGTCTTCCTTCGAGCGCATCGACCGCGTCACGCCCTTGTCGGGGTCGAACAGTCGCGTTTCCTGAACGATGCGACCGCCGGACTCGAGCACATCGACCTGACGGTTCGCCTCGTGCTCGATCGCGGCCATGACGAAGCGGACGGAATTTACGTTCTTCGTTTCGGTGCGGGTGCCCAGCGGCTCGCCCGCCTTGCGAACGCTGACGTTCACGTCGGCGCGCATCGATCCTTCTTCCATATTGCCGTCGCACGATCCGACATAGCGCAGGATCGACCGTAGCTTCCTCAGGTAAGCCCCCGCTTCGGCAGGCGAAGCCATGTCCGGACGGCTGACGATCTCCATCAGCGCGACGCCCGATCGGTTGAGGTCGACATAGGAGCGCGTGGGATGCTGGTCGTGCATCAGCTTGCCCGCATCCTGCTCGACATGGATGCGCTCCACCCCGATCCGCTTGCCGCTGGCATCCGGATTCTTCTCGTCCAGCGATATGTCGATCGCGCCTTCACCGACCAGCGGATGATAGAGCTGGCTGATCTGGTAGCCCTGCGGCAGATCGGCGTAGAAATAGTTCTTCCGGTCGAACCGCGACCATGTGTTGATCTGCGCGTCGATCGCCATGCCGGTGCGGACCGCCTGACGAATGCACTCGGCGTTCGGCACCGGCAGCATGCCCGGCATCGCGGCATCGACCAGCGACACCTGCGTGTTCGGCTCGGCGCCGAAAGTGGTGGACGAGCCCGAGAACAACTTGGCGTTGGAGGTGACCTGCGCGTGCACCTCGAGGCCGATCACGACCTCCCACTCGCCCGTCGCGCCCTGGATACGATAGTCGCTCATGTCCGGTTCCGATGATGAATATAGTTGATGGCGGTGAGCACCGCATTGCTGCCGAGCAGCGCGACGATCCAGCAGCCGCTGAGGATACGCAGGATCGCCGGTTGAAAGCCGAGCTCGTATGCTTCGTGGTGGGCGATCACCGCCGCTCCTGCCGCAAAGCCGAGAAACAGGACGCCGAGCCGATACTCGCCGCGCAGGATGACGCTGTTGCCGACGCAGAGCCACAGGATGAAGACCGCCAGCGCCAGGAAGAACCGCGCGAGGACATGCTGGTCGAACGGATGGTTGTCGATCTCCGACAGCGACACGCCGACATATGCGCTCAGGATCGCACCGAAGGCGACGTTCAGCGCGTTCTGCGCTTCCCGCAGCACCTCGACATTGTGCGCGACGAAGGCTCGCGAAGTTACCACCATGCCCCGGGTCGCGCAGTGAAGCCGGCGCGGTGCTGGATCGCCAGCCCGGCGTTGAGAACGCCCTGCTCGTCGAGCGGCTTGCCGATGATCTGGAGGCCGAGCGGCAGCCCGTCCTTGTCGAGGCCACCCGGCACGCTCATCGCCGGCAGCCCCGCCAGCGACGACGGCACGGTGAACACGTCGTTCAAGTACATCGCAATCGGGTCCGCCGACTTCTCGCCCAGCGCGAACGCCGCAGAGGGCGCGGTCGGGGTGAGCAGTACGTCGCACACCTCCCACGCCTTCTCGAAGTCGCGAGCGATCAGCGCGCGGACCTTCTGCGCCTGCGTGTAATAGGCGTCGTAGAAGCCGGCCGACAGCACGTAGGTGCCGATCAGGATGCGCCGCTTCACCTCGTCCCCGAAACCGTCCGCGCGCGTAGCGGCGTACATGTCCTGAAGGTTGGCACCGTCCGGCAGATCGCGCAGGCCGTAGCGGACGCCATCATAGCGGGCGAGGTTCGACGACGCCTCCGCGGGGGCGATGATGTAATAAGCGGGCAGCGCGTACTTGGTATGCGGCAGCGACACTTCGACGATCTCCGCACCGGCATCGCGCAGCCAGTCGATGCCCTGCTGCCACAGTGCTTCGATCTCGGACGGCATGCCGTCGACGCGGTACTCCTTCGGCACGCCGACACGCTTCCCCTTCAGGTCGGGCGACAGGTTCGTCTCCCAGCTGGGAACCTCGAGTTGCAGCGACGTAGCGTCCTTCGCATCAAAGCCCGACATCGCCTCCAGCATGATTGCGCAGTCGGTGACGTCTCGCGCCATCGGTCCGGCCTGATCGAGTGACGAGGCGAAGGCGATCGTGCCCCAGCGCGAGCAGCGCCCATAGGTGGGCTTGATGCCGCTGATGCCGACGAACGCCGCCGGCTGACGGATCGAGCCACCCGTGTCGGTGCCGGTCGCACCCGGACATAGCCGCGCCGCGACAGCCGAGGACGAGCCGCCCGACGATCCGCCGGGTGCGAGGGGAGCGTTGCCCCCGTCCTTGCGCCGCCAAGGGGAAATGACGTTCCCGAAATAGCTCGTCTCGTTCGACGAACCCATCGCGAACTGGTCCATGTTGAGCTTGCCGAGCATCCCCGCGCCCGCATCCCACAGGTTCTGCGACACGGTAGATTCGTAGGGCGGGACGAATCCTTCGAGGATGTGGCTGGCCGCAGTCGTCTGGACGCCGGCGGTGCAGAACAGGTCCTTCATGCCGATCGGCACGCCGGCGAGGGGCTTCGGTGCATCGCCGGCAGCCCGCGCGGCGTCGGCGGCGCGGGCGGCAGTCAGCGCATGCTCGGGCGTCTCGACCAGGAACGCGTTCAGCGCTTTCGCCGATGCGACGCGGGCATTGAACGCCTCCGCCACCTCGACCGCGGAGAAGCTGCCGTCGCGCACGCCATCGCGCAGGCCGGCGATGCCCAAATCCGTCACGTCGGCCATTATTCGATCACCTTCGGGACCGCGAAGAAGCCGTGTTCGGCCTGCGGTGCGTTCTTCATCAGGTCGTCGCGGATACCCCCCGCGGTCACGACATCGTCGCGCAGCCTGAGCGTGTTCGGGATGACGGCCGTCATCGGCTCGACGCCCGACGTGTCGACCTCTCCCAATTGTTCGATCCAGTGGAGGATGTTGTCCAGTTCCGGGGCGACGCGGGCGGCGTCCTCCTCGGTGATCGCGATGCGGGCGAGGCTCGCGATCTTTCTTACGGTGGCGGTATCGACTGACATGGCCGTGCGGCTAGCATCGCGCGTCGCCGCCGCGCAATGCAATTTGCACTGCCATGCCCGCTAGGGCACGGGCGGGCACGAAGAGTGGAGTAGTCGATGGCGCGCAAGTTCCTGTACGTGATGGTGGTGTTGATCGTGCTCGTGATCGCGGGGGCGTTCGCCTATCGCTTCTACGGCAACGACCTGATCCGCTGGACGCTCGTGCCGGGCGAGGCGTTCCACGCGCAGCCGAGCGTCGCAAGCCGCGCCTATGACGACAAGGCGATGTGGCTCGCCCGGCCCGACTTGCCGGGCAACCCGGCACTGTGGACGCCGGCCGGGTATAGCCCGCGCGCCAAGGCCGGCGGTGCGGCGGTGTTCTTCATCCACCCGACCTCCTATGTCAGCCGGGATCATTGGAACGCGCCGGTCACCGATCCGGAGACCAACGACCGCGCCGCACTGTTCATCCGCGGGCAGGCGAGCGCCTTCAACGAGGTCGGGGAGGTGTGGGCTCCCCGTTATCGGCAGGCCACTTTTGGCGCGTTCCTGACCAGCGCCGCGGATGCCGAGCGCGCGTTACGGCTGGCGTATGGCGATGTCGATGCCGCGTTCGACAGCTTCTTGCGCCAGATCGCGCCCGACCGGCCGATCATCCTCGCCGGCCATAGTCAGGGCGCACTGCACTTGACGCATCTGCTGCGCGACAGGGTGGCGAAGGATGCACGTCTGCGCCGGCGGATCGTTGCTGCGTACGTCGTCGGCTGGCCGGTGTCGCGCGCGACCGACCTGCCGGCGATGGGCCTGTCCGAATGTCGGACGCCGGACCAGCCGGGCTGCATTCTGTCGTGGTTGACCTTCGCGGAGCCGGCGGACCCGTCGCTGATTACCGACACCTACGATCGCACGCGCGGTTTCAACGGGCAGAGCCGACAGAACACGCAAATGGTCTGCACGAACCCGCTGGTCGGTCGGCCCGATGTACCGGCCCCTGCCAGCGCCAATCTCGGCACGTTATACCCTGCGAAGGATCTCACGACGGCCGAGCTCGTCGCGGGCAAGGTGCCGGCGCGGTGCCAGGGCCGCGGGTTCCTGCTGATCGGCGAAGGGCCGGACATAGGACCGTACGTGCTGCCGGGTAACAATTATCACGTTTACGACTACAGCCTGTTCTGGGCGAACGTCCGCGCCGATGCAGCCCGCCGGATGGCGGCGTTCATACGATGATTACGACGCAACCCGCCGCATTTCTGGAGGTGCTACCGACCGGCGGCCGGTTGATGGGGCTCGATGTCGGCACCAAGACGATCGGCACGGCGCTGTGCGACGCCGGCTGGAGCTTCGCCAGCCCTGCGACGCTTGTGCGCCGGACGAAGTTCACCAAGGACAAGGTGCAATTGCTGGAACTGGCCAAGGCGCAGGGTGTCCGCGGCCTCGTCATCGGGCTGCCGCTCAACCTCGACGGGACCGAAAGCCCGCGCAGCCAGTCGTCGCGTTCGTTCGCCCGTCTGGTGGAGGACATGGGACCGGTGCTGCTCTGGGACGAACGTTGGTCCACGGTCGCGGTGGAGCGTGCGATGATCGAACAGGATATGAGCCGCGCCAAACGGGCCGAGCGGATCGACAACCTTGCTGCCGCCTACATCCTGCAAGGTGCGATAGACGCCCTGACGATCGATCATACCTAAAGTGAAACCGATCGTTTCGGATATGAAAGCGAAATTCAGTAAAGATATGGGATAGCCTCAGGAGGCGGGCTCGCGTCCGCTCACCAGGAGAAGACCATGAGACCCGTTCTAGCGATCTTGTCGGCCGCCATCGCGCTGGGCTCCGCCCCAGCATCCGCCACCACCGTTATCGATGCCACCAACGACTTCCTCACCAGCTACACCGGGCCGCGCCTTGCGGATCTGGACGTCACGAGCTTTTCCGTCAGCTACGACGCCGGTAGCGCCCAGTTCCTGCTGGGGGCGACGATGGCCGGAACGATCGTCTCCGGATCTCCGGGCATCTACGTCATTGGCGTGAACACGGGCACCGGCACGATCCGCCCGTTCGCGTCGATCGGCCAGCGCAACGTCATCTTCAATCAGGCGATCGTCATCAACAAGGACGGCACGGGGCGGCTCGGCGCCGCAACTCTGGATCCCGCCGACATTTCGATCGTGGGCAACAGCTTCACGGCGCGCATCGACGCTGCGTTGCTGCCATCGACCGGATTTGCGTTCGATCGCTACGGTTTCAATCTGTGGCCGCGCGTCGGTTTTGCCGGCAATAGCGACATCAGCGATTTTGCGCCTGATAATGCGGTGTTGTCGGCGGTGCCGGAGCCGGCAAGCTGGGCGCTGATGATCGCGGGGATTGGCATCACGGGCGCTGGCCTGCGTCGCCGTCGGCAGGTCGCCGCCATCGCCTGACACCTGCACACCGGGAGCGGCAGCTTGCCCGTCGCTCCCGGCTTCGCTACCCGCGGGCGTCGATGGAACGTTCAGACCACCGCCCCGCCACGATGATCCAGGGGGGCGCGGTCTTTCCGCATCGCCACCTGACCGGCATTGACGGCCTCCAGCCGCATGAGATCGCCTTCCTACTCGACGAGGCGGAAAACTGGGTCGAGGCGAACCGGACTCATGCAAAAAGCGAGGCGCCGCTCGCCGGCCTGACGCAGATCAACGCCTTTTTCGAGAACAGCACGCGCACGCTGCTGAGCTTCGAGATCGCCGGGAAGCGGTTGGGTGCGGACGTCGTGAACATGCACGCCGCGCAGTCCAGCGTGAAGAAGGGCGAGACGTTGATCGACACGGCGCAGACGCTGAACGCGATGCGCGCCGACGTGATCGTCATCCGCCACATGAGTTCGGGCGCGGTGAAGATGATCGCCGACAAGGTGGACTGCGCCGTCCTGAACGCCGGTGACGGCCGGCACGAGCATCCGACGCAGGCGCTGCTCGACGCACTGACGATCCGGCGGCGGCGCGGCACGATCGCCAACCAGCGCGTCGTGATCTGCGGCGACGTGCTGCACAGCCGCGTCGCGCGTTCGAACATTCTGAGCCTGACTGCTCTCGCCGCGGAGGTCCGCGTCTGCGCGCCCTCGACACTGATGCCGAAGGCGATCGAGCGGATGGGGGTGACTGCCTTCACCGATTTCGATGCGGCGTTGGAGGGGGCGGACGTGGTGATGATGCTGCGATTGCAGAACGAGCGAATGGACGGGGCGCTGGTCCCCTCCCCCCGCGAATATCGGCTGCGATATGGTTTGACCGAACAGCGGCTGGCGCGGGCGGTCCCGGGGGCACTGGTAATGCATCCGGGGCCGATGAACCGCGGCGTCGAGATCGACTCGGCGGTCGCGGACGGACCGCAGTCGGCGATCACCGAACAGGTGGCGATGGGCGTCGCGGTGCGCATGGCGTGTCTCGACGTGCTGACGCGCCGGGCGCGCGGCGTGGAGGGCTGGTGATGCTGGCATTGACGAATGCACGGCTGGTCCTGCCGGACGGCGTCACGACGGGTGGGCTGCTGGTCCGTGACGGCATGATCGCGGCGGTTGGCGTCGTGGAGGTACCGGACGGCGCGGAGGTCGTCGATTGCGGCGGTAAGCTCCTCGCGCCGGGCATCGTCGACCTCGGCGTGTTCAAGGTCGACCGGGAGGCGTGCCGGCGCGGCGGGATCGTGCGGGTCGGGCTGATGCCCGATCAGTCGCCGGTGCTGGACGATCCCGGCATCGTGCAGCGCGCGGCCTTCGTGGGGAAGCCCGACCTTTGGATCCACCCGATCGTTGCGGCAACGCGCGAATTGAAGGGTCGCGATCTCGCCGAGATGGCGATCTGTTCCGAAGCGGGGGCGAAGGCGGTGGGGACCGGTCGCGGCTGGATTGCCGACTCGGCGGTCATGGCGCGGGTGCTGGCCTATGCCGCGGGGCTCGGCATGGCGGTGGTGACGCATGCGGAGGACGGTGCGCTGACCCAGCATGCCGTTGCGACCGAGGGCGAGACGGCGACCCGGTTGGGGCTGGCGGCCGCACCGGCAGTCGCCGAAGCGCTGGCCGTGGCACGCGACCTGATGCTGGCGGAGGAGACTGGCACGCGGCTGCATTTCCGTCAGGTGACGACGGCGGCGGCGCTCGATCTGGTGCGAGCGGCCAAGCGGCGTGGCGTGGCGGTGACTTGCGGCATCACGCCCGCGCATCTGCACCTGTCGGCGATCGCAGTCAGCAATTTCAGGACTTTCGCGCACCTTTCGCCGCCTTTACGGGAGGAGGCCGATCGGCAGGCATGCCTTGCCGCGGTGGCGGACGGGACGATCGACGTGCTGTCGTCCGGCCACGACCCGCATGGGCCGGAGGCGAAGCGCCTGCCCTTCGCCGACTCAGCGGCGGGTATGGCCGGGGCGGAGACGCTGCTGCCGCTCGCGTTGATGCTGGTGCGGGACGGGCTGGTGTCGATGGAGCGGCTGTTCGCGATGCTGGCGACAAACCCGGCGAGCGTGCTGGGGGTCGACAGCGGGACGTTGCTGGTCGGTCAACCGGCCGACCTGCTGCTGCTCGACCCACGAACCGCTTGGAGGATCGACGGCGAAGCCTTTGCTTCGGCTGGAAATACTCCGTTCCACGGACTGCCGGTCGAGGGGCGCGCCGTGACCCTGTGGAAGGGCGGGCGCGAGGTCGTCGCGCGGTAGCTACTCCGCCGGTTGAGCGACCGGCGGCGCATCCGCCGGCAACAACCGACCGCGCCGCCACGGACCGTAGAGATAGTAGAGCGCCGCGCCGATCAGCGTGACGGTCGATCCGATGGGGAAGCTCCACCAGAGAGCGTTCGCCCCCAGCGCCGGCCGTGCGAGCAGCGCGATGCCGAGCCGCACAGGGAACATCGCGACGAACAGGATGACCAGCGGCCCCCAGACCGCGCCGTTCGCGCGGACCGTTCCGAACAGGACCATCGTCGCGCCGAACAGGATGAAGCTCCAGCTCGCGATCTGCGCGATGTGCTGGCCGATCGGGATCGACGGGCTGTCGGCGGCGAGGAACAGGCCAAGCGTCGTGCGGTCGAACCACATGACTGCGCCGACCAGCATACCCGTCATCGCCAGATTGCAGATCAGGCCGGCGCGGGTGATCTGCGACACCCGATCCCAGCGGTTCGCGCCGATGTTCTGCGCCGCCATCGCGCTGACCGCCGCACCGATCGCGAGCGCGGGCATCTGCACGTAAGCCCAGAGTTGCAGCGTGATGCCATAGGCGGCGGTGGTCGCCACGCCCTCCCGGTTGACGAGGCCCACCATCGCCAGCCCGGCGACGGAGATTACCAGCATCTGCGCACCGATCGGCAGGCCCTTGGCCAAGATCAGGCGGACGAGGGCGGGATCGGGCTTGATGAATGCGCGGTCTGCGCCGGAGAGGCGGATCGGCAGCTTGCGCCAGCTCATATAGCCGACCAGTCCGGCGATCGCGATGCCGTTGGCGATCAGCGTCGCCGTGGCGGAGCCGGCGATGCCCATCCGCGGGAACGGACCGACCCCGAGGATCAGCAGCGGGTTGAGGCCCGCGTCAAAGATCACCGCGAGGATCATGAACCACAAGGGCGTCATCGAGTCGCCCGTGCCGCGCAGGCCCATCATCGCCAGCACCAGCATCATCGAAGCCGGCAGCCCTAGGAAGATCACGCGCAGATAGGATTCGGCCAGCGGCAGCGCCGGCCCGGGCGTGGCGAGCGCGACGAGGATCGGGTGGGCGAAGGCGAAACCCAGCGCCGCCACCACGATCGACGATGCCAGCACCAGTCCGATGGCGGACCCGAAGGCACGCCGCGCCTCCATGACGTCACCCCGCCCCCACGCCTGCCCGACGAGGATCGTCGCGGCCATGCCGAACCCAAACACCGCACCGAACATCAGGAACATGATGATGTTGGCGTTGGACGTCGCGGCGAGCGCGTCCTCCCCCAAAAAGCGGCCCACCCAGATCGCGTTGATCGACCCGTTCAGCGACTGGAGGATGTTCGATCCCAGCGTTGGTAAAGCGAACGCGATCAACGTCGTAGCGATCGGGCCGGTCGTGAGGTCGTTCCGTGCCATAGATCGGTGTGCTCGCGGAAGGTTAGGCTAAGGTTAGTCCTATGCGGCTCGTTTGCGCAGGTCGCATCGGTCTCGGTGCTCAGGGTGCGAGCGACCCGGACGATGGCAGATGCGGAGGGTGTAGGACAGGGATTCTCGCAGCCAATGTCTCGATGAGGTCCGAACTATCCCGGCAAAGGACGGGGTCCAATGTCGGCGACTGCGGTGAGTTTCACTTTCCGGGCGGCACCTGGACGCCGGCCTTCGCCGGGGTGGGTTACTGGGCGAGCAGCTACCATAAAGCAGGCGGGAGACCAGTGGCCGCGAGCACGCCCGTTTTTTTCAAACTGGGCTCCCGGCTTCGCGGGAGCACTGAACGTGGCGTTTTAGCCCAACCGTCCCAACGCCGCCTGCAAGCGCGTGGCTTCGGCCTGCTTGTCGGCATGATCGGCTCGCGCTTTTTCTACGGCCTCGGGCTTGGCGCGTTCGATGAAGCTGGCGTTCGACAGCCGGCCGTTTAGCGCATCACGCTCCTTCTCCGCGGCGGCGATCGCCTTAGTCAGGCGAGTGCGTTCGGCGTCGAGGTCGATGACACCTTCCAGCGGCAGGATGAAGGTCGCTTCCTCGACCACCACCTGCGCCGCTCCACCGCCGCCCTGCCCCTCGGCGAGGTCGACGCGGGCCATGCGCGCGAGCACCGGACGCTGGCGTTCCAGCCTGGTCAGAGTCTGTTCCGACGCGTCGCGAACGTGCAGCGGCAGGCGCGCGCCGGGCGGCACGTTGAGTTCGGTGCGGGCGGCGCGGATGTCGCCGACGAGGCGGATCAGCCAGTCGATCTCCTGCTCCGCCTCCGGATGCAGCGCGCGCGCGTCCGGCATCGGCCAGCGCCCGACGATCAGGTCGTGATCGCGTGGTGCCAGGCCATGCCACAGCTCTTCGGTGATGAAGGGCATGAACGGGTGGAGAAGGACCAGGATTTGGTCGAGAACCCAACCGGCTACGGCCTTGGTCTCATCATCGATGTTCGTTTTGATGAGTTCCAGATACCAGTCGCAGAAGCGGCTCCAGACGAACTGGTAGATCGCATTGGCCGCGGCATCGAAGCGCAATTCGGCAAGGGCGAGGTCGACCGCCTGCACCGTGGCGACGCATTCCGCGACGATCCACTGGTTGACGGCGTGGGTGGCGGCGGGAGGTTCGAGCGTGGTCGATCCGCCGATGCCGTTCGCCTGCGCGAACCGGCACGCGTTCCAGAGCTTGGTGGCGAAGTTGCGATAGCCCTCGACCCGCTTCTCATCCATCTTAATGTCGCGGCCCTGGCTTTCCATCGCCGCCATGAAGAAGCGCAGCGCGTCCGCGCCATAGGTGTCGATCAGGCCGAGCGGATCGACGGTGTTACCTTTGGACTTCGACATCTTCGCGCCGTCGGCCGCGCGGACGAGGCCGTGCAAATACAGGGTCTTGAAGGGAACATCTCCCATGAAGTGAATGCCCTGCATCATCATCCTGGCATCCCAGAAGAACAGGATGTCGAATCCGGAGATGAGCACGTCATTAGGGTAGCGGCCATTCAAACTCTCGCCGGGCGCCGTCGACGCACCCCCACCCGATGTGCCGCTCTGGGCCTGTCCTTCGACTTCGCTCAGGACGAACGGCGGGTGGCCATTGGATTGTTCGGGCCAACCCAGTGTCGCAAACGGCCAGAGTGCGGACGAGAACCACGTATCCAACACGTCGGGATCGCGGACCAGGGGCACGCCCTCGCCCGCCTCGGCCTGCGCTTCGGCCTCCGTCTCAGCGACGAAGATGCGGCCGTCCTCCGCAAACCACGCCGGGATGCGGTGGCCCCACCAGAGCTGCCGCGAGACGCACCACGGCTGGATGTTCTCCATCCAGTTGAAGAAGGTCTTCTCCCACGTCTTCGGCACCAGCTTGATCGCGCCGGTCCGGACCGCCTCGATCGCGGGCTGCGCCAGCGTCTTGGCGTCGACATACCATTGGTCGGTCAGCCAAGGCTCGATCACGACGCCGGAGCGGTCGCCATACGGGGTCTGGATGACGCGATCCTCGACCCGCTCCAGCGCGCCGGCCTGCTCCAGCATCTCGACCACGCGTTTGCGGGCGTCGAAGCGATCGAGGCCGATCAACTCGTCGGGAACGCCGCCACACTGGACAATACGGGCCTGCGCATCGAGCATGTTGAGCATGTCGCGCGCCTCGATCCCGGCGCGACGTCCGACCTCGAAGTCATTGAAATCATGGCCTGGCGTGATCTTGACCGCGCCCGAACCCAATTCGGGATCGGCGTGCTCGTCGGCGACGATCGGGATCAGGCGGCCGGTGATCGGCAGGCGCACCTGACGGCCGATCAGCACAGTATACCGTTCGTCGGACGGGTTCACCGCGACCGCCATATCGGCGAGCATCGTTTCCGGGCGCGTCGTCGCGACGGAGATCGTGCCGCTGCCGTCCGCGAGCGGATAGGTCAGATGCCAGAACTTGCCCTGGATCTCGCGCGTCTCGACCTCGAGATCGCTGATCGCGGTGCCGAGGCCCGCGTCCCAGTTCACCAGCCGCTTGTCGCGATACAGCAGCCCCTGTTTGTGAAGATCGACGAACACCTTCAGAACGGCGGCGGAGAAGCCCTCGTCCATCGTGAACCGCTCGTTCGCCCAGTCCATCGAGCAGCCGAGACGGCGCAACTGCTGCGTGATCTGGCCGCCGGACTCCGCCTTCCAGTCCCACACGCGTGCGACGAACGCCTCGCGCGTCAGGTCGGTGCGCTTCTCGCCTTTGGCGGCCATCTGGCGTTCGACCACCATTTGCGTCGCGATGCCGGCATGGTCGGTGCCGACCACCCACAGCGCATCCTTGCCCTTCAGACGGGCATGGCGCGTCAGGATGTCCTGCAGCGTATTGTCGAGGGCGTGGCCGATATGGAGGCTGCCCGTGACGTTCGGCGGCGGGTTGACGATCGTCCACGGCTCCGCGCCCGGACGATCGGGGCGGAACAGGCCGTTCGCTTCCCAATGGGCGTACCAGCGCTGTTCGATGGCGGCGGGGTCGAAGGTCTTGGGAAGTTCGGTCATGCAAGACCCTTAGCGGGGCTGCGCGCGGTTCGTCACCCCCCAGCCCGCCAGCATCATTTCGGACCGGTCCACTTCCCCATCCAGCCCAGCACCTCCCGATACCATTGACGCGAATTCTTCGGTTTCAGCACCCAGTGATTCTCGTTTGGGAAGACGAGCAGGCGTGAGGGAATGTCGCGCCGCTGGAGCGCAGTGAAGGCGGCCAGCCCCTGCGTGTAGGGGATGCGGAAATCCTTCTCGCTGGTAATAACGAGCTGCGGCGTCTTCCACGCGGCGACGTGGTTGACGGGGTTCCACTTTTCGAACGCGGCGGGGTCCTCGTAATAGGTCTTGCCGCCATGCTCCCACTCGTCGAACCAGAGCTCCTCGGTTTCGTAGGCCATCGCGCGGGCGTCGAAGACGCCGTCGTGCTGGACGATGCACTTGAAGCGATCGGGCCACTGGCCCTCGATCCAGTTCATCATGTAGCCGCCATAGGACGCCCCCAGCGCACAGGCATTGTCGTCGTCGAGCCAGCCGAACTTGGCGGTCGCGGCGGCGAGGCCCTTCTGAAGGTCCTCGAGCGGCCAGCCACCCCAATTGTCGCGGATCGCATCGGTGAAGGCTTGCCCGTATCCGGTGGAGCCGTGGAAATCGACTGCGACCAGGCCATAGCCGGCGCCCGCGAACACGGCGGGGTTCCAGCGGTACGACCAGCTATTGTTGCTCGATCCCTGCGGTCCGCCATGGACCATGTAGGCGACCGGTACCTTCCCCGTCGCGCCGACCGGTTTGACGGCATAGCCGTACACGGTGTCGTTGTTCGCGCCGGTGAAGCTGAAGCGGCTCACGGTCGGCATGTCGATGCCGGCGAGCTTATCGACGTTCACGCCCGTCAAGCGCTGCGCCTGCTTCGGCTTTGAGATCATGTAATAATCGTCGGGTGCGACGAGGCTGTTGATCGCCACCACCGCACCCTTCGGTACGACGGCCACAGCAGAGACATGGCCTTCGCCGGTCAGCCGCTGGACCTTGCCCGTCTTTGCATCGACGCGGAACAGGGGCGTCTCCTGCACGTCGTCGGCGGTGACGTAGAGCGACCGGCTGTCGGGCGCCCATGCGATCGACGCCACGGAACGGTCCCACGCCTCCGTCACCGCCCGCACCTGACCGGAGGCGAGGTCGCGGATCATCAGCACCTGACGGTCGGCTTCGTAGGTGGGGCGCTTCATCGCGAAATAGGCCAGGCTGCGGCTATCGGGCGATACGGTCGGCAGATTGTCCATGCCGTCATTGTCGGCGGTGAGGTTCGTCGGCGCGGCGGAGCCATCGGCGGGGGCGGAGAAGATGTCGAGATTGGTCGAGGTCGACTCGATCCGGCCCGCTTCGCGCAGGGCGAAGTATACGGTGCGACTGTCGGGGCTCCACGCCAATTCCTCCCCGCCGCCATAGGGCTTCGACGGCGTGTCGCCGACCAGCGCGCCCTCGATCACGACGCCGTCTCCGGTCGCGCCGTTGGCGGTCAGCGGCAGGACGAAGAGCTGCGAGCGGGTGCCGTCCGCCCAGGTGTCCCAGTGGCGGACGAACAGCTGGTCGTACGTGCGGCCGGAGCCGGCATCCGCGGCCTTCTTGACCATCGCCGGGGTCAGGCTGGGCGCGCCGGGCAGGCGATCGGCCCAGATGAGCAGCTTCGATGCATCGGGTGACACCTTAAAGCCGCTGAAGCTGCCCTGAAATGCGGTGAGCTTGCGCGCCTCGCCACCCGTCACCGGCATCGACCAGACTGCGCCGTCGCCGCCATCCTTGTCGGAGGTGAAGTAGACGGTGTCGCCGACGATCTGCGGGTCGTTCTCGTTGACGGCCGGTTCCGCCGCCAGCTTTTCGGGCTTCGCGCCGCGCTTCGTCAGGTTGAGCCGCCAGAGGTCGTAGGTGCCGCGATCGTTGGCGAGGTCGGTTTCGCGTTGCGCCCAGACGAGCCAATGGCCGTCTTTCGACGCGGTGGGCGTACCGATGCGGCTGAGCATCGTCACGTCGTCGATCGTCAACTGGCGAGCGGCTGCGGGCGAGATAACGGCGGGAGATACGGTGACGGCGAGGGCGAGGGCGACGCTCGCGAGGAGGAAGTGCTTCATGGCGGCAAGATAAAGCAGAAGCCTTAACCTGCGACAACAAGCCTCAGGTGCGCGCGCCGGGTTTGTCGAGCACCTGACGGATGCGCTCGTTCAGTTCGGTGCGGCGATAGGGTTTGCGGATCAGTTCGTAGCTGCGCGCACCCTCGTCGATCGCCTCGTCCGCGAAACCGGTGGTCAGCAGCACCGCGGTGCGCGGATAGTCGCGCTTCACCGCATTGGCGAGACCGACGCCGTTCATGCCGCCGGGCATGAGGATGTCGGTGAACAGCAGCTTGAAGTCCGAGTCGCCGGCCAGCACGTCGAGCGCGGCGCGCGCGCTGTTCACGAGCGTGACGTCATAGCCGAGGTCCCGCAGCATCTCCTGCCCGAGTTCGCCGACCTCGATCTGGTCCTCGACCATCAGCACGCGTTCGACCCCACCGCGCGACCGTGGCTGGACGACCGGCGAGCGGCGTTCGGTGGAGGAACCGCTGGCGCGCGGAAAGTAGAGGGTGAAGAGCGCACCACCGCCCTCCTGATTTTCGGCCGTGGCGAGCCCACCGGACTGGCGCATGAAACCATAGACCATCGCGAGCCCGAGGCCGGTACCCTTGCCCATTTCCTTGGTCGTGAAGAACGGGTCGAAGATCTTGTCGACGATCGTCGGATCGATGCCCGGACCGTCGTCGCCGATCGTGATCGCAGCATATTCGCCGGGCTGTAGCTTCAGCGAAGCGCCGGCACCGTCGTCGGGCAGCACGGCGTTGCGCGTGGAGATCGTGATCGTGCCCGATCCGCCCAGCGCGTCGCGGCCGTTGCCAATGATGTTGAGCAGCGCCATTTCCGCCTGCACCGGATCGATGCGGCAGTTCCACAAATGGTCGTCGAGCTGGCGACGCAGCGTCACCCCCTCCCCTGCGGTGCGATCGAGGATCGGGCGGAAGTCGGCGATCAGCTGGTTGAAGTTGAGCAAGCGGTCACGCAACTCCTGCTTGCGCGCGAACGCGAGCAGTTGCTGGGTCAGCGTCGCGCCGCGATTGGCCGACATCGCGATCGCATCGACCGCCCGGCGCGCGCCGCGGTCGGAGGCATCGATCTTGGCTTCGAGGATATCGACATATCCCAGAATGACTTGCAGAAGATTATTGAAGTCGTGCGCGATACCGCCGGTCAGCTTGCCGACGGCCTCCATCTTCTGCGCTTCGTGCAGCGCCTCCTCCGCTTCGCGACGGCGGGAGATGTCGAGCTGGGAGCCGAAGAAATACAGGAGCTCGCCGCTTTCGTCGAAGACGGGCGAGACGAACAACGCGTTCCAGAAGGTCGAGCCGTTCTTGCGGTAATTCAGAACCTCGACCGCAATCTCCTCACGCTTCGCGATCGCGGCGCGAAGCTGGTCGATGATGTCGCGATCGGTTTCCGGTCCTTGCAGGAAGCGGCAGTTGGAGCCGACGATCTCGTGCTCCTCATACCCCGTCATGAAGGTGAAGGCTTCGTTGCAGAAGATGATCGGGTTGTCGGGACGCTTGGGGTCGGTGACGATCATCGGCATCCGGGTCGTCTTCACCGCGGCGAAGAAGATGTCGTGCGGCGCATCGTGCGGCGCAGCCCGGTGATCGATTACGGGCGGCGGGACATGGCCATGTTCGAAATCGTCCGTACCCGCCAGGTCATGTGTTCCCATGCCGAGCGAACCGTTCGGCCGATCTTCAGTTCCGTTCGTCACGCGTCCGCTATCTCGGCTGACCGGTAATGCGCGCAATCTCGTCCGCGACCATCGTCTCGACCATCGCCGGCAGATTGCGGTCGAGCCAATCGCGCAGCATCGGCCGCAGCATGTCGCGGACCATCCCTTCCAGCGTGCCGTCGCTGGCGGGATCGGGCTTCACGAGGAGACGCGACAGGTTCTCGAGCGATCCCCGGCTCGCTTCGGCGGCGGAGGCGGAGATGATCGGTTCGGGCTCGGCCGCGGACGGCTTTGCGGGTGCAACGGGTTCCGGACGCGGCGGTTCGATGCGAGCGGCTTCGGCACGGCTGGCTTCGATCCGGGGAGCAGGCTCCGGCTCGGAATAGGATTGCGGTTCCGGACGGATCGGCTCGACACGCGCCGCTTCGGCGCGAGCCGTCTCCACGCGGGCGGGCTCAACAGGAGCGGGTTCGGGCCGGCGATCGACGCTGGGCTCGGCGTGCGAGAATTGCGGCCGACCGGGCTCCGGTATGGGATCGCTGAGTTCCAGCACCTCATGATCGTCGTCGCGTGGCGGGGGCGCGGGACGGGACATCCGACGCCCACGCGTCGGCCCGTCGCCTTCCTCCGCGATGATCCGTTTGATGGAAGACAGGATTTCTTCCATCGACGGCTCCACGCTCATGTCCCCCATCAGCGGCACTTCCCGATCGAAACGCCCCTACTGGCGGTTCGGCGACGACTTTCCTGTGGTTAATGCCGGGCTTCTGTCAACGTTCGAATCGAGCGCGGGGTCGAGCGGCCGGTTGACGATCGCGGTCTGGGCCGGTGTCGAACGGGTCGTTCCCGCGATCGGCGTCGGCTCTCCGTCGCCGCCGAAATCGCCGATCCGGCCGCGCACGCGCTGGTAATTGATCGTGGGATCGTAAAGCGATCCGCCGTCCAGCCCCAGGTCGCGGGCCTCTGCGTTGCCCATCGCGGCGATCAGCGCGAAGCCTGCGACATAGGCATCGCGGCGCGCAGTGACGAGCGTCACCTGGCTGTTCAAAAGTTCCTGTTCGGCGTTGAGGATGTCGAGGATCGTCCGGGTGCCGACGCTGTTTTCGGCGCGCACACCCTCCAGGCTGAGCTTGTTGGCGTTCACCGCCGCTTCGGACGAGGCGATCACCTGCTGCGAGGATTGCCAGATCGCGTAAGCCGAGCGGGTCTGGGAGACGACGGCGCGTTCGGTCGCGGTGAGCACCTCGAGCGCCTGACCGCGACCGGCTTCCGCCTGACGAACGCGGGCGGCGGGCTGCCCCCCCTGGAACAGCGGCAGCGACAGCTGGAAACCGGTGGTCAGGGCGGTGCCGCTGCCCGGAATGCGCTGGCCATTGGCGACGCTGGGCACCGAGCCGAGGTAATTGAAATAGGTGCCGGACGTGACCGCGGCGACGCGTGGCAGACGGGTCGCGCGAGCGACGCCGATGTCGTAGCGCGTCGCATCGGCCGACTTCCGCGCAGCTAGCAACTGCGGGTTGCGATCGAGCGCCACGTCCACCGCCTGCGATGGCGACGACGGCAGATTGGGGATCACCGGCGGCTGGTCGAGCATGCCGGGCGGCGTGCCGACGACGGCGATGTAATTCTCGCGGCTGGAGATCAGCTGCGCCTCCACCGACTGAAGCTGCGCGCGGGCGAGCGCAAGGCGCGCCTCCGACTGGGCGACGTCGGTGCGGGTCAGGTCGCCGACCTGAAACCGGTCGCGGCTGGCGCGCAGATTGACGTCGAGGACGCGGACATTCTGCTGGTTCAGTCCGACGATCGCCTCGTCGCGCAAAACGTTCATGTACGCGGCGACGACGTTGGTGAAGGTCGTGGCCTCGGTGTTGCGGAGCGTTGCACGGCCGGCCTCGACGCGCGTTTCCGCCGCCTTGACGGCATTCCTGACCGACCCGCCCTGGTAGATCGGCACCGAAAACTGAAGCTGACCGTTCGCCAGCCGTTCCGGGTTCAGGAAGTTGTTGTTCGCCTGAACGACGTTCTCCGTCGCCTGACTGTTCGCGGACAGCGACGGCAGACCGCCCGAGCGGGCGATCGGAACCGTCTCGTCGGTGGCGCGCTGGGCGGCGCGTTGACCGGTGATCGTCGGGTTGCTCGCATAGGCCTTTTGCAGCGCGTCGCGCAGCGTTTCGGCCGGGGCGGCGGTGCCCGTGAAGCAGACGAGCGGGATCGTTGCGGCGACCGACAGGCCGACGCGAGCAGTGCGAATGGTCATGAGGTCAGAACCTAAAGGCGGCGGGCTTGGTGAAGCCGGGGAGGATGACGCACTCGGCGTCGAGAAAGGGTTGCACGGCGTGGCCACCGGTGGTGCGGGCACCGACCGCGAGGCGGGTGACGCCGTTCTGGACGAGACCGGTCGCGATCCGGGCCCCGTCGCGAAGCTGGGCGAGCAGCGCGTCCGGCAGTTCTTCGACCGCGCCGTCGACGAACAGCACGTCGTAGGGCGCACCGGGGGCATGGCCTTCGGTCAGCGGCGCTTCCACGACGGTCGCTGTGTCCCCGAGCGCGGTACGGGCGACGGCGACGAGTTCGGGATCGCTCTCGACCGCCGTCACGACCGCGCCAAGCTCGACCAGCAGCGCCGCGGTGTAGCCGCCGGTCGCGCCGATCAGCAGCACCCGGTCTGCAGGCACGATCTCGACGGCGTTGACGAGCCGCGCGGTGGCGAGCGGCGAATTCTGGTAGCGGGCACGGCCGAGCGGGATCGCGGTGTCGCGATACGCGAGCGACGCCGCGGTCGAAGGCAGATACGCCTCGCGCGGGATCGTCGCCATCGCCGTGACGACGCGCTGGTCGTCGACCGCGTTCGGCCGTAGCTGGCTGGCGACCATCGCTTGCCGAAGCCGGGCGATGTCCACGGATGCGTGAGTCGTCGTCGTCGTCATACCACCCCCGTCGCACAACCGTATTAGTTGTGCAATACACTTGATTAACCTTGTCGTATCCCGCCCGGGCCGGGCAGCGCAAGCGGGATGGACATCGTGGCTCTTCGGTTCGCCCTTCTTAATCGGCGGATCGCGAAATTTTGGTTAACGCACGCTAACCGCGGCGTACGGGTGAACTCAGCGGTTGACGCCCGGCTGTTTCCACCGCATTGCGCCGCCTCCCCGCGTCGAGGCCCGATGGCGGAGTGGTGACGCAGAGGACTGCAAATCCTTGCACCCGGGTTCGATTCCCGGTCGGGCCTCCAGACGGTCGAGACGCTGCCGCATGGCGCGTCGGGTCCACGTTCTTATGGTGCCGGGGCGTGTGTCGTTGATGGCCAATCGCGTCGGGTGTCAGTGCGCTCCCACGCGTTTCACTCCGGCGAAGACGCCGAGGTCACATCAGCCAGCACCATATATGGCGGATTATCAGTCCCCTGATCGCAGCTTCTAGCCCGAATGGGATATGGCATCCGGTTCAACCCGAGTTGTACCCTCGTCGGTGGCATCGTTTCTACCGAGTCGATGTCGGGGGAGAACAACTATGAAAATGTTCAGTGCAATTTCGATAGCTGCTGTTGCGGCTGTTTCTGCGGCATCGCCGGCGGCATCCACCACCATCGACTTCACGGGGTTTTCCACCGGCGCGACCGCCAGCCCCATCGTGTATCCGGAAGCAACCTTCACCTCTTCGACCGGGCGGTTTTTCGTCGGCGCTGCGGGACTGGCGAATGAAATCTGCCCGTATACAGTCGGCGGCAACTGTTCGGCGTCGATGACCGTCCTGTTTTCGGCCGCGGTCGACGCCCTGACGTTCGAAACGTCGGGCTATGACGGGGCGTCGAACCTGTTCGTCTCCGGAATCGGTGCGGGTGGCGCGTTCGCTACTTCGTTTAACAACGGCGGCGGTTTCGATACGCTCTTTATCGACCTCACTGCTTTCAGCGGCATCACCAGCCTGTCGCTGAGCACCGACGACCCTGCGGGCGTTGCGTATGACGCGTTCACGTTCCAGGCGAGCGGCGCCGTTCCGGAACCTGCCTCCTGGGCACTGATGATCGCGGGCGCCGGGGTTGCAGGCGGCGCTCTCCGCCGTCGCCGTTCGGTCAAGACGAGCATTTCGTTCGCCTGATTCGCTCGTTTACGAGATGTCTTGCAAGGGCCGTCGATCGTCGGATCGGCGGCCCCTTTTTCATTGCCCATTTTGCACCGGAAGCGCCCGCGATAGCGACAGGGCTGCCAGCAGCGCTATGTCGGCGGGCGGCATGGGCAGTGAGGCAAGGTCGGCCGGCAATCCCCATCGCAGGGCGCTCGCCTCGATCGCACGCGGTTCTCCCGTCCAGCCGCTCACGGCGTAGAGCAGCAACAGCAGATGGCGCCCGCCGTCCGCCGGCACGCTGGCGAACGTCACCGGAGTCGGCGCGGCGACATCGACGGAGATCCCCAATTCCTCTCGCAGCTCCCGAACGAGCGCGGCTTCGGGCGATTCGTCGGGCTCGATCTTGCCGCCGGGAAATTCCCACAGGCCGCCATGCGCCTTTTCGACCGGACGTTGCTGCATCAGCACTCGACCCGCCGGATCGATCAGCGCAGCAGCGACGACGGGCAGGAGGATGGTGCCTGTCATCTCATGATTCCTTAAAGCATGTGCCGTAATCGGCCGATCATGCGGACGCTGTTCCAGACCCTATTCGATTCCCGTGTCCGTCGCGACAAGCGCGGTGCCACGTCCGTCGAATATGGCATGATCCTCGCCTTCGTCGTGCTGGTGATGCTGGCGACGCTGAGCCAGGTCGCGGACGTGACCACGCACCTTTGGAACAACGTGTCCGACAAGGTCCAGAAAGCATCCTGAAAACAACCGGTCCGGGCTTAAGACGTTTTTAATGCCCGCCGCCTAGACACCGTGGTGCTGACCCGGTGAACCGCCGGTAGGCCGGGTGACTGAAGCTTCAGATACGGAGACCGGAAATGCAGATGATCCGCAAGATTTTCAAGAACAAGAAGGGCGCCACCGCCATCGAGTACGGCCTGATCGCCGCTCTGATCGCCGTCGCCGCCATTGCCGCGATGCAGGGCCTGGGTGGCCAGCTCAAGAAGACCTTCGAGAACGTTTCGTCGAACATGAAGGCAGGCTGATAGCCACCTTCGACGACGACGAACGAAGTTCGGGCGGCGGGGCAGATGTTCCGCCGCCCGAATTGTTTCTACCGGGAGAATGATGTGATCAAGCTATTTCGAAAGGTGTTCGCAGAGCGCCGCGCCGCGACTGCGATCGAGTACGGCCTGATCGCAGCGCTGATCGCCGTCGCCGCGATCGCCGCAATGCAGGGACTGGGCGGCAAGGTCAAAAAAACGTTCGAAAACGTCTCGTCCAACATGAAGGTGTCGTAGGGCCTCTACAGGTGGGTCGTCAGAGCCGGCCCATCTTCAGGAACTTGGCACGACGGGCCTGACGGAGGTCGGCCGACGACAGCGAGGACAGATCCTTCAGCGCCTTTTCCAGCGCGTCGCCGAGCGACGCGATCGCCACCTGAGGCGCACGGTGCGCCCCGCCCAGCGGTTCGGCGACGATCGTGTCGATCACGCCGAGCGCCTTCAGGTCCTGCGCGGTGACCTTCATCGCCTCCGCCGCGTCCGGCGCGCGATCGGACGTCCGCCACAGGATCGAGGCGCAACCTTCCGGGCTGATGACCGAATACACCGCATGCTCGAACATGATGACGCGGTTGCCGGCGGCCAGCGCCACCGCGCCCCCCGAGCCGCCTTCCCCGACGATCGCCGCGATCACCGGGACGCCGGCGTTGAGGCACGCCTCGGTCGAGCGGGCGATCGCCTCCGCCTGGCCGCGTTCCTCCGCCTGGATGCCGGGGAACGCGCCAGACGTATCGACCAGCGTCACGACCGGCAGGCCGAATCGGTCGGCGAGTTCGACGAGGCGGATCGCCTTGCGGTATCCCTCCGGCTTGCCCATGCCGAAATTGTGGCGGAGGCGCGTCGCGGTATCCTCACCCTTCTCGTGCCCGATCGCGACGACCTTGCGGCCGCGGAAGGTCGCGAAACCGCCGATGATCGCCTGATCGTCCGCGAAGGCGCGGTCGCCGGCGAGCGGCAGGAATTCGTCGAACAGCCCGGCAACATAGTTCTTGAAGTGCGGCCGCTCCGGATGACGCGCGACCTGCGTCTTCTGCCACGGGGTCAGCCGGGCGAAGGTGTCGCGCAGCAGCTTGTCCGATTTGGCCTGCAACCGGCCGACATCGGTCGCGATGTCGACGTTGCCGCCGGCCGCGGTGTCGCGCAGTTCGTCGATCCGGCTTTGCAGCTCGGCGATCGGCTTTTCGAAGTCCAGAAAACTTGGCATCGGGCCGGCGGTTACGGCCGGCGGAGGTCGAGGTCAACGAGCGGGTGATCGCGGTTGACGAGTTCGACCAGCCGGCTGGCATCGACATGCGTGTAGATTTCGGTGGTCGCGATGTCCGCATGGCCCAGCATCGTCTGGAGCGCGCGAAGGTCTGCGCCCCCCGCCAGCAGGTGAGTCGCGAACGCGTGGCGCAGGACATGGGGGCTGACGCGATCGGGTGGCACGCCGGCCTCCGCCGCCAGCGCCTTGACCAGCTGGTACAGCCGGACGCGCGTCAGATGCTTCGCACCGGAGGGGAAGAGATACGCCTTGTCCGCCGGCACATGCTCACGCCAGAGCGCGACAGCGGCGCGCGCGCGATCGGACAGCGGCACCAGCCGCTCCTTGTCGCCCTTGCCGCGGACGATCATGTACGGCCGGTCGGGCCGGATCGCGTTGCGTGGCAGCGACACCAGTTCGGTCGCGCGCAGCCCCGATCCGTAGAGAAGCTCTATCAGTGCCGAAAGTCGCAGGTCGTTGGCCGACGGGTGAGCGACCGACAGCCGCTCGGTCAGGGCAGCGAACAGCCGGTCGATGTCGGCATGGCTCAGCGCCTTCGGAAGCGGGCGTGCGGAACCCGGACGGGGCAGCGCCGCACCCGGATCGTCGCGGCGATGGCCCTCGTCCTGAAGGAATGCGTAGAAGCGCCTGAGCGCCGCCGCCTTGCGCGCGACGGTGGCGCGGGCGAGCGACGACCAGCCGCCGGCCAGACGCTGCAATGTCGCCTCGTCTGCGGACGCGAGCCCGCCGCCGGTCGCCTCCGACGCCAGCGCCAGATCGCTGCGATAGGCGGCCAGCGTGTTCGCCGCCGCGCCCGCCTCCGCCGCCAGCATCTCCAGGAAGCGATCGATCAGCGGCCGATCGCTCAGGGGCGTCATGCCCGTGCGATCGCCTCTGCGGCGATCATCCGCGCCTCGCCGTCGAGGCCGACCGCGCGCAGCGCCGTGACGATGCGGTACAGTGACTCGGGCGGCACCCCGCGCCACGATCCCGCCTGCATGCCGACCGCCGACAACAGCAGCACCGTGCCCGCCTGGCCGTCGGCGGCGGCACGGTCGAGCGCGCGTGTCCAGCTGTTCGCGGCACCGATCCGCACGTCGAGCGCCTCGGCCGCGCGTTCGATATCCTCCGCCGAGAGCCGACCGAGACCCGCGAGTCCGGCGAACAACAGCCGCCGCTTGACTTCGCTGCCGCCGTCATAGCCCTGAAGCTGCGCATAGGTGACGGCCCCGCGATCGGGATCGGCCAGCGCGAGCATCGCCCAGCCGTCGCTGCCGGCCGCCACCGCGCCCACCCAGCGGCTCGCCGTGCGATCGAGCCCCGCCGACAGCAGCGACGCCACGATGCGGTTCGCGTCGGCATTGTCGGCGCGCGCAGGCTGACGCACCGCGGCGCGCGCCGTGAGGACGAGCCGGCCATAGGACGGCGTAGCGCCCCAGAGTTGCCGCAGCGCCGCCATCCGCGTCGCCGAATCGACACCGGCATAGGCGGTGCGCAGGTCGGTGGCGGTGGCGGTCGGTCCGGACGGCGCATCGTCGTCCGCCGCGACCGCGCCGTACAGATCCACGAGTGCCGCGTTGGAGAACACCCCCTGCCCCGCCGCAGCCTCCCCCGCATCGACGCGCTGCGCCAGCGGGATACCGGGAGCCAGCGCGCGCCAATAGGTGGCTTGCGGACCGACGCCCGCGAACAGCGCATCGGGGATCGTCGCGCCGGTCGCCGCGGCGAGGCCGAACCGCCACGTCGTCAGGCGGTCGACGCCCTCCCACTCGATCGTCACCGCCTGCCGGCCCTGGCTGCCCGCGCCGATGACCTTTTCGGCCAGTAGCAGATCGACGCCGGTCGCGAGGCGGCGGCGGCGCAAGGCGGTGAATTGTGCGCGCGCCTTCGCCCCCTCGCCCGCGAGCGCCGCGCACATCGGTTGCGCGAACGCCCAGCCCCGCTCACCCGTCGCCGCACGACCGGCGTCAGCCAGCGGGCAAAGCCCGGCGGGATCGCCCGTCGCCAGCATCGCGTTCATCGCGACCTGATACAGCTTGGGCGTGTAATCGGCGTTGTCGACGCCCTGCACGACCGCGCGCGCCGCGACCGCTTCGCCCATGCGCAGCAGCAGCCACGCGCGCTCGGCGGCGAAATCCGCACCGTTGATGCCGTTCGGCGGCTGCACGCGCGACCCCAGTGCGCGACGCAAAGCGATCGACAGCCAGCGGGACGGCAGCGGCGCGGCGGTTCGGCGCATCAGCGCCTCGACGAACCCTCCGTCCGCGCCGGCGAACGCGTCACGTCCGACCTCGGTCGCGAAGCCCACCGAGTTCAGCGAGCGACGCGCGAAGGCCGGCATCTCGTACCGCGCCAGAGTGGCCGGATCGATCGGCGACGGCGTGGCGCTGGGCGTCGCGGTCGGCGTCGCGCTGGGCGTGTCGGAGGGCAGCGGCTGGATGAAGCCGGTGGCAGCGGGCGACGGCGTCGTGCCCGGTGCCGGCTGGGGCACCCGGCCGGGCGTTGCCGGACGGGCCGTGGGCGCGGGGCTCGGAGCAGCGTCGCCGAAGCCGGGCGGCAGAATCGATTCCGGCCGCTCCTGCGCCAGCGCCGCGGCAGCCGCGGCGGCGATTACGGCCGCGGCAAGACCCGCCTTACTGGAGGTTCGCAAGCGAAACCTGCTTCTCGACCTGGGTCATCGGCCGCTCGCCGTCGCGGCCCGCCAGCAGGAACAATCCGCCGATCACCACGACCAGGATGACGACGACGGTGATGACCAGGCGGGACATGGCGAACCTTATACGCTGCGGGCACGAGACGAAATTTACGAACGGGACGAGCGCTTTTGCGCGATCGCAAGTGCGCTGTATAGCGGCGACCGCGATGTTGCAAAGCCACTCTCCCTGGGACGGCCGGCCGATCGTGCTCGTCGGGCTGATGGGGGTGGGGAAATCCACCGTCGGCCGGCGGCTCGCCGGGCGGTTGCGTCTTCCCTTCGTCGACGCCGATCATGCGATCGAGGAAGCGGCGGGGATGACCGTGGCCGAAATCTTCGAACAGTTCGGCGAGCCCTATTTCCGCGACGGCGAGCGGCGAGTGATCGCTCGCCTGATGGACGGCAAGGCCAAGGTCATCGCGACCGGCGGTGGCGCCTTCGTCAACGAGGAGACGCGCGCGCTGATCCTCGATCAGGCGACCGCGATCTGGCTGACCGCGCATCCCGACGTGCTGGCGGAAAGGGTCGGGCGGCGCGACACGCGTCCGTTGCTGCGAGGCAAGAACCCGCGTCAGGTGCTCGCCGATCTCGCCCGCGTGCGCGACCCGATCTACGCGCAGGCGCACATCCACATCGTCAGCCAGCGCGGTCCGCACGAAGCCACGGTGACGGCGATCCTGCGCGCGATCGGACAGGCGCCGCAACCTGCCCCACCGCAAAACCCACCGGGAGCCGAACAGTGAAGACCGTGACCGTCGAACTCGGCGCGCGCCGCTATCCGATCCTGATCGAGGCGGGGCTGTTGGCGCATGCGGCGGAGCATATAGCGCCGCTGGTCCGTGGCCGCACGGTGGCGATCGTCACCGACGAGAATGTCCGCGCGCACCTTGCGACGGTGCAGGCGTCGCTGGACGGTGCGGGCATTCCGAGCGAGGCGCTGGTGCTGCCGCCCGGAGAGGCGACGAAAAGCTGGGCGACGCTCCAGCAGGTCTGCGACTGGCTGTTGCGGCTGGGCGTCGAGCGCGGCGATCATGTCGTGGCGCTGGGGGGCGGTGTGATCGGCGACCTCGTCGGTTTCGCCTGCGCCATCCTGAAGCGCGGGTGCAGATTCATCCAGGTGCCGACGACGTTGCTGGCGCAGGTCGATTCGTCGGTGGGCGGCAAGACCGCGATCAACACGGCTGCGGGCAAGAACCTGATCGGCGCGTTCCACCAGCCGGCGCTGGTCCTGATCGACCCCGACGTGCTCGACACGCTGGCGCCGCGCGAAGTCCGCGCCGGCTATGCGGAGGTCGTGAAATACGGCCTGATCGACGATGCGGATTTCTTCGACTGGTGCGAGGCGAACGGTCATGCGCTGTTGGCGGGCGACGCGACGGCGCGGGTCGAGGCGGTAACGCACGCGGTGGCGGCAAAAGCGCGGATCGTCGCGGCGGACGAGCACGAGACGAACGGCATCCGCGCGCTCCTGAACCTCGGCCACACGTTCGGCCACGCGCTGGAGGCGGAGGCGGGTTTCGACGGCACCCTGATCCACGGAGAGGGCGTGGCCGCGGGCATTGCGCTCGCCTTCCGCTATTCGGTGGCGCGCGGACTGTGTCCGCCGGCCGATGCGGAGCGGGTGGCGGCGCATTTCCGTGTCGCCGGGCTGCCCGATGGGCTGGCGGCGGCGGGTATCGCCGCATCGGGCGCGCGGCTGGTCGAGCATATGCGCCACGACAAGAAGATGGCGGCGGGCACCCTGCCCTTCCTGCTCGCGCGTGGCATCGGCCAGACCTATCTCGACCGATCGGTGGACCTCGCCGATGTCGAGCGCTTCCTCGACCGCGAACCGCGCTGATGCCGAACGGCGTCGCCAAACGCGATCTCCCCACCAAGATCTGCCCGGCGTGCGAGCGACCGTTCACGTGGCGCAAGAAATGGGCGCGCGACTGGGATTCGGTCGTGTATTGTTCGGACGCGTGCCGGAAGAAGCGTTCGTAAACAACGAATTGATTGATTGACGACCAGCGATTCTTAACGGATCATTTACAAACTGCCGAGGGACCGTCCGAGTCGAACAGGGAGAATTACGATGAAGACCATCACATTCGCCGCACTTGCCGCTGCCATGACGATCACCGCACCCGCCGCCGCCGCGACTTATGTCGCGACAGGTACCACGGTTGGTGGACCGACTTTCAACCGTCCGCTTGCCGGATCGCCGCCGACGGGACTGTCCGGTGTCGGTACCGCCGTCAGCTACGACGTATTCGGATTCACGGTCGGAACGTCGGGAAGTTACACGTTGTCCACGGAGACGGGGTTCGACAGCTTCCTCGTGCTGTACTCGGGCATGTTCGACCCGTCGTCGCCCCTGATGAACGCGCTGGGGGCCGACGACGATTCGGCCGCTTCCTTCGGTGACGCGATCCTGACGAGCAGCCTGCTCGCGGGTACGTCCTACTTCGCGGTGGTCACTGCCTTCAGCAACGGCGTCGAAGGAGCCTACACGCTGACGATCGACGGTCCGGGGACGATCGCCCCGCTCGGCGGCGCGGTGCCGGAGCCCGCGACATGGGCAATGATGCTGGCCGGCGTCGGCATGATCGGTGGCGGTATGCGCTATCGCCGCCGTCGCACGACGCTCGCCTATAGCTGAACCGTAACGGTAGCATGATGGAGGGCCGTCGATCGGGGGATCGGCGGCCCTTTCTGCGTCAGGGCCGCAATGTCCACGCCAGCCACAGCCAGCCGCCGATCATCAGCGCGCCGCCGATCGGGGTGATCGCGCCGAACCAGCGGGGTGCCCCCAGCGCCATTGCGTAGAGGGTGAGCGCGAATACCGCCCCGCCCGCGACGAACAGCCAGCCCGGTCCGCGCGCCTCCAGCCGCAGCGCGACCAGCGCGGCGACGGCGTGCACGAGTTGATACTGGCCGCCGGTGCGCAGCCATTCCTGCGCCTCGCCATGGGCACCATGGGCCCCGAACGCGCCCGCGATGACGGCCAGTGCGCCCGACAGCGCCGCGATCGTTCCCAGCATCAGTCCCTCGCCGGTTGCGTGATGATGCCGCCGATCCCGGCGCGCAGGTCGCCCGCCTCGACCTGCTTGCGCAGCCGTTCACGATCGTTGGCTCGGTAGCCCTGCTCAGCGCGGTCGATGGCGGTGTCGTCGACGCCGATCGCCCCCAGCGCGCGGCGGCCCATCGAGATCGCCGATTCCAGCACCTCGCGCACCACATATTCCGCCTTGCTGTGACTAAGCTTGATCAGCGCGCGACGGTCGTAGGCGCGCACGAAGATCGTCGCATTCGGGAAGGCGGCATGAACCCCTTCGAGAATGTCGGCGTCGATCTGGTCGCCATCGATGCAGAACAACAGCAGTTCCGCCTCCGAAGCGCCCGCTTGGCGCAACAGGTCGAGGCGGGTGCCGTCGCCGTAATAGACCTTCGCTCCGAATTCGCTCGCGACGTCGATCATCTCGATATCGGTGTCGACCAGCGTCACCGGCACGCCCTCCGCGATCAGCATCTGCGCGACGGTCTGACCGAAGCGCCCGTACCCGACGATGATTGCGTTCGCGCCGTCGGTCTTCGGACCGTCGCGCTCCTGATCCTTGACGATCGGCTGCTGTCGGAAGCGCTTGGTCGCGCTCATCAGGAACGGGGTGGAGGCCATCGAGATCGTCACGATCGCGCCGAACAGGCTTGCCGCCTCGGGCGCGATCAGCAGGCCGTTCTGCGCCTGCGCGAACAGCACGAAGCCGAATTCGCCACCCTGGCTGAGCAGCAGCCCGAGCGCCAGCGCACCGCGCCACGGCATCCGGAATGCCAGGCCGATCAGGAAGATGACGAGCGTCTTCGTCGCGATCAACGCCGCCGCCATCGCCAGCACGAACAGCGGGCGCTCGGCGATCGCGGTCAGGTCCAGCATCATGCCGACCGCGAGGAAGAACAGGCCAAGCAGGATCGAGCGAAACGGCTCCACATCCGCCTCCAGCTCGTGCCGGTAGGGGCTGTCGGCCAGCATCACCCCCGCGATGAACGCACCCAGCGCGGTCGAAAGTCCGAGCACTTCCATGATCGCCGCCGAGCAGATCACCGTAAACAGCGCCGCGAATACGAACATCTCGCGCTCGCCGAGATTGCCGATCAGGCGGAAGAACGGCCGCAGGACGAACCGACCGGCGAGCACGAGGCCGACGACCGCGAGCAGTGTGTAGACGCCGAGCAGCCAACCCGGCGGCGCATTGGCATCCGCCGGGTTGCGGCTCATCGCGGCGAGGATGGTGATGAGCGGGACGATCGACAGGTCCTGGAACAGGAGGATCGAGAAGGCGCGCTCCCCGAACGGCGTTCGCATCCGGCCCGACGATTGCAGCATCGGCAGCACCTGCGCGGTCGACGACAGCGCCAGCGGCAGACCGAGCGCGAGCGCGGCGGGACCGGAGAAATGCGCGATCCAGACGATGCCGGTGATCGCCAGCCCGCAAGCGACGACCTGAAGCAGGCCGACGCCGAAGATCTCCTGCTTCATGCGCCACAACCGGGTCGGGTTCAGTTCCAGCCCGACGATGAACAGCAGCAGCGTAATGCCGAGCTCGGCGATGCCCATTTTCGACTCGGCATCGCCGACGAGGCCCAGCACATGGGGCCCCACCGCCGCGCCCGCGACGAGATATCCCAGCGTCGCGCCGAGGCCGAGGCGGCGGAACAGCAGCACGCAGAACAATCCCGCACCCAGCAGGATCGCGCCGTCGCGCAGTAATGAAATCTGTTCATGCTCCATCAGGCGTGTTGCCCCGTCGTCATCCGTTCCGCAGCCTGTTCGGCGGCCTCGGCGGCGGCTTCGAACGCGAGCCGGATCGAGGGATGACGCGCGGTGTAGCTCAGCGCGGGAGCGAAGACGGCGAGCCCCGGCCATGCCGGTGCGTCACCCTGTCCGGCCGCCAGCCATGCCGTCAGCGTGTCGCGCGCGTCGGCCAGTTCCTGCGGAGTCTTGCCGAGGATGTGTTCCGCCAGCAGCGACGACGACGCCTGCCCCAGCGCGCAGGCGCGGACGAGCAGCCCGACCTTCGCCACGCGGCCGTCGGGTCCGAGATCGAGATCGACGGTGACGCGGCTGCCGCAGATCGCCGACCGCCTCTCGCTGGTGCCGGCGGGATCGGCCAGTCGCTCGTGATGCGCGATCGAAGAGGCGAGGCGCAGGATTTCGGTGTTGTACAGGTTGGCGGTCATTCGGCGGCTCCCGCACTGCTTTCCGACGAGGCGGACGGTGGCGTGCGCGCGCCGAAGACCGGCTGACCGCGGCGGCGGCGATCCACGAAGTCGGCGATGCCGGCGCTCGTCGCGTTCAGCAACGGATAGGTGCGGCTCTTGGTCATCCATTCCGGTCGGCGCGTCGGTCCGCCGCCGATCGTGTCGAGCACCAAAGCCGCCAGCAGGAAGACGAGGCTGGCGAGGATGAGCCCCTTGAGCGCGCCGAACCCGAACCCCAGCGCCCGGTCGAGCGGCCCAAGCACCGATGTGCGCGTCCGCGATCCGATCGCATTGGCGACGAGCTTGCCGCCGAAATAGGTGACGGCGACGATCAGCACGAACGCCAGCACCGCCGCGCCCGACACGGTGCCGACCACACCCGTCAGCGCCTGCGCCAGCGTGATGTGGAACAACTTCAGCGCGGCGACCATCGCCACCCACGCGAACAACGCGAGCACCTCCGCCACGAAGCCGCGCTTCAGTCCGAGCAAGGCGGACCCGACGACCGCAACAAGGACGACGATATCGAGGGAGGTCATGCGGCAGACTCAAAGCGTTCGTAACGCGCCCAGTCGAGACACGATTTGCTGGGCATGCGCAAGGCCACCTCTGGCGGCGGTGTGCGTGCGCCATCGCTCGGCGGCGTTATCTGCACCTCCCCTTTAGGGTCAGGGACGGAAGCCGTTGAGCGTCGATCTAACGTTACAGTGCCCAATACGGACCGACGCTCCGGCCGGGGGTACAAGCGAAGTCGGGTAAGGCCGTTGTCCCTGTTCGAAGGGGACAGCTATCGAGGAATTCCGGGGTCCGTCCACTTCCGATTCGATCGGCAAGAGGCGCAAGGCTCAGGGGTTACCATAGCGTCGCCTCCAAACACGTTCGGCGCGACGAGGAGAGGCCGCAATGCCGACGCCGATCGTGAGGGTCGATCGTTCCCTACCCGCGCCCCAGCATGTGATCCACGAACTGCGCCAGCGTGCGGAAGCCGGACAGGCGCAGCGGCCCGTCGTCCTTTGCCATCGCCGAGGGCACCAGCGCCCGCTCGAACCCGAGCTTCGCGGCCTCCTTCAGGCGCAACGGGCCGTGCGCGACGGGCCTGATCTCTCCGGACAACGCGACTTCCCCGAACGCCACCGCGTCGGCGGGCACCGGCCGTTCGCTCATCGCGGAAACGAGCGCGGCGGCGACCGCCATGTCGGCGGCGGGATCCTGCACGCGGTAGCCGCCGGCGATGTTCAGATACACTTCCGCCGACGAGAAGCTGAGCCCGCACCGCGCCTCCAGCACCGCGAGGATCATCGCCAGCCGTCCCGAATCCCAGCCGACCACCGCCCGCCGCGGCGTCGCGCCGCTGGCGAGGCGAACCGTCAGCGCCTGGATCTCGACCAGCACCGGCCGCGTTCCCTCCAGCGCTGGGAACACCGTCGCGCCCGTCATCCCCTCCTCGCGCTGGGTCAGGAACAGCGCGGACGGATTTGCGACCTCCGCAAGTCCCTCGGTCTGCATCGAGAATACGCCGATCTCGTCGGTGCCGCCGAAGCGGTTTTTGATCGCGCGCAGGATACGATACTGGTGCGACCGTTCGCCCTCGAACGCGAGCACGGTGTCGACCATATGCTCAAGCACGCGCGGACCGGCGATGCTGCCGTCCTTCGTCACATGCCCGACCAGTACCAAAGCCGTGCCGCGCTCCTTGGCGAAGCGGATCAGTTCCTGCGCGGACGCCCGCACCTGACTGACGGTGCCCGGCGCGCCTTCGATCAGGTCGCTGTGCATGGTCTGGATCGAGTCGATCACCAGCAGGGTCGGCGGCGCCCCCTGCGACAGCGTCGTCAGGATATCGCGCGTCGAGGTCGCGGCCGCGAGTTGCACCGGTGCGGAGCCCAGACCCAATCGGCGCGCACGGAGCCGGACCTGATCCGCGGCTTCCTCGCCCGAGACATAGGCGACACTATGCCCGGCGAGTGCCATCTTTGCCGCCGCCTGAAGCAACAGCGTCGATTTGCCGATGCCGGGATCGCCGCCGATCAGCGTCGCCGATCCCTCGACGAAGCCGCCGCCCAGCGCCCGGTCGAACTCGGCTACGCCGCTGGGCAGGCGCGCCGGAAGCGCGACATCGGCGTCGAGCGCGGTCAGCACGATTGACCGCCCGCCGCCCTGAAGATTGTGCTTGGCGTGGAACGGCGTGACGACCGCCGGCGCTTCCTCGACCAGCGTGTTCCACTCGGCGCAGTCGGCGCACTGCCCCTGCCACCGGGACGCGACCGAGCCGCAGGCCTGACACACATAGCGTTTCTGGAGCTTCCCCATGCATCGTACATAGCGGAACGGGACGGGAACACAATCGCTCGCCGCCGACATCGACAGGGGCTGCGGATGGTCAATCGCCGCAACCCCCGCTATGGCCCCGCCACCATGCAGCCGAAGGACCTTCGCGTCGCGCTCTTCAGCGGCAATTACAATTACGTGCGCGATGGGGCTAACCAGGCGCTGAACCTGCTGGTGGGACATCTGCTGGCGCAGGGTGTCACGGTGCGCGTCTATTCGCCGACCGTACCGCAGCCCGCTTTTCCCGCCACCGGCGATCTGGTCGACGTGCCGGCGGTGCCGATCCCCGGCGGACGCGGCGAATACCGGATCGCGCGCGGTTTGCCTGCGAAGGTACGCCGCGATCTGGAGGCATTCGCCCCCAATGTCGTGCACGTCTCCGCCCCCGACATCCTCGGTCACCGCGCGATCAGTTGGGCGCGCGCCCACGGCATCACCACCGTGGCCTCGCTGCACACCCGGTTCGAGACGTATCTGCGCTACTATCATCTGTCGGCGCTGGAGCGGCCGCTGGAGCGGCTGCTCGCGCGTTTCTACGGGCGGGTCGATACCGTGCTGGTGCCCGGCGACAGCATGGCGCAGGTGCTGCGCGGCTGGGGCGTGACGACGCCGATCGGCATCTGGTCGCGCGGCGTCAATCACGACCGCTTTTCGCCAGCGCGCCGGGATATGGCGTGGCGTAGGTCGCTGGGCGTGGGCGACGACGAGTTCGCCGTGGGCTTCGTCGGGCGGCTGGTGAAGGAAAAGGGACTCGACGTCTTCGCCGACATCGCGCGCGCGCTGACCGAGCGCAACGTGCGCCACTGCGTGGTGGTGATCGGCGACGGCCCCGCGCGCGACTGGTTCGCGAAGGAAGTGCCGGACGCCGCCTTCGCCGGTTTCCAGCGCGGCGACGGGCTCGGCCGCGCGGTCGCCTCGCTCGACACCTTCTTCAACCCGTCGGTGACAGAGACGTTCGGCAACGTCACGCTGGAGGCGATGGCCGCGGCCGTGCCCGTGGTTGCGGCGCGCGCGACCGGAACGACCGATCTGGTCGAGGAAGGCATTACCGGCTTCCTCGTCTCGCCGCGCGATCCCGCCGCCTATGCCGACGCGATCGCGCGGATCGCCGGCGATCCCGCCCTGCGCCGATCGATGGGTGAGGCGGGGCATGCCAGGGCGGCGGGCTATCGCTGGGACGCGATCAATCAGGCGGTGCTGGATACGTATCTGGCGCTGAAGGGGTAATCCGAAGATCTGGCTCGTGTTGCCGCGACAGCGGGAACCCGGTGGCCAAGCAGGACAACAGCCGGCTCCGCACCAATGGGCTCCCGCCTGCGCGGGAGCACGATGGCCGCTACTCCCCCGCCCGCCAGTCGAAGGTCAGCGGCGCCTCGCGAAAGGCGAAGCGGTCGAGGTGGCTTGCGACCACCTCGCGCATGCGGGGGGCATCCTCGCCCTCCGGCACGGTCAACAGGATGTCGAGCGTCTCCGGATCGGCTCGCATCTCCAGCTTCGATCCGTTCGGGAAGTCGATCGTGCCCTCCTCCTCGGTGAAGGACACGGTCATCTTGTGGCTCCAGTGCTTGGCAAGCTGCTGGAGATAGCGGCTGGCCGATGGTGTCGGCACGCGGGCTACGGACACACTCATTTCAGGCGCTCGATCTTCTGGGCGAGTTCGTCGATCAGACCGACCACCTCATGCAACGTCTCTTCCGACACGTCGCCGCGCTTCAACCGGCCGCGCACCGCCTGCCCCAGATTCCACATCGCACGACGGGCCTGTTCGCGATCGGTCCGCTCGCTCTGCTCGCCGATCGCGGTCAGACGCTGCATCAGCGCCGCAACCTCCTCCTCGCGTTCCGCCAGATGTGCGCGCCCGTCGTCGGTGGCGGCGAAGCGCTTCTTGGTGCCCTCTGCCTGCTGCTCCCCGATCTGGCCCATCTCGTCCAGCAGCGTCAGCGTCGGATAGACCACGCCCGGGCTGGGAGCATAGGCACCGCCGGTCAGCGCCTCGATCCGGCGAATCAGGTCGTAACCGTGGCTCGGTTCGTCCGCGATCAGCTTCAACAGGATCAGGCGAAGCTCGCTGCCGTCGAACATGCGACGACCGCGTCCCGGTCGTCCTTCTTCCCGGTGCCCCGGCGTCCATTCGAACGAGAAGCTGCCACGTGGGCCGCGACCGCCGTGCATGGCGTGGTGCATCGCGCGCCGCATTCCGTCGCGCATCTCTCGATCGGGGCCGCAGCCCCGCTTGTTCATTCCAAACATCGTTGTTCCTTTTAGCTCTACGATGCAGCCAAGATATATCTTCAATGCTCGATCACAAGATGCCTCAAGATATATTTTCAGAGCGTGGCGATCAGCCGATGGATGACGCCGCCATACGAAGCGCCTACATCGGCGGAATGGACCTGTTCGCCGGGATCGAGCCCCCCGCCCCCACCGATGCACCGGCCGCCGATGCCCCGCTCGCGGACCGGCTGCGGCCGCGCGCGCTGGACGAGGTCGTGGGTCAGGAGCATCTGACCGGCCCCGACGGTGCGATCGGGCGGATGGTCGCGGCGGGCAGGCTGTCGTCGATGATCCTTTGGGGTCCACCCGGTACCGGCAAGACGACGATCGCGCGGCTGCTCGCCGACGCGGTGGGTCTGCGGTTCGCCAGCATTTCCGCCGTGTTCTCGGGCGTCGCCGACCTCAAGCGCGTCTTCGCGGAGGCGAAGGATCACGCCCGCGCCGGCAAGCGCACCCTGTTGTTCGTGGACGAGATCCACCGGTTCAACCGCGCGCAGCAGGACGGCTTCCTGCCGTTCGTGGAGGACGGCACCGTCACGCTGGTCGGCGCGACGACGGAGAACCCGTCGTTCGAGCTCAACGCCGCGCTGCTCAGCCGTGCGCAGGTGCTGATCCTGCACCGGCTCGACCGCGCCGCGCTCGGCCAATTGCTGTCGCGGGGCGAGGACCTGGAGGGGCGCTCGCTGCCGCTCGACGATGCTGCGCGCGAGGCGTTGATCGCCAGCGCGGATGGCGACGGTCGCTTCCTGCTCAATCAGGCGGAGACGCTGTTCGCGATCGAACTGCCGGCACCGCTCGATCCCGCCGGCCTGTCGGCACTGCTGCAACGCCGGGTCGCGGTGTACGACAAGGATCGCGAGGGGCATTACGGCCTGATCTCCGCGCTCCACAAATCCATCCGCGGCTCCGATCCGCAGGCGGCGCTCTACTATCTGGCGCGGATGCTGGTCGCGGGAGAGGAACCGCTGTACGTCCTGCGCCGTCTGACGCGGGCGGCGGTCGAAGACATCGGCCTCGCTGATCCGCAGGCGCTGGTGCAGTGCATTGCCGCCAAGGACACCTACGACTTCCTCGGCTCGCCCGAGGGTGAACTCGCGATCGTGCAGGCGTGCCTCTATCTCGCCACCGCGCCGAAATCGAACGCCGCCTATCTGGCGCAGAAGTCGGCGTGGAAGACGGCGAAGGAAAGCGGGTCGATCAGTCCGCCCAAGTCCATTCTCGGTGCGCCGACGCGGCTGATGCGCGACCTCGGCTACGGCAAGGGTTACGAATACGACCACGACGCCGACGACGCATTCTCGGGCGCGGATTACTGGCCGGAGGAACTCGGGCGGCAACGGTTCTACGAACCGACCGAGCGTGGTTTCGAGAAGCGCATCGCCGAGCGCATGGCGTGGTGGGACGAACGCCGCGCGGATCGTTCCTGATGCGTAAATGGGCCGAGGTGGTCGCGTTCGCGCTGACGCTGCCCGACACCTATCTGGAATCCTTCTACAATGACCTCTGCCCCAAAGTGAATCGCAAGGCCTTCGTCTCGCCCGGCCGCGAGCCGGACAGCTTCCACGTCCCCAGCCCGCATGAGGAGAAAGCGATACTGATGGAGACCGACCCGGACACCTTCTGGCAGACGGCGCACTACGCGAACTGGCCGGGACTGCTGGTCCGCTACGGCAGCAACGATCCGGAACGGGTGAAGCGGGTCATCGTCCGCGCGTTGTGGGACCGCGCGTCGCGGACGCAGCGAAAGGCGTTCGGCGATCGTCCCTGAGCATTTCATCCGCTTCGCCGCGATCGACTGGTCGGGGGCAAAGGGTCGCCATCACAAGGGCATCGCGCTGGCAATGTGCAAGGCCGGCGATGCCGCGCCCGAGCTGGTGCCACCGCCGGAGCGGGCCTGGTCGCGGCAGGCGATCCTCGACTGGCTGCTCGCGCAGGCCGAAGCACCGATGCTGGTCGGCTTCGACTTCAGCTTCTCCGCTCCGTTCGTGGCCCGCGGTGCACACCTGCCGGGGGAGACGACGACCACCGACGCTCGCGCGCTCTGGGCCTATGTCGATGCGGCCAGCAACGACGAGGATCTCGGCGCGGCGTCGTTTCTGGAGGCACGGCGCGGCAGGCATTTCTACCTCGGTGCGGCGGACGGCGCGAAGGCGGATTTCCTGTACTGGCGCACCTGCGAAGTCGCGACGGACGGCGGTCGGAAGCCATCCACCGTGTACGACGCGATCGGCGCGGCGCAGGTGGCGAAAGCGAGTTTCGCAGGCATGCGCTTGCTGCACGCCCTGGCGGGGCGGGTGCCGGTGTGGCCGTTCGATGCTTTGCCCGACCGTGGCATGGCCGTGGTGGAGATCTACACCGCGATCGCCGCGCGCGCTGCGGGCATGCGCAAGGGCATCAGCAAGTTGCGCGATGCCGTCGCGCTCGACACAGCCCTCGCCGCTCTGGGTAGCCGCCCGCATGCACCGCTCTCCGCGTACGACGATCACTCCACCGACGCGATCCTGGCCGCCGCGTGGCTCCGCGCCTCCGTCGGGCGAGCCGATCTATGGCAACCTGCGGCGATGGCGAATGACGTAGCCGCGACTGAGGGCTGGACGTTCGGCGTTCCCTGACGCTAGGGGAGCGATCGGAACGCCGGTTTAGCTCAGCTGGTAGAGCAGCGGTTTTGTAAACCGAAGGTCGCGGGTTCGATTCCTGCAACCGGCACCAAAGGCCTCAGGAGCCGCAGAAAAGCGCGGTTCTGGCGGATTTCCGTCACTTTCGAAGCCCAAAAGGGTACATCGGAAGGTACAAACCCGCTATGCCGCTGGCCATGAAATACACGGTCGTTCACGCCTCCGGTCGCGTCAGCTTTCGTCGAGTGTATCCGGTCGACCTTCGACCATTCATCCCCGCGCAGCCCCAGGAGCTGAAGGTTTCGCTCGGGCGGCAAGGCGACGTCGGGCTCGGCACGCGACATGATGCAGCGATGCGGCAGTACGACGCCATTGTTGCCAAAGCGCGCGCCAAGCAGTCCGGCCACCTCAACGTCCTTACTCCGGCCGACGTCACGTACCTCGCCGATCGCTTTGTGGTTGATCGCCTCCAAGAGGACGAAGAGGGCCGGTGGGACCAGGAAGGGCGTGACCTCTACATCGCCGTCACCAAGCAGCTCCAGGCCGCATGCGTGGCCTTCGCGTCGCCTTGGAGCGACCGTCCGGCTCTCAGATGGAGCGAGAAGGCCCGCGAGGAGGCCGAGGGATCGCTGCGGGCTTCGCGGTCCCTCAAGGCGGCTGGAGACCTAGACGGCATCATTGAGCTCTGGAGGGATGAGGCGATCGAACTGGCCCGTGACGCCGGCTTCGCGTTGAATGATGATAACCGGCCGGCTCTCGCGACCTTGTGCCGCGCAATCAACGATGCTGCCATCAGGTCCAACGAGGCCAGGCTCCGCCGCCTTGACGGTGACGAAGTCCCCACACCGCCGATGCCTGAACGAGACGAAAAGAAGGCCGCTAGTTCAAGCACTACCGTAGGCATCCTCCGCACCTTTGACAGCTACGCGGCAGCGCAGGGCATCAGCGCAGGCGTCAAGCGCGAGTGGCGCTCGGCTATAGAGCGACTTATCGCGTTCATCGGCCATGACAGCCTGCCGAAGCTCACCTCCAAGCACCTCAGGGACTGGCGTGACGCCTTGATGCTGGAAACGACGGCCAAGGGCACTCTGCGAACCGCAAGGACCGTTCGGAACAAGTACCTGACGCCCATCAAGGCCACCCTCACCTGGGCGGGCGAGGAGCAGATCATCCACGAGAATGTCGCCTCAGCCGTGGTCGTGCGGGTTGCGAAGACCGTGAAGCTCCGGGAGAAGAGCTACACAGACGAAGAGGCCTCGAAGATACTGCAAGCCGCCTTGGTGCCGAGCGGGCCCCGTGTGTCACCTCAGGCGGCGTTCGCCCGTCGATGGGTGCCGTGGCTGTGCGCTTACACGGGTGCGCGGGTGAACGAGATAACTCAGCTCCGGAAGGAGGATGTGCGGCAGGAAGAAGGCGTCTGGATCATCCGCATTACGCCCGAGGCCGGCAGCGTGAAGACCAAGGAGGCGCGACTGGCGCCCATTCACCCCCACCTGATCGAGCAAGGCTTCATCGAGGCGGTCGCCCGATGCGCTGACGGCCCGATGTTCTACGATGCCGCCAAGCGCTCAGATGCAACAGAAGAGAGCCGACAGAACAAGAAGATTGCCGAGAGGCTGGCGCTGTGGGTTCGCAAGGAGGTGGGCATCATTGATCCCAACGTCCGCCCGAGCCACGCCTGGCGCGACACATTCAAGACCCGCGCTCTCGATGCCGGCATCCAAACTCGGATCACCGACGCCATTCAGGGCCATGCGCCAGCTTCGGTCGGCGAAACGTACGGGCATGTATCCGTCAAAGCGCTAGCGGCAGCGATCCAACGATTTCCACGGTTTAGCGTCTAGGCCTTAGACGTCGCCTTAGTAAGCAGGGTCGATCAATCGGCTTGCCCGCCGCCCGACGCATCCCCGTGCATGATCTGCCTCGCGAGGTTCAACGTGTCCTCGATCCGAGCCGCCAATAGGAACTCATCGAGTCCATCGGCGATCGTTGCCGCCTCGGCCAATAGGGTCGTGAGGTGAAGGAGGTCGCTGTTTGTTGTCAACGTCGATCCTCTCCGCCGTGAACATACATCAAACTGTCACACGAGCGAGATGATCCAAAATAGGCTTGCTTCGTGAAATATACGTCATGATACTCACCTCCGATGAGCGCTCCTTCGGCAGTGCGCTCACGTGCGGGAGAACAAGGATGGACCAAAACCGTGAGGCGGTTTGGCGTACAGACACGAGCCTGTTGGATGCACCGGAACTGGCGGTGGTCGCGCAGCTCTTGATCGCGGCTAGACGATCTCTTCACACCGCTTTGCCGTCCGAGCTTATCCCAGACCCTGCGATGGACCTTCTCCTCCATCTCTTCCTAGCCGACGTTCGCGAAGAGCGCCTCGAAGCCAAGCGCCTAGCAAAGGCCACGTTCGGCTCGCTTCCAGCCCTTCAGCGCTGGGCGGCGGCGCTTGTACAATACGGCCTGATCGACCGTGACGAGACCGGCTTCGGGCTCACCGCCGATGGGCGCTCCAAGATGGTCCAGACGCTTCGAGCCGTGGTGGACAGCCAGAGCCATGCGGACGCCGTGACGGTGTAGCAGACCTCACCCCCTCACCTGCCTCACCAGCCGCCATTGCTCCAGATAGTCGACGCACGGGCTTCGCAGTGACGATTGCAGCCGCCTCGACCTTCAGTGCCGATCAGGCCTCCTTAGAACGACGTCCGACACGATCGTCCTCGCTTTGCAGCGCAGCGGCGTGCTGACGGTCGAAGTCATCCGACATGGCCTCGTAGGCCGCACTGGCCTGCGGGTCGCTATCAGGCGTGATGAGCTCGCGGACACTCTTCGCCAGCTCGCCGAGCTCAGCGCTCCGATCGCGCCGTTCGCCACCCACTGTTTTCATTCGCCTGCCCCCTGCACAACCGGAAAATACCGCACCTTCCGGCTTCCGAACCACAATTCCGTCGCGTGTAATTGGGTATGTTGGCCAACTACCCGTACCGCCGTATCTTCGTCAGGGCAGTCGAGGTCCATCGCACGCGAGACGCGATCGTCAGGGCCCAAGAAGTACAGCCGGTAGTGCGCCACGCGTCATCTCCGGGCCACCAAACGAGCGATATGGCCGAGTCGGACCCTAGCACTTTGCCAGGCGGGCAAGCGCATGAAATAGTCGTCAGCCTCATCCACTTGTCGCCAAGCGAGCACCCCCAAGGCTGTGAGGCACATGGTGCTCAGCCTGGCGCCATCGACTGACATACGACGCTGGGCGGCAATCCAGTAGCCTCGCAGGCCTTCATCATCGCAGCGAAGGTGGCGGTCCGTAGGTCCTCGACGACCTGGTTGCGAACAGTCAGGAACCAAGCCCCATCCCGCTCCACGAAATGCTCCGCCATCTCCTCCACTAGGTGCTTGTTGACCGACATGGAGAACGCGAGGCCTTGCGGGGTCTCATGCTCGTTCCAGACGACGATGAGTGGCAGGACGGGTGATCGGGCCTCGAAGTCCGCCTCCGACGTAACGTCCGTCCTGTAATGCGGATCGAGACCATGCGTCTTGGTAAGGCTAGCGATCACGAGGCCGCGTAGGGTGTCCTCAAGGTCCTTATCGACCAACTCAGGACCGGCATCGGCCTTGCGCCTCTTCAACCATCCGAACATCGCTAACGCCTTCCGAGCGTCGGGTGGTCGACGTTGAGGGCGCTATGGACAGTATGGCCGGAAAGGCAACAGCTCGGCCCGTGCTCTCACCCCCTCGCCTGCCTCACCAGCCGCCTACGCTCCCAATCGTCGACCGCACGGTCCCACTCGGACTGATCGATCCCAGCGGGCTTCCAGGGCACTTCGCCACCGTTCCGGACGAAGCGCGGCTTAGGGGGCGCTGGGTCACTCGGAGGCGGCTCCGTCACGAGCCACGACACCTTGGGCCCCCTCGCCCCGCACTGACACCTCAGCCTCCGTGCGAACTGAGGCCACGAGCTGTCCCACCTCTTGCGAGCGAAATGGGCCCCCAGCTCTCCGGGCGAGAACAGGGCTACTCGGAAGCACGAGCGACACTCAGCCCGGATGGAGCCGCCATGCCGCACCACGTCCGCGAGGTCGCGTGGAGCTTGAACCATCGCGCGTCAAAGGAGCGGCAGGGTCAGTTGGTCGCGATCGGTCCGTAGGGGCTGATACAGGGCCGAGTAGACGTGGTTGGCGACCTCAAGGCACCCGTCTTCCCGAAGCTGCTGTGTGGGCGCTGTGAGGGCCTTGATGGCCCATGTGGGCGTCGTCTGGATAGCTTGGGCGATTGCGTCTGGCGTGATGGTCATGGTCGAGTCTCCGTCCGCGCTTGTAGAACGAATGGAGAACGGACCTCAAGCCGGATCGTTGCCCCCGCCCTTTGCCGAGGCTAGGGACAACGATGACGCAATCTGTTGAAAGGCCACTATGCCCACGCCCAGTCAATTTGATGCTTTCTTCGCTGGCGTCGACAAGACGATCGCCGATGATGAGGCGCGAGCGCTGCAAATTGAAAACGGCGCCCCTTCGAGGGCCGCGTTCCTTGAACAAGCCATCAAAGATGCATCAGAGGCCGCAGAAAAGTATCGCCAAGAAGTTGAGAAGCGCGGCATCACGATGCGAGTATCGCTGGGAGCGACAGGTATCGGCGTCACGATGGTCCATAAGAACGGGCGGGAGCGCACTCTTCACATGAGCAAGGCTATAACAAGCGACAACCTTGAGATTTGGACCGATCAGCCAAACCGTGACAAGCCGAATTTTCGTTCAACTGACGGCCTCTCGTATCGCGAGGGGAACTACTCAAAAGACGTTTTCGTAGAGAAGCTTCAAAAGCTGATAAGCGATCATCTGTTTGAAGGAAAATTTCATCAAGGTCACGTTTGACCGCGCTTTTTACATCCGAGGAGAGAACCGCGCATGCCCGTTATCCGGCTTGAGTCTCATGAATGGCGGTATGATGAGGCCGATCGGCTTGGCCCACCTGGGGGCTTCGGCGAGGTATTCAGCGGAACTGGTGCGATTGGCGATGTAGCGATAAAGCGGCTTAAACTGACTGCTGGTGCCGCAGCTCATCGGGAAATGAAAATAGGGGAGGCGCTTGCGGTTAAGAGCTTCCGCCATGTCGTTCCAGTTTACGACTTCGGCCTCGATGCAAACGGCGCTGGCTATCACTTGGTGATGCCTAAGTGCGATTACAGCCTGCATGATTACCTTGTATCCAAAGGAAGCCTTACATGGGCCGAGGCTAAGCCGATCATAGTTGAAATAATTTCGGGCCTTCAGGAGGTTCCGAGTATTGTGCATCGTGATCTTAAGCCAGGCAACGTCCTCTTCCGGGAAGGGCGATGGCAGATTGCCGACTTTGGTATAGCTAAGTTCGTGGAAGACTCCACGTCGGTAGACACCCTTCGACGCTCTTTGACGCCAACCTATGCTGCTCCTGAACAGTGGCTTGGAGAGCGCCCAACCGGTGCCACGGACGTGTACGCTCTCGCATGTATCATCTACACTCTGTTGACAGGCAACCCGCCATTCACTGGTGACGTCGATGACGTTCGCGAAGGCCACCTACACCGCGCACCCCCGAGCATTAAGGATATTGATGCTCGGTTAGGAGGGCTGCTCAACCACATGCTGAGGAAGACGCAAGCCGTGCGTCCGGGCCTTGATCGCGTTGGAGCCTTGATCGACTTGACCGACAACGCTCTGCCGGCCGCCGGCCCTCGCGCAGCACTGGCAGCAGCAGGGAACGCAATCGCAGAGGCTGCGGCAACTGCTGAGGCTGCACACGCAGCTGAAGTAACGGCTGCCGCAGAATGGCGAGCGATTGGCATTGAGGGCGCAAACGACCTCACGGCCATCATGGAGCAACTCAAGAGCGCCATTGTTGCCGACGCCCCGAATACCAGCGTTGGATCGCGAGCATTGCGGCTTGGCCCTGCGTCTCTGTCGTGGGACTCGCCAGTGCCGATAGATCGTCGAGCTGCCGCACGCCCTGGAAGCCCGACGCGGGGTGATTGGGAGGTTGCAGCCTATTCCGGCGTGGCGTTAGGATGTTTGTTGAACCGGGTTAGTTATCACGATCCAGAGACTTACACCTTCTCGGCCGTGTTGGCATTCGCGAGGACACCCGAAGATAACGAGTTCCGCTGGCGCGAGGTTTCATTCTATCGGCAATTTTCGGCTGGGATGAACGACTCGCCAACTGCCATTCCGCCAACGCAGGAGACGTTCTACTCTGCAATGCAGCCTATAATGGGTGGCTTCGCCATCGCTCATGGACCCTTCACTATCGATGCTGAGGACATATCCTTCTTCATCAATCGTTGGACGGGACTATTTGCAAAAGCTGCGGGAGGCGAGCTCAGGCCGCCGAACCAGCTTCCTCTGAGCGAGAGGTTCTTTGAATGATGCTTTTCGGGCGTGGCGGCCTAGCTCGGTGCGATTGCTATTCGTCCTGCTGAGCTGCTCCCCGCCCGATCTATTCTAAATCGCTCCAGACGAACCCACCGTCCGGAAGCGGATCGAACGACACCGCCCGCCTAGCGAAGAAGAAGTGGTGCACTTCCACGTCCATCGCGTCCAACGCGTCCTGTACGCCCTCATCGGTTAAGGCGCGGGCCAGTACCGTCTTGTGGAGCCCGATCGCCTCGCGAAGCTCTTTCTTCTGCACGATCACGCTTGCGCTCTCCGCGAAGCGTCCGGCCAGGTAGCGGACGACATCACCACTCCGCCCCGGAAGCTCCTCACGCTCGACAGGCTCCCATTCCCGCCGCTGATGGCCGGGGAAGCACCGTTCCAATATCGCGTCCAGTCCGGGCAGGCTGGAGATGCAGAGGTGAACCCTGCACTGCCCCGCGATGCCGTTAAGGGCCTGACGGGCACTGGAGCGGCATACAGCCTGGAGGAGATGATGGGCCACCTCGCCCGCTTGGAGCGCCCCACGCTCCTCCTGTGTCAGCTCCGGGCTCGTGCCATCACCCACTGCCGCAGCCGCCGCCGCTACGTAGCCATGAGCCCCGTAGTTGGGATAGCCGACGATGATGACGTTCCGGATGTAGGCGTATAGGTTCGTCCCGTGGTGCCTACCCCAGGTGAGCCCGTGGAGGCGACTTGCGACGTCAGGCCCGACTAGCCCGTGTATCTCATCAAGAAGGTCAGCACCGCCCTCTTTGTAGTGGACGATGAGCCACTCTTCGCCTGGGCGCTCGCCAACCTTCTCCGCTACGGCCTTCGCAATGTCGCGGCGTGCCGTGGGGTCCTTTAAGGTCCACTTGCCCGACCCACGCTTCCAGACGTTCAGGACCATATCCCGATAATCGTTGCTGGCGGACGGAAGGCGCACCAGGTCACCACGATGCCGCGACCAGAGCCCGTAGCTCTCTCGGACCCTGCCGGACGCATCCAGGATTACGGCCGGCGCGAAGTCGGCGGGTATCGTGGGTGACGCTCCCGCAAGACGCAAACCATCGGGTACGGTCACAGCGCGGACCTGACAGCCTGCGAGCTGCACCAATTCCTTGACGGCTTCCCTGTCCCTGAGCGTGCCCCAGGGTCCTGAAAGGACGTCAGGCGCCATCACAGCGCCAAGCGGCTGTGCCTGCCATGCATCCAGCATCAGGGACTGGACTGCCGCTGCCATCGCCGGCTTCCGGGTACGAAGGGGTGCCAGGAGAGCGCCTAGATCGTCGACGCTTAGTGTGGCGTCATCCCCAAGGACCAGACTCTCATCCCAGATGCGGAGGGCGCGGGGCTGACCTCGGTAGTAGAAGGCGCTCAAGCTGCTCATGGAGGACTTGGCGCCACGAGCTGCAATCCGCTGTTGGGTCGTGAACATCACGGGCGCCTGGTCGTGGAGCTCCTCCGGGGCGCCGAGGGCATTAAGCGCCGCATCTCCCGTCAGGATCGCAACCTCGTGCCGATCGAGCCCTGCGGCCGCCAGGTACGTTTCGACTTCTGCCAGCCGCGAGACGCACACGAGGATGCCAGTGGCCGGTGAGAACCCAGCGTCCTTGTAGGCCTTTAAGAACAATGCGACCGCGAGGGACTTGCCGGTCCCTGGGTCGATAGCGGACAGGTAGTAGGACGAGGGCAACTCGTTCCAAAGACCAGCTTCCATCGTCGTCAGGACGGACCAGAGGGCTTTATGGGCGTCGGTGCTTAGCGATGAACCGTACGTGCTCAGGGTCGCCGTGAGGTCGCTGAACGCCTTCGTCGAGAGGACCTCATGGCTTAAGGCACCGTCAGCATGATCGGAAGTTTGCACCATTCTTACCCCTTAAGTCTCTTATAGGAGCTATGCAAACTTAGAGGCCTGAAGGATCATGGACCATGATAAATGGGTCCAATCGGAAGGAGGCTTATAGCGGCTATAAGTGGCTTAAAGTGTCCTCCAGCTCCCTCTCGGCCTTCGATCGACGGTCCACCTCAATCCCGTCCACACCGATGAGCAGTCCGACCCGCAAGGAGCTGACAGGCGCAGAAGTCCTAGTGTCAACGAACCTTTACACCGCCTTCGTCACCCGATTAAACCTCAGGCCACTACGCCACAGTAGCGCGTCACCGTGGCCTTGCTGATCCCGAAGCGCTCCATCGTCTGCCGGATGGTCGCTGGGCCATTCTCAGCCCTCCACGCCCGCACGACAGCGGCATCAGCGGCCTTCGGGCGCCCAAGGCTCTCCTTGCCCTTGTGCGTCCGTCCAGTCGCTTCCAGCGCCGCTCTCGCCGCTACACGCCCACTGTCGCACCGCTCCTTGATGCGCTGGCGTTCCATGTCGGCCATCTGGGCCAGGACGGCGACGATGAGCTCCCCAACGCCCCGTCCGATGACGCCAAGGCCCCGCACGTCCAGCATCACGCCTTTGTTGAGGAGGTGGCGGACCATCGCCTGCACGTCCAACGCATCACGGCCGAGACGATCGATAGCGTAGACGTGGATGGTGTCACCCTCGCGGACGTACTGAAGGAGCTGAGCGAACCCTGGGCGCTCCCCGGCCTTCACGGCACCACTGACGCCGACGTCTTCGAACTCACGGTCGAAAGGGCCGCCGAGTGCCTGACGCTGCGCTTCAATCGACTGGTCGCCTGTGGAGACGCGGTAGTATGCGATGCGGGTCATGGCGGTAGCGTCCTGTGGATCAGAAGGTATGCCGCACTTATGAGCATGCCTCACAACCCCGTCAAGTACCTTTTGGACCATCTGAGCCCCGGCGCTCAGGCATGACTCAGAACCTAGAACTTTGGAGCCGAGCTGACGCCGCCGCTGGACGGTCCGCTCCGATCGTGCATGATCCCCTTGGGGAACGGGGGATGATCGATCATGCAGCAAGACCTAATCAGGCGGCCACGTTTGCGCGGCTCGGCTCTGGCACCGCTCTGGCTCCTTGCGCTTGCTGCGTGTGGCCGAGGCGACGCCATGCCCCAGGAAGACCTTTCGGGAGCGACAAGCCTTCCCAGAGGGCTCAAGGTGTTCGCCGCCTGTGGGACATCCATAGGCCGAGCGTACTACCAGGAGCCCAAGGACGGAGGGGACTGGGAGGACGATCGGCTCACGGGTGGGCGCTACGTCTTCGCGCATGATGAAGGAGGACAACTCCACGTCGTCTACAAGACCGCGTCGGGCGAGTGGGTCGACGAAGCTGAGGATGGCGGCACGGTGTTGGAGGTCCGCAAGGACGATCAGCGTCGAGAGCTACAGGCCCTTGTTTCCTATTCCGTGTCGGGCGTCATGGAGACGTACAGCGTCCACGCGATGCCGGACGGCGCCCGCTGGCTGCTCTGGACGAGCAACAAGGTACGAGCCGGCGGTGTCATCACGAAGGTCGGGGCCTACCGCGCCCAATGTGTCTAACGCGCCAAATGTCGCCAATGCCCGGCGGCAAGGCATCGGCCAGAGCTCAATGTCGGCTAAGCCCTTCACACCCCTCCAGCACTACACGCCACACCACGGCACGGACGGACCCGAGCGCCGCTGGACGTCCGCTCGGCAGGCGTGATCGATCGTGAATGGAACCAATGCTAGCGGGTCCCCTCCGGGCTACGGCCGTGGTCCCAGCGCCGATCGGCCGGGTCCAATTCGAAACTGACGGGTTCGCTGCGGCGCGGATACAGCCACTCGGACTCTCGTGTCGTCAGCGGCGACCTTTAAGAACGCAAGCGAGCAGTAGATTGCTTGCCCGCGCATACCTGAGAGTTGCTCTGGCAAATAGAAGCACGGACGCCGAAGCAACGGGGCGCCGCTGCAAGTGGGCGGTCAAAAGAGACCTACGATCAAGCGATCCCTAGCATGAGCGGACTCCATCAGGTTTCAGTTCTTCCAACATCCCGCCCGGAATGTTATGCACCTGTCAGACTCGGGCGGGGAGTGCATCGGAGTGACTGACAGTTACGAGATGATGGGAAATTTGATGCCAGCGATAAAGCTGGACTTTTCGTCCGTCAGAACTGACGTAAAAGGTATGATTGAGGCACCTAAGAGGGCCGGCAAAGAAGCTCTAGTGCAGATGGTCATCGACAAGCTGCCGATACCTAATGATCATAAGGTCATTCTGAAGTGGTTTGCTACAAACCAATATGATTATATGGCTTGGGCCCTTCAAGATGGCGGACCGGCCTTCACAAAAGCATCTATGATTAAGTACCTGGGCGATAAGGGTCCGAAGATATTTTTGAGTTCGTCCAAATCCTTCGGGTCCTACAGTCATAACCAGGCCGTAGTTTGCGCATCCACTATAGCATCCGTACTCATTGACCTCCGTGGCAAAACTGGGCTGCTGAAGGGTGGGCCGATCGGCTTCACGGCCGGCATAGGACTGCTAATGCTTGACCTCATCGAAGTCGGAAATTCATGTGAGTTTATACAGGAAGGATACTACGATCTATTCCTCGCGTCTGCCGACGCTAAAATCAAACCGATAATCAAGAAACGGATGTCGGTACAATCGGATCGACCTTTTACTTTAGCTTTTCCGACTCTTAACGCCGCCCACAAGACCATGATGTGCTCTAAGTAGCGGCGGGCTGTTGATTTTCACTGAGAGTTGACCCGGCGTTTTCATCGAGAAGTGACCCGGGTCGTGGGGGTAATGTCAGGCCCGCGGAGTTGCGGGTCAAGTCGCAGCCTTCTCCTTTTTGGAA